>JBLFWS010000163.1:0-7748 GCA_047611865.1 Chlamydiales bacterium
TTAACCCTCATAATCAGGTTACAATAAAGCGAATTAAACAGTGTCCTGTCGTACTCATACCTACAGACTCAAGTTCACTAAATTACAGTAGTAAGCCTTCTATAGAGGGCACGGGACTCTTGACGAAAATATGCACGAGCTCTAGATGCATTTGATCAAATTCCAGCTAATAAAAATAGTTAGGAGAATAAATGATATTTTTTGTCAAAAAAAGTTATGGGTACAAGGATGGTCCTGCCTATCCTGTTAGAATAAAACGAAAGGGCCTGGTGGTTCTTTCAGATTTATTGTCTCAGGATTTTCTACAGACGATCAATTCCGCAATGGAAGCTAGCCATTTTGTATCAAGGGAGAGCTTCTCCAAAGACTCGAGAGCCGAGCGATACAAGTTGTCTGCACAACGTTTGGATTCATCAAGTCCTAGAGTGGAAACATAGGTGGCTTTATTGTTGGTGATATCGGATTTGGCAGGTTTGCCTAGCTTGATGTCGCTGGAAGTGACATCAAGAATATCGTCAACAATTTGAAAGGCGAGGCCTATATCTTGTCCGAATTTTCGGAGATGCTGCATCTGTTCAGATGTAGCATGGGAAATGATGCCGCCAAACTCGATGGAGGCGGTGATCATGGCGGCAGTCTTGCGACAATGGATTTCTTTTAGAATTTTGAAGTTTATTGTTTTCCCCTCAGACTCTAAATCCATCACTTGACCGGCGATCATGCCTTTGCCACCCGATCTTTTTGCCAGAACAGAAATGAGCTTAACCCTTTGCTCAGCAGTAAGCAAAGGGCACTCGGCCAGAACTTCAAAGGCGTAGGTCAGGAGAAAGTCACCCGCCAGTATAGCCTGTCCTTCAGGATATACTTTATGGAGGGTGGGCTTTCCTCTTCGCAGGTCGTCGTCGTCCATGCTGGGAAGATCGTCGTGAATGAGAGAATAGGTATGTATCATCTCAAGGGTGCAAGCTGGAGAAAGGGCTGCATCAAGAGATCCTCCAAGAGCTTCAGTCGTTGCCAGGGCAAGGATCGGACGTAACCTTTTACCCGGAGCTATCAAGGAGTAGCGAGCTGCTTGAAACAAGAGGTTATAGGGAACGTTCTGTTCGGGGATCAGTTCGTCAAGACGTTGATCCACCACGAGGGTTTGTTCCTTAAGGTATTCTTGAATACTCATCTCTTTTACTGGCATTGTACCGACCTTATGACGAGGCGCTTTGGAGTTTAAGTACTTTTGCAGTAGCAGCAAAGGCTGGAGCTTGCCCGATACTGATGTAGTCGAAACCTTTTTTTGCCATTTCTTTAGGGGAGTATTGGTTTCTTCCGTCAAAGAATGCATGACCTTTCATCTGTTCTAAAATAGGAGCAAAATTTAAGAAACGGAATTGCTTCCATTCTGTTACGAGAGCAATGGCGTCGCAGTCGCTGGCAGCATCCATTTCAGATTCGCACCACTTGATTTTTGAGCTCTTTTTGAGGGCTTTCTTAGCGCTCTCCATCGCAATGGGATCATAGAGTTGCACACTGGCACCGGCTTTGAGCAATTGGTCGATGAGAACGAGGGAAGGAGCTTCTCTCATATCGTCAGTGCCAGGTTTAAAAGACAAGCCAAGGATTGCTATAGTCTTCCCGGATAGTCCGCCATGAGTTTCAAAATAGTCAGCGATTTTGTTGCCTAGAACACGTTTTTGTCTGAAGTTGACCTTTTCGATAGCGTCGATGATTGGTACTTCATAACCGGAGTCTTTGGCAGTGTTTTGCAGGGCTTTGACATCTTTAGGGAAGCAGGAGCCTCCGTAGCCAACGCCAGGATAGAGGAACTTGTAACCGATCCGGTTGTCAGAGCCTATACCTCTTCTGATGTCGTTGATGTCGGCTCCGTGAATTTCACAAAGTCCGGATAGCTCGTTCATAAATGATATTCTAGAGGCGAGCATAGCATTAGCAGCGTATTTGGTCATTTCGGCAGAAGCTCTGTCCATCACAAGGATGCGCTCGTTACTGAGGGTGAAGGAGGCATAGAGCTCTTTCATGATAGCTCCCACGCGACCGTTCTCGACACCGATAATAACTCTATCGGGTTTCATAAAGTCACTGATAGCATCCCCTTCTTTCAAAAACTCGGGGTTAGAGACTACATCAAATTCGATGTCCACACCGCGTTTGTCCAGGATTTCTTGAATGGCTTGGCTGACAAGCTTGGAGGTTCCAACAGGAACTGTAGATTTCATGACAATTACACGATAATCTTCCATTTCCGCAGCGATTTGTCGGGCAGCAGTGAGGGCGTAGTCGAGATTTGCGGACCCGTCTTCTCTAGAAGGGGTGTCTACTGCGATGAAGCATATTAGTGATGACTTAACACTTGAGGAATAATCAGTGGTAAAGCGGAGTCTTTTTGATGTGAGGTTTCTTTTGACCATCTCTTCAAGGCCAGGCTCATATATAGGAACTTTTCCCTTCTTAAGCATTTCAATTTTTTCGTTGTTGATGTCAAGACATGTGATACTGTGCCCCATTTCAGCAAAGCAAGTACCAGTAACTAGACCTACATATCCGGCGCCGAGAACAAGAATATTCATAATCAAAACCCTCTTTATCATTATTGTAAGCACCGTTTATAACAGACTGGGCGAATACTAAAAAGAAGAAAAACAAGGGATATTCAGGTGGTGTATTAAAATTAAGGGATCGTTGATTTTGAGGGCATTTTGTTCTGATTTTGAGTCAATGACGATTATCTATATTTAGACAGGCAGGTGTGTTGTAAGGAATTAAATTGAAATTTTAGAAATTAACTTCTGTAGAGTACATGGATTGCAAATAAAGAATTGACGCAATTAACTTAAGTAACTATAATCCATCATTTTACATAACGCAAATGACGTGAAAATAGCTAAATGATCAGTATTCCCTCTACATTCAACAATTTTCTCTGTGACATCGGTAAAAGCGGTATGATCCGTAGGAATGAGGGGTGTATTTATGGGCTTTTGATGGGAATTCCCTTGGCAATAGAGGGAATACGCTTGGGGAAACAGGCGTATTCAGCTCAATGGGACAAAAAGCGAGTTCTCAAAAATCTGGCAATCGGAGGCGTTATTGCAGCCGTTACGGTCTACTCCTTGCAAAGCCGTATAGCCTCCTTAGCCATGCAGTCAATAACTCAAGTCTTTCAAAAGAGCTCTTTTGGGCTATCAGCCTCAAAAAGTCTAGGAGTCTGGAGGAAAAATATTTGGAATCCTCCACAGCCCTCTAATACCAAGCTTAATGTGTATGGAGGTTATAGTTTAATAGGGCTGAGCCATGTCATACAGTCTTATAGAAATTATTCAAAAAAAAATAAAGTTAAAGCATTAATGCACGCTACTATGGCAGTCGTTGGATTGGCAACTCCGATTATTATGGAGCTGGGAATGTCCTCCACCCGTTGGCATCACTCGGCATATGGTTTATTATGTGCCTTGCCAGGAACTTCCGGACTCGCGGTTTTTGGGTCTGCAATTGCCTTGGATTCTACAGGCTATTGGTGGCAAGAGGCATTTGGGACTCCTCGATGCAACTATGGTATAGACAATGTATTTGTCAATAATATGAAAAACATAGTGCTTATGCTAGTAGCAACGGCAAGTTCTGAGGTCTTAACGACTTTGTTTAATAGTACGTTTCCTCAAAAAGAAGAATCTCCCGTAAATTCAGACCTCGTATAGTGCTTTGAATTTTTAATTCATACAGTTACATAAAAAAAGAGACCTGAATTCAAAATTCAAGTCTCTTATGTATTTCAGGCCATCCCTAATTTAAATACCCGACCTAGGGCCAGATAAGAGTTGGTCCCGAAGGCTTTTCAGGGCGACCCTCATCAAGACGGATGTGGAATCCAATTCTATGGTCAGTGGGCTCGACTAGCTGGTAGGAGATCTTCCCGCGCCAGTTGCAACGAATTGTAGTAGTCAGGTCTATCTGAAATTCATCAAAGCGAGATTCATTTGGTCTTGACCCATGTCTAGATTGCAGATGAGCGACCCAGTTCGGCGAAAAGCGATAGTAGATATTACTTAATATCGTTTCGCGTTTATCCGAAAGGGAGGAGGCTTCGAGGGAATTTTCGTCGCGGAAAGACTCCAGGAAAAAACGCGTTCGGTCCGCTTTTCTCCAGTCGAATGCTTCTCTGGAACGATATTCTAAACTTCCGGCAAGATTTTCATCTTTCGTCCATTGAACGCGAGCGTTGTAGTGGTCCAGCTCGTGTCTAGAGTTGTCATATGCCAATCCCAAGTTAAAGAAAAAGTTTCGGAGTTCGTTGTAAGAGATATCTCCGTAGACCTTAGGGAAGGTTTTAGGAGCACTTTTGGTGTCAATGAAAGCGTTGGTGTAAATCTTTCCTTCGATGGATGGATAGACACCTCTTTCGTCTTTTTTGAAGAGGGTATTGCGTACCCCAAGCTGCATCATGTTGAGATTGGACCAGGAGTCGTCAATGTCAAAGATGTAATGTTGGTCGGGATTGTCTTCAAAACGATGGTAATAGTCGTATCGAGCGTAGGGTTCTACTACATGTCGACTGTTGTTGTAGACCTTGTACATATGCGTGTTGACTTCGCCACCAGCTACACCAAAGATTACTGAAGAAGTGCCTCCTGCAGCGGTCTTATCATAATGAGTTCCTATAAAACCCACTTCTGGAACGAAGGTGAATTTTTTGTAGTTTGTGGGGCGATAAAGGTAGTTTTGAGTCTGGAGTCTTGAAGATTTGTAATCCAGGTGTCTACCTATCGTATCAGAGTGAGAGAGGGTCAGGTAACTAGCTCTGAAAACGTTGTCGCTGATTATTCCCGTATCAGTGATTTCAAATGGTTTGACGCGCCATTCTAATGTTGGCAATTCCTCTTTCAACGTTTGAAAGTAGTTGATCTTTGGTCTGGCGATCAAACTGAGTATCCACTTGTCTTGTATACGGCGCGTGATGATTTCCGTACGTCCTGCTGTGTCGATCTTAAAGGTGTTTTCATCGTAATCGGAAGGCATGTCCGCATCACTAAGTCTGTCATATTTAACATCTAAAGTGGTTTTTCCATCATGGAAAGAGGTGGCGTATTTACCATCGAAACGATAGCGCTTTCTTTCAGTATCATTACTTACAGAAGTGTCGTTGGCAACGTAGTTGCGGGTGATGAAGGATGTTTTTTTGTCCTCTGCTAGCCAGCTAGCTTCAATGCCACCACCAAAGCCTCTTTTGAGGCGGTAGTCCAAGCGCATGAAGGCGTTTACTTGTTCACTTGAGAAAAAGCGATATTTTAAGGAAATTCGTGTTCCGCGGGATCCACCCCAGTGAACTCTTGTTTGGATGGGGGCGCGGAGAATCTTTTTCACGTTACCGGTAAATGAAGGCATCCAAAAGAGGGGAAGTTCGAGAAAGCGTACTTGAATATTACTTGCTGAAATCTGATCATTTTGTGGAATAAGTACATCCGTGGCGCTGATGGCCCACTCACTGTTGACGTTGCCACAAGTGGTGATGTAGCCTTTTTCCATGCTGTAGTCGCCTTTAGGCTTCAAGTGGATTTGGGCAGCACCGATGAACCACGGGTCAATTCCAGTTGTACCATCATAAATCGTACCGGTCTCTGAGTTGAAGTCAAATTCCATGCGATTGCCGATAAACACTCTGTCTCCGTATTCCAGCATCAGGTGGCCTTCTGCCTCTACCTTGAATATGGACTCATCGTTTTCCACCTTCCGGGTGTAAACGATGTTTTTCGCTTGGATGCGCATTCCTGGTGCGGTGATAACCCCGCCTTTTGTTGTCGAGAGGATGCCACTTTGTAAGACCGGATCCCGAAGGTCCACAACTACACCTTTAGCGAAAGCTTCATCGACTTTTTCGTTCAGATTGTCATTTTGATCTTGGGCATAGCTATGTCCAAAAGGAGATACACATAAGAAGCCCATGACAAGGCAATTTAGGGCAAGGCGGCGTTTTCTCTTCATATGAATTAGGCCATGTAATATTTGGTTTCTAGAAAAAATTTACTATAAAAAACTAAGTTTTTTGTTGCTATACATTTATATACGAATTTGAGTGTAGGTCGCGTATTTATACCGAAACAAATTTAAGATTGGGGGTTGGGTTGTCGGTATTTCTCCAAAGCCGAAGACCATCCGAATATGAAGGATCACATTCAGGGTATTCCCGATAATTGTGACCGGGTGCGGTATAAGTCAACGTAACGGGACACGGCTTTGCTGCGTGGTGCAACCACAAAGATGGGTAACATTTAGTTCACATACATGGGTAACACTTTTCTCCCACCTGTAAATTATTTATCTTTGGTTTTACGATTCCTTTTCCTTGGATATCTTTTCCCAAGAACACTTTACCATAAAAGACATCACCCCCTTCATTGGCTCCTTCTTTCAGGACAGTATATTCTCCTGAAAGAGCTTGACTTACGTAAGATTCATACTGATTTACGCGTATTGTGCCTCCAGATGAAACTTTTCTCACTTTTCCTTCAGATAAATCATATTCTGGACTTTGAAAAAACACCATCCCAAGGTTGTTTTGAGGTTACATAACAGTCTTAAGGTGTGAGCATATTTAATGCTTCATGAGGCCTTTCAAAGTTGTATATTTCTAACAAATTCGCGCATTTTCCTAAGCTGAAATGAAAGATTCTTTGTTTGAGGACTAGCAACTTTTTGTTTAAGAGTTAAATGAAAATGTTCATGCTGGCCATTGTTCACGAGGAAACTCCTTTCGCAACTTTGCCAGTATTTTCTTAGGACCCCACTTTAAGCGTTTACATTTGAGGTTAATTGCCATTTCAATTTGCTTTGCAGAGTACGTTCTTTTTGACTGAATAGGCGCTTTTGACAAGTATAAAAGACCTAAATCCCCATCAATCTCAAATCTTCTAAGCCACTTATAAGCAGTTTTTGGGCTTATTTCGAACTTTTTACAAATATCACTCATGGAAAGGATACCTTCGTAATAAAGGTTCACAAGTTCTTTTATTTGATCTTCCACGTTTACGAACTTCCAAGCCATGGTAATCCTCTTGTAAAATTCCATGGCTATATTGTTACCAATGAGAGTGAAAAGTGTTACCTATGTTAGTGAATTGGACCAAGTTTATTACGATGTTCTAAGAGTGTTCGCTCGATAAATGATTGAATCTATTTGCAGAATTCCTCAAACGCATCATGTGTTTTGAAGATAAGGGATATCTATTCAGTAACTTGAAGGATATTTCGATTAGATTTAGCTTAGTGGAGCAAGGAGGAAGAAATATAAAAAAATAATCATATATATATAACTAAATATAGGGCTGAAAAACAATCTACAGCCCATCAGTAATTTAGAAAGGCTTCCTCAACTTTTTAAAAAAACATCAAGTTGGGATGCATACGGTCCGATACTTTACTAAAGACATCATGTATACAGTAAGGGGAGAATAATGGCCTCTGTTGGTGGCGCTGGTGAAGACAGTCCTGTACCCTTGCGAATAGATTCTACGGAAGGTAGGCATAAATTTACTACCGGGGAAGCAACCCCCTCTACATGTGCATCTCTTGGAATCCTCACTCTTGGACCAGACTCGCCAGGTTCAACTGAGTCAAGACCCCTTTTATCCCCTCAACGCAAATTAATTTATAGGGAGTTACAAGAAAATCTTCTCGAAGATCGGCGAAATCTTCCCGAAGATCGGCGAAATGAAATTTTAGAACTTTGCCAAAATAATTCTGAA
>JBLFWS010000164.1:0-7718 GCA_047611865.1 Chlamydiales bacterium
TAGAAACTTCTTCAATTGTCCCTTGGAGTAAGGCATTAGAAAGTCTTAAATCAGCAGCCTTGCCAGAGCTTGATTGCTCAAGGATACTCATGACCTTTTGAGATTTATTTTCGTTTCCAAGTTTAGTATAGCTATCGTGTAGCATGATTAGCAGGTCGTTAAACGGTGGGAAATCACTTGAAGCGGCACTTAGAGCACTACTTTCGAAAAGGCTGACGACTTCTTGGTACTTACCGCCGAGGTAGTAGCAATGAACGATATGATATTGTAACTCAAGGCGTGCCTGTTGGTCATGTATAGGAAGCAATACAAGAGCTCTTTTGTAGGCTGTAATGGCCCGATACAGGTCCATGTCTTGGGCAAATGCAGAGCCAATCTTTCTTTCTTTATTCCATTCATTGCTGAGTTTGCTGGAATCGGGTTCCTCAAAAGGGGAAGCTTTATGTTTGAGCTCCTTTGGTACAACAGTATGAGATACCTGAGGTTCAATAGGGCCGTGTTGGATCGTACAGGATGTCATCAGGACGATGGCAAGCAGAGCAAGGTGTATGTGTTTCATAATTTTATGGGTAGTAGGGTTCCATGATATTGTCGAGATCTAAAGCGTGATCTTCTTCATTCATCTTCTTATAATAGATGTTTTTTTGTTTTTGGGTGATATTTTCTACGTCTTCAAGAGTGGAGATAATGTGAGGACGTATGAAAATCATCAAGTTCCTCTTTTCCGTACCTTGCGTAGTACTGCCGAATAGAGTTTCTCCCACGTAGGGGATACTACCAAGGCAGGGGATTTTGTTGTGAGAGAAAGATTTACGCTCACGGATCATCCCACTGAGAATGATAAAGTTTTGGTCCGGAATAAGAACGCGAGTTTTGGTTGTGCTCTTTGTGGTAATGGGACCTAAAGTTATAGCCTGCCCAGTAGTCAGTGTTGCCTTGTCGGTAAGGTCTTCACTCATCTCCTGCTCAATTGTCAGTGTAACCATATTTTCAGGGCCAAGGATAGGGGTAACCTTCATCAAGGTTCCTACATCGCGCTCATCTACATTGACAGTAATAACTCCTCCAGTGTCATTTACACTTTGGGAGGCCTGGAATGCTGTGGTCCCTCCTACAAAGATTTCTGCAGGGGAGGTGTCCATGGTGACGATTTTTGGATTAAGGACGATATTAATGTCGCTGTCTGTTTGGAGAGCACTGACCAAGGCTCCCAAAGAGGTAAAGCTGTCATTACCATGTCTGATGGTTCTGCCGATAACCCCGAGACTAAATCCTTGCTGGGCGACGAGTGCTGAGGGGTTTGGTGGTATGCCTGTAAGGAGCCCTGCAATACCAGCTGCGTTTCCAGAGCCGGAAATTGCTCCAATATCTGGCCTTTGGATTTGTGCTGACCAGTCAATTCCGAAACTCAGAGAGTCGTTGATGGTGGTGTCAATGATAAGCATTTCTATTAAAACCTGGCGTAAAGGCACGTCGAGATTTTCTACAAGCTCACGAACTTTACGGAGGGAATGGTTATCTCCTGTAAATAATAAGGAGTTAGATGCTTCGACCCATTGGGTAGATCTTATTGTGGTGATCAGAGGCTGGTTAGCTGTTTCAACTTGCGCGAGGGATGTTCCGATTTCGGTAAGGGAATTGCGGATTCTATCGCCCATATGATATTGTAACTTGTGAATATAAAAGTTTGTACTCTCAATATGCCCGATCGGAAGGGATTCTTCGTCGTCCTTGCCTCCAACGTCAAGGGTTCGAAATATGGACTTGGCCTTTTTGATCAAATAAGGCGTTGAAACGATGTGAATAGTGTTTGAACTTGCCTGAGGAACAAGTACAAGTGGGTTGTCATTAGCGAGCGGTTCTAGAATCTTTTCCGCAAGAGCGACAAGACCATCCACATGACTGGTGACGGCTACATAGGAGCCGATATCATAGGCTATGTTTGGAGAGTCAAGGTCTCTCAGGAGTTTTCCTATTTGGACAATGTTACTGCCGATGTCTGTTACAATAAGGTGTTTGGTACTTTTTGAAATCTGAACCAAGGAGCCAGCTGAAACCAGCGGGCGAATGACTTTTGTGATTGTTTCGGGGTCGATGTTTTTTAACTGAAAGACCTTTGTTACAATTCCCGTTTCACCATCAGCGTCACTGACGACTCTGGGAACGGATTGTATATCTGGATTTCGGTGGATAATCAGGTTATTACCTTGCTCCAGGAGCTGAAGGCCATGAATCCTTAGAATCTGCACCAGTGCGGCAATAATATTTTCGATGCTGGTGGCTTCTTCCGAAAGAATTGTTACACTAAACTGTAGTTCGGGCTCTTTGTATATGAAATTCTTTTTTGTTATCTGGCTAATGAAGCGAATGTATTCGATGATGTTTACGTTGGGGAAATTAATAAGATAACCCTCATCACCACCGCTATCTCCAGGAGGTACTCGAGTTTCTCCTACAGGAAGATCTCTAGGATAGTCCTGCGCAGAGCCTCCAGGGCCTGCAACGATAAATAGAACCGTACATAGGAGAAGGGAGTGTCTTAAAAGGTATGAGATTACTGAGCTTATCTGTTTCATCATTTCCCTTGCTATTCCAAAGTTTGAGAACTCCATTAATAGAGCTTTCCGGTAAGGATTATCGAAATTACCGCGCTATTTCTTTAGGAAAATTTTATAATGGGAGTTTATAACATAAAAATACTTGTAGGAATAGTGAAAACTGGGCTTTACAATACAGCATTTTTGAATAAAAATTAAAACGGAAAAGTTTGTAAATGAAGAGTCTATAAATTATACCGAAACAAATTAAAGAATTAATTTTTGTTCTGATCTTTTTCCTCCTGATGAACAGAGAAAATTCTGCCTACTTTGTTCTGTGAAGTGAAATGATTGTGATAGGCCTTTCTTCCAAAGTATGCTTTAGAGATTTGGAGATTTTATCGAATAGGGCATCAACTTGTTTTTGTGGTGGCAGAAAAGCGTTTTGTTTGAGTGCTTTCTTAAAGTCTTTTTCCATAAATCCCTGTTTTCCTTCTGCAGTAGAAGCTGTTCGATAGGTGTTTAGTATTATGGTATCCCCAATGTCCCAGTTGTGTGTAACTTCAACAAACTCAGCCTCAGCATCGATGCCTAGGGCTAAATTATCTGCGGAAATTTTCTTTGGGGTATCTGAACCAGAGGAAATTTTCCAGAGGCTTCCGGCTCCACAAGAGATATAGTGGAACTGGTTGTCATCAGGATAGAGAATGAGATAGCTCAGGGTAAAAAATTGATCAAAGGGGTCATTGATTAAAAGCTCGTTAAGGTAGGCCGCAAGCTCTACTGGTTTAGCAGCCGACCAGGAAAGGGCTCGAATCATCCCTCGAAGAACAGAAGTGTAGACGACGGCGGAGGCTCCTGTGGCAGTAGATTCTCCCATTATGACACCGTAGGCACCTTCTTTGAGGTCGAAGAAGTCGTAATAAATTCCTGAGATATTGTTGCCCATGTGATTGACTAAGCCAATATCTACAACCGGCCAGATGGGGGCTACAGGAGGAAGTAGAGTCTGTTGAGAATATCGCAGATGGTTAGATAGCTCTTCTAGTTGCTCTCTTGCCTGAGTATCTGCCTGTTCTTCTTTTACATTTTCGGGCATTGCAGTCTCTTGATCTTTTTCTGTTTCGGGACTAGGGGCGGCTTCACTAATATCAGCTTCCGCTGTATCGGAGAGAGAGTTGCCGATTTCGGCAGCTTTTTTACCTGGAACGGCTTCTACTTTATCTTTGATGATAGGGGATTGCTTTGGCACTGACGACTTAGGGGTCATTTTCTGATACGCTTTTAGGTCTGTGATCATGTCAACAATGTCAGGGTAGCGTTCTTTTGGGTCGGCTTTTAGTGCTTTATCGAGGATCGGTCGTAAGCCTTCATTGACTTGGTCGAGTTGTATAACCCCGTGGCTGAGCTTCCCTGTGAAAAGCTCGAAAGCAATGAGGCCCAAGGAATATATATCTGCTGGATAGGAAGCCTCGGTCGGGGTAGTTTTTTGCTCGGGACTCATGTAGAGGGGAGTGCCCATGATACGATTATCTTGAGTAATTCTTTGGTTTACTGTTGTGCGAAGTAGCTGAGCGATACCAAAGTCTATAACTTTTACCTTATTTGTATTTGTGAGAAGGATATTTTCAGGTTTGAGATCTCGATGGACAATTTCATTGGTGTGCAAATGATATAAAGCTGCTGCAATTTCCAAGATAACTTCAATGGCTCGTGATTCAGAAAGATGATGGCGTGTGATATATTCTTTTAGGAGAGTTCCCTTGATAAATTCCATGGCAATATACAAACCCCCTTCCCATTTCCCATGGCCGAATAGCCTGACTACATTGGGATGGTCCGCAAGAGCAATGATTTCGGCTTCCTTAAAGAAGCGTTCTACCATTTCCGGATGGGAGACAAGTTTTGGAGATAAGACTTTGATGGTCAGGGGCAAATGAGTATTGGGGTCTTCACCGAGGAACAGGAGGCTCATGCCTCCTTTATCTAAAAGAGCCGTGATCGGGTAGGGGCCGATTTTTTCAGGGACTTTCTGTACAGTGGCGTGTCCCTCAGCTTCTTTGTTCTGGGGGGTAGCTACATCGGGTATTGTATCTTGCTTATGGAAGTCTTTTTCTGTCATTTTTCTGTCCACAAGTTCCCTGATCTATTGGATGCTTATACTCAAACTAACCTGCATCGAGTATATCACCCCATAGCTACGATTCTGACGCCTAGTGTTTCGCCTACGCGAATAAGTTCGCCTTTCCCAACCTGTTTACCATTAACGACTAAAGCGACACCCATTTCAGGCAATGTGGGAATCTCAAGCATGTTTCCAGGACGTAAGGCGATGAGTTTCTCGGCAGACATTTCCAGGCGGCCAGCTTCAACTGAGATGGTCATAGGGATATCTTTTGGAGCAACTCCACCATCAATACCCAAAGGAGTGGCAGCTATTGCAGGAGTAAATTCCTCTATAGGGGGAGCAGGCTCTTCTTCAAGTTCTTCAAATGCTTGTGGTGCTACCGCAACCTCTTCTTCCTCTTCGCCTAGCTCATCGTCATCGCCTTCGAGGTCTTCGTCATCGTCTTCGAGATCATCATCGTCATCATCTTCGAGGTCATCTTCGTCATCTTCGAGGTCATCTTCGTCATCTTCGAGGTCATCTTCGTCATCTTCGAGGTCATCGTCGTCATCATCGAAGTCGTCGTCGTCGAAAAGAAGGTCATCGTCATCCTCAAAATCATCGTCGTCGTCTGAAAAATGAGTCATTGTTTATTCCTTTTATGATATTTAAATTATTAAATCAGGGATCTGGTCTCTCAGTCAAAGTCATCGTCATCATCATCATCGTCAAAATCAAAATCATCGTCATCATCATCAAAATCAAAGTCATCATCGTCGAAGTCATCATCATTATCATCATCGAGGTCAGCATCGTCTGTGCCTTGAGATGGGGAATTAGCTTGAGGAGGGGGTCGTGCTTCTACTGGAGTTTCTACAGCTATGGCTTCTTCCTCAGGCGTGTCTGAAGCAATTGAAGCTTCGGAGGCCTGGGGAGGCGCTGCTACGACCTTTTGTGTTGTACCACTGAGACCCTGAAGTTCTATAGTATTTCCTTTTAGGGTTCCCTGGAAGGTTGGGTGTCCATTGACAGTAAGCGTGGCAGCTCCTTCATGGGTATCAGGATCTAAGGAGCAGTTGTCAAGTACAAGGAAGTCTCCGAGACGGACCTTTGACCATTCCTCAAGGGAGAGCTCTGTTTTCCCCACCTCGATTCCTATAGTGACGTCGAATGCTGCAAGAAAATCGGAAGAGAGAGTCGTTGGTCTGTAAGGAGCAAAATTTTGCTTCCAGGACTCGAGAAATGAGGGGGAAACTACTAGACGACCCCATGTGGTTTTTTCATCTACGGTAATGGATACATCTAGACAAAGGGATTCTACTGAGGGGAGGGTGCTATCCGTTGACAATCGGGGTGTTAATCTCTTGAGAAATCGAAGGCTGTCAATAGCATGCATGACTTCTGTAGCCAGGAAATAGTGGAATCCTTGTAGAAAGTCCATGTCTTTGAAGGGGGCGGAAGAGGAAGAATCTGAAAAAAGGTGACTAGAAAGAGTGACGAGGTCAGGTTCGGCCATGATCCAGCAAAGCTGGCCTTCCAATGGAGTGACTACGAAATGAAGGATTTTGGGGTTTTTCCCCATTCCAGATAAAAGTTCACCGGCAGAGCGCCAGTGTAGTTCGGAAGGTTCTACTTGCAAATTTTCACGATCAAATATTCGTGAAAGGATGACTGACAATTCCTTCCAAGGAAAAGTGGGGGCGCCTCCAAGCATCGGAATATCGTCGCGCTGCAAAAGTGCAGATTCGACAGTCTTTGCCCAATTGTATGGTTCTTTTTCTGTATTCACGTTTAAATTATACTAATTTCGTATCGGTTTTAATTATCTTTATCTTCTTGCTTTTCTTTTTCGCGATCTTCTTCACCGCGTTTTTCTTCTTGGGCTTCTTGATCTTCACCGGTAGATTCACTCTCTGAGGTAAATGTAGCGACCTCTTCAGTAGTGTTGGTGACGATGTGTAGAGTGAAACCCTTCTCTTGAAAAGACGACTTTAACATGTTTTGATTTAGTTGTCTGTCGAGAAGTTCTTTTGCTTCATTTGAAAGGTTTGCAAAAGTAAGGTTGAATTCACCTGTAGCGCTATCAAACTCCTTTACCGTCACTGTAGCCCCTTCAAACAAAGGCACGTTTTTCAAAGTAATAGTTGTCTCTGTAGAGCCATCGGCCTTCATGATGTAGAGCTTATCAACGAGCTTATCTACAAGTGCTTTCATCTCTTCAAGGCTCAATGTTGCGGCAGCTTTATCTACAGATGCCACATCACCTGAAACAGCAGACACCTGGTGTGTTGGAGCGTCGCTCTTTTCGACAGTCCTTGGAGCGTCAGGATTTTCTCCTTTTACCACTTCCTTAGCAGCTTTGTCTGAGGAATAGGTTTTTACTGGTCCTCTAACATTTTGCCTGGGTTGTAGCGGAGCTCTCTCTCTACGAGTAAGTTCAGGAAGCCTGCTATCCTGTCGTCTTTCTGGTGTCTTAGCTTCTGTGCGGCGGGGAGTAACAAGTTCATCACGACGAACGGGGCTCGTATCACGAGATCTCTCTCTTGTTCTTGGCTGAGAAGAATCACTGCGTTGTTTGTAAGTATTTTCTCGTGAAATTTTTGGTGTTTCACGACGTACAGGAACATTTTCTCGTTGGTTTTTGGTAGGCGTTCCTAAGGGTGCCTTCGGAAGGGCTTCTCCCTCTCTTCTTTCAAGGGGGTTTCTCCCCAAAGAGGTAGCACTGTAGACAGTTCTAGGGTTTTGTGGAGCTTCAGGTCTTTTTGGAGGAATAGTAATAGATTGTCCCTGCCTTAGTACTGGAGCTTTGGCATTGGGGTTGTCTAAGTTACGAGGGATTTCAGTACGAGCTCTTTCAACGTGCATTGTTGGAGCTGCTTCTCTTCTGGGGGAGTCAGTTCTAACTTGACTGGGAGTATCATCCCTTCTGGAAAGGTCTGGAGTGGATTGTTTTGTAGCCCTTTCTCTTCTTCCTGTTTCAGATCTAGGTTGAGCAGTATTCGCGACAATCTTTTTTCTTGGCTGTCTTTCGGGCCTGGGCTGATCAGTTCGGGCAGGGCGTTGGCTGGAGTCCG
>JBLFWS010000165.1:0-7708 GCA_047611865.1 Chlamydiales bacterium
GGTACGTTCCAGCTTTTTTTTTGGCAGCTTGAAATAGAGAGCAGGCGATCTCCTGTATCTGATCCATTAGAAAAGCAAGCATCATAAGTAGGCAAAATACCGTGGATAAATATTGCTTGCCGTGTCCTGCAGTGTTGCATGAATGAAAAGAAGAAAATCTTCTCCCCTCATTTCTTGCGATCAACCGATTTGCCTTGCAGGATGTAACGGCGTTCCCAATAATACCATCGTATTAAGAATCTTACACACAATCTTTATTTCAACTTCCTGTGCTTCAAAATCCCGAGATCGTAATTTTGTTCCTATGATTCCTTTGAATCTGCCCATTGTATTTTCTACCAAAAGGCGTCTGTAATATCGGTTCTTACATTCCCATGACAAACGGCTGTGTTCATTTATAAAATTCACGTGTTCATCTCTTTGACTTGAGTTATTTTTAAATTCTGGAGACAGCACAGCGTTTTTTGGAGGAGGAAGGCGTTGTTGCATAACTTAATACGTTTACAATCATTTATTTAACCACAGAGAGCACCGAGAGATCGAAAAATGCATAAAGTCTCTCAGAATATGCTATTAACTGATCTGTGATTTTTTATTTTCTTTGTGCCCTCTGTGATCTCGGTGGTAAAATGTTAATCATAAGTCTCTTGTAGACGCATGTTTTATGCAACAACGCCATTGGGGAACGCTGTTTTGAATAAGCACTAAGTTAGTGAGATCATTGAAAAGGAATGAAAAAATTGAAAAATTTAAAGCGGCTAAACCCTTGTTTCAGGAGTTTTGAGAATGCGAAAAAGTGAAAGAGTCGTAACTTGGGCTTAACTGCCCTCCACATCTTCCCTGGCTTCCCGGATTTTCTATTCAAGGCTTGCAATCTCCTCCTGAGACACTCCCTCATCTACTTTTCTTGCACGCTCTATTTCCAACAGCAGGAGTTTGCTCTCTTTACACAAGTGCTGAATCCTCACAGCCTGATTTTGATTCCTCTCGACGATATCCTGCAATTCTTGAGAAACAACAGGCATCTCTGATTTCCTGGCTGTTTCTTCCAGGATATCTGCCTCACTCCTAAGCTGATCATAGAGGGACACGAAACGCACTTTCATGCTCATAACCTCTGTTGAATGAAGAGCTTCTCCTTGAAAGATTGCCTCTCTTTCTTCATTTATCCGTTCTGCCAGCCCAACCACTGCAGTTTTGTAAGCCTGTACCTGTTTGTTAAACTGAGAGAGATCGAAGCTAGAGCTTTGTTCCATAATTTGCATTTCGTTAGTGGAACAAAATTTTCCAAATACCGCACCCATCACTTACCTCCTGCTAATTAATCCGGAATGCTGCATTATGGGCATCCTCTTTTGATTGTAAATAAAATTTTATTTTTACAATTTTGCAGCCTTTTTTTTATTTCATCAACAGAGGCTTAGTCCTTAATAACGAGTCATTTCTCTTTTACTTTTACTTAATAATAGATACTATATCCAAGTAACTTTCATTTCAGGATACCTTATGGTTTGCCCCTGCTTTCCAGGCTCACACCTTTACATGGACGTCGTTGAATCTTTCTATGACAAGAGTGGCAAAGAAGATCTTGCAGCTCTTTTAGAGGTGGGCTGCATGAAGAGAAGAAAGGTCAAGCTTGAAACCAAAGATAGTATCCGCGCTCTCACTAAATTTGTTTGTACCCTCAACGAAGAAATGAAGACCTGGATTAGTAGCAATGAGGCCTTCTATTCCCAATACGAAAACTCTTGTAAACTTTATTCTAATGATCCGGATTCCCTACACCCCCCTCAACTCAAGAAAAAAGAAAAGATCCCTGAAGAACGCTTTTCAAGTATCGACAATAAGCTACTTAATCTTTTCAAAAAGACTATCGGAGCCTACGGCTACTACTACACACAAGCTGAACTTAGCTTAAGGACCAATGCAGACAAACCTCTCCAAACAGTCTCTCGCTTTTTCCGAGAACGACCCAAGCATAGAGCAAAAAAGAAAGCCCTGATTCGCCCACTAGAGAGCTCCTATCGAAATTGCCAAGATATCCTGGCCTCTGTCAAACAACTTGAAGCTCACATCCAGGATATAGAGTACAGCCACGAAGAAATGTGGCAACTTGACCACCTACTTCAGGATTTCATCGATAAATTCGAAAGACGTAAAACCGTTGCCTCCATTAATCGGAAAAAACTGATAGAATCCCTCACGAGCCCCCATAATCCCATACCAGAATCTTCTCTGGAGAAGCTCCTTATTGATACCCGTTACGTAAGCAATTCCTTATTCTTTTTTCCACCTACTCTCTTAATGGGAAACTAATAGAAGCACGCTCAAAAGTTCCTCATGATGATAGCATACACGATCTCTTCCTCAAGCGAACCTCCAAGTACCTCAAGGCCTCTGAAAAAGAAATCGACAGCTTCGTTCAGACTCTTAATGCTAGCGAAGCCATTTACAACACCCTTTTATCCCTTGAGTTCAACCCTTCCGACACCCTCCTTTCCCAAAATGAAGTCATGAAGGAAAATGCTCTTCTGGCTGCTACGATTCTGGATGCTGTAAGTTTTTTGTGGGAAAGCTCTGGAATCAGAAATGGCTATATCCCTGAAGAGGATATGGAAGCCACCTTAAACGCCTTCAGCAATACCTTTCAGAAATTAAAAAAGTTTGACGAGGAAATCTCTAAATTAATAGAGGAGGTCAGTGCCTACTCCCTCCGTCTCGAGGAAACTCTAAAAGACCTCCACAGCTTCAAAGATAAGGCTGCGGTACAAGATTTACTTCACGCTTTAACAAGTCATAAAACTGAAACCGATCGCTGCCTCACAACCTTTGCCAACAGCCAAACCATCTACAAAGCCTGTGAAAAAATGTTAAGCTTCAAATACTACCACGACTTTTCCCGCTCGGACATCAAAGAGTTCTATAATAAATTGTGTTCTGAAAATCAATCTTCAGAACAAATTCAAGCTAGCATTTTAGATCTGGCTAACTACATCAGAGGCTGTTCAAAAGACTGGATTACCACTAGGCAACGGAGTCCCTCTCAAGGGACAAAAGAGGATGAAGCTCCGACGGGATTTTGGAGTCACTCTCATATATAGTGAGGCATCAAAAAGAATTCTTAATTAATTACCGGTTTATCCAGGCTTCTAAGTATCATCACCCATGCAGCCTTCGTAGGGCTATCATTGTTAGGCATACCATCATGATCAAGCCCTCCAAAAATCTCAACTCCTACTTTTACTTCCTCGGCACCACTTTTCCAGGAAAGCCAAGATTGGATCTCTTGAAACCCAAAACGATCTTTTCCATTGTCTTTTTTTGACATCAGATGTTGAGTAATTCGTTCTGCTGTGTATTTCTCTTTAAATTTTATAACTGTCTTACTCTGATACTCGGGGACGCGGCGATTAAAGTAACTTCCACTCCCGGGAGTTAGATTCAATTGTGAGCTAAAATTTCCTTTAAGGTATTCGTAGGTCGTAGCATATTCGCTCTCTCCAGCACCACCTAGAGTTCGTATTACTTCTGAACAAGCTTCCCTAAATAACTGATCTCTCAGCACCCTTGTTTCACCCTGAACCTTTTCTTCAAATTTTGCCAGGTGATTTCGCTCTTCTATAAAAAAATTATGGTATAGTTGCTCTATCTGCTCACGTATGGGATCGGGGCAATTCCCTGAGCCTGCCTCTAAATGCTCTAGCACACTTTTCCACTGCTCATTAACAAGATTCATCTGTTGAGTGTCTCTTGATTCAACAGCTACTATTTCTTTTCCCATCAGGTGTTTGATGACTTTTTTATACATATTCTGATGCTTCTCGGTGAAATAAGGAGGTATCTGAATAGGATTTAAAATTTCAGTTCCTATCCTACTAAATTCATCTAAGCTTACGTGAAACTCTCTAGCTTTACCCATAACCAACTCATGTGGAGTAAATGACTCATCCCAACTCTCAAAGGGTACTGTTACAGGAGGGAATACATGATTGTAGTGGCTATCATTCACTTTAATCTGATTGACTTGTACCGCTGTAGGCATACGAAGGGATCCAATCTTTGAACCCTTTGGAGTTTCTGGGGGGCTCGAAAGAACTCTTCCCTCTCGAAAAGCACGAGACAGGTTTATGCCAAACTCCCTATCCCGATCTTCAGCCCTCAACTCCCGCACTCTCGAATCAACCGGTGTCACCATCGGCGGTTCCAGATCTTCTGAAATATGAAAAGCCCTACCCCGAGCCTCTATTACCCATGCTTGATTGATTCTCCTGTTAACTATATTACTCCTCGGTGAAACAAGAATTTCTCTTGTGGGAATAGCCGTTTCGATTGTGCAGGATAACTCTTGAGGCTGTTCACAACGATTATCGATATGAGCAAAATCCCAAGACTCTTCTGAACCAAAGATCCCAGATTTTATCATGCCGACAACATAAGCGGCGAGAGTGAAGCTTGTGAGCCTCGCTTCAGATGCTGCGAGACCTCCGAGGGCTGAGCCTACAGCTACTAGCCCCAAGGCACTAGTCACAGCATAACTCGTAGCAATAGTTAGAGCTATTACAGCGACCTTGCTTGCCGCATATGATGTTCCATATACTGATAATTTAGAAAATGCTTCTATAGGATTGTTAAAATCTCTTTCAGGCAATTTAACATATTTTTCGAACTGAGAACTGATGACTCTATTGATTAAATAAGCTGTTGCTCCAAAAGCCCCTCCAAAACCTATTTGCCCTAGTCTCAGATAATGAGCACTTGCTTCTCCAATTGAGAAAGCCAGGCCTAAAGAGCTAATGTCTTTTATGCTTTGAGTCGAAAAGCTTTCTAAATTCATAAATAAGTCCCGCGAAATAGAATGGAATTAATAGAACAATTGTTTCAATGAAACTAAAATACATATATTCAATTTACATATTGTACTATCCACTCAAATAAAAGTAAACTATTCAAAATAAAATACCGTTAATTAACGACTTAGTGAATAACCGGGCATGTAAGATTACTTAAAACCGTTGCCCAGATTTTCCTAGTAGGATGTTCACTTCCAGCATCACCAGTTACTAGATCCACATCTAACATAGCCGCAGCAACCTCATTTCCGTCAGCACCCGTTTTCCCTACAAGCCATTGCCTCATATCTCCAAATCCAAAACGCTGCTTTCCAGTTCTTTCAGCCCCTTGCATGTGAGTAATAATACGTCCTGCAGAATACTTTCTTGCGAAAGCTTGACGAATTTGAGGAATCTGTGCCCTGTACCCTCCTTGATTGCAATAACTTGGTAAAAATGATCCAGATGACGGTGAAAGACTTAAAGGTCCACGGAGCTGTAACTTATAAAATTCGTATCCTGTGGCTTGGTCGAGATGTCTCGGAGAGGCTTCCATGACTTCCGCGCAAGCTTCACGAAATAGTTCATCACGCAATTTTCTACATTCAAGATGAATTTTTCCCTCGAAGTCATTTACTATTACCTGTTCCTCAGAAAATAAAGTATTATACATCTGCTGTATCTGCTCCCCTACGGGATCAGCACAATCCCCAGAGCCAGCTTCAAGGTGTTGCAAGGTCTTCACCCACAAATCATTCAACTCCACAACCTTGCCAAAAGCCTCCTCTCTCTCTGATTTTTCCAATTCAGTATCCAGGTGATGAACAATCCGCTTAATCATAGATTTATATACGCTATTCAAAACCAGGTACTGGGGACCTACATGCATACCTGTTCCAGGGCTTACTCCACCAAACAGATGTAAAGTATATTTAGGTATCTCGATAACTTGCTCACGAGCTTTATCCACAATCAAATTTTTCATACGATTCTCAGTAAGTTCGACATCAGGAACGCATACCTCTGCAAAGCGATACTGTAGGTGCTCATTATGTACTCTAGCCTGCTCCACGTCAGTTTCAGAAAAAAGGCGGGTTCTTCCTAGATGAGAAGTCTCGCTATTATCTTGAGATTGAGGATAAGGATCGGGTACTACTCTTTGGCACTCATATCCCCCAAAATCAAGAGGGCCTGCTAAACCGTCGCCATATTCAACAGAGTTGTTATTGTGACTTTCTCTTCTCATGTCAGTTAGAACAACAGAGACAAAAACTTTTACCAGGCCTGCATAATACCCACATTCAAAAATTTTGGAGTAATTATGAGCTGTAGCCAAGCTATTTACGACCATTGCTGAAGCAGTTAAACCCAAGCCATTAGCCACAGCTGAGCTAAGAGCTATTGTTGCTGCCACAACAATCATCTTACTAGCAGAGTAGGCTAAAGCATACGCCGTAATTTTAACTGCATAATAAGATCCCCTCCGGCTAATATCTGGCGCTTGAATAAATTTATCGAATACAGAGCCAACTACTTTGTTCACAAGAAAGGCTGTTCCACCCAAAGTAGCTCCCAAACCTGGATGCCCTAGACCCAAGGCATAAGCCCCAATTCCACTGCACACTGCAATAGCACTTGCCTCTTTAGCCACGCCGCTAAATTTTATCCCTACATTCATTATAACGCCTTACAATATTTACTATTATTCAACTGATTTTAAACACAAGTTATTACTTAATCTGCAAAATCATAAATAAGAATGTCTTATAAGTAAATAAATTTATAATATCTTAACAATTCGGGAATTTAACTAGAAACCCATTCTTTCCTAGGTTCATAACGGCAGTTAGGACAGGAAGCGTTATACTTCAAGCGGTAACATAGCGTGATTTTTATTCCTCATTTGAATCACAAACCGAACCCGTAAACTTCAAAATTTATTGACAATTTCAAATGTAAATAACCTCCTCTTCAACTTCATTTAATCGACATCCGAGTACTGAAATGATCCAACTGAAGCTGAGTGAAGAAGAGATGACGGAGCTAAATAATGGCCGCTACGAACATCCTGATCCGACTATTCAAAAATGCCTAAATGCCCTCTATACAAAAGGTCTGGGATATCCACATAAAGAGATCTGTCGGCTGGTCGGTATTGGATCAACAGCTCTTACGGGAATCTTCAAGCAATATCAAGGTGGTGGACTAGCAGGCCGTTTCTAGAATTCAACGCTACTCTCCAACGAGTAAATTAAATAATCACCGCGAAACGATAGAGGAATATTTCCGAAAGAATCCTCCGTCAACTGTCAAAGAAGCCTGTGCTAATATCAAGGCACTTACAGGAATCGAGCGTAAGGAGACTCAAGTTAGAAGAATTCTTCATAAAATTGGTATGAAGCCACGAAAGGCTGGCGGTATTCCCGCAAAAGCAAACCCTCAGGAGCAGGAGGAGTTAAAAAAAAGCTCGAGCCTCGTTTAGAGGAGGCTGCTAAAAGGAAACGACAAGTATACTTTATCGATGCTGCTCACTTTGTGTTTCGAGCCTTTCTTTCGGTAATCTGGTGTTTCACGCGCCAATTCATTCCAACTCCAAGTGAAAGACAGCGATTTAATGTTTTGGGTGCCTTAAATGCGGTTACCCACAAGATGATTACCCTGACAAACACAAGCTATATCAACTCCTGGTCTATGGTTAACCTACTACGTCAGCTTCGCTGTGCTCACCCTCTTGAACCAATAACGGTAGTTCTTAATAATGCTCCTTATCAGAAATGCTATTTGGTCAAGTGCGCAGCAACAATGGCAAACATAGAGCTCCTATACCTGCCAACGTACTCACCAAACCTAACCCTGATAGAAAGAGCATGGAAATTCGT
>JBLFWS010000166.1:0-7607 GCA_047611865.1 Chlamydiales bacterium
GAACTCCCAGAAGAGGTAAAAGAACAGTTAATTCTAGGTATAGCCATGCAACTACAGACTGTTGCGGAAAGCTTGGAAGTAGGTGAGGGAGACGATCTGGAACAAAAAGAAGCAGAACTCCAAAAAGAAGTCTCTTTAAGTAGAGAACTTGGATGCCTCCTATTCGTAGCTGAAAAAGATCCTGAATATGCAGCCTCCTGTCTTAATCCTGAAGAATTTGAAGCTAGCATTGATAAGATTTTAGATACCTTAGAAGAAGTGTTCGAAGAGTCCATAGAAAGAATCGAGGCACATACTCAACTGCATAAGTTGACAGGCATTCAAAATAACGAAGAAGCTCAATATCACAAAATGACAGTCGAAATGGCTGACATGCTTCTTTTAAATTCAGGCTCATTAAATGTAGGCCTAATCTCAAGCGTCCGACACTACCTTCTCCCACAAAAATTCGAATCCACGCGCGCTGCTGAAAATATGTTGAATATTTTAGAACAGCTTGAATTTGTACCCGAGATCGCTGAACTTATAAACAAGGTAGAAAAACCTGTATCACCCGAATTGCCTTCGAACGAGACCATTCGAGTGTGTCTAGGACTTTCTCCCACAGAAGAAATAACAGATAGACACGCCAAGATTGTCCTCCTAAGTGCCGTTCTCGGGCACCTTCGACAAGCAAGAGCTGGTACCTGCTTTACAACAGCCTGGCTTATCCAGAGAATGGCTACCCGCCTTGGCTTCGCAATCCAAGAGCTTTCGGAATGTCTCACTGAGGGTAGTTTGACAACCCGCACATTCGGTGAAGTTCGCCAGTATCCATTCAAGGCTAGAACTACAAGTGAAGATCTTACAACACGCCTAAGCGTCAAAGCCAGTGGACACCTTGCCTCTGTCCTCCCTTATGGGTCAGATAGAAGAGTACGCCCTGCAAGGAATGCCTACCTCTGGGATGCGCCGGGGATAAATCAAGCCTGTATTGCATTAGGCTTTGATGATCCCAAAGAGGTCTTACTCTCTGTTCTGAGACCAAACGGAAACAGCCAATTTACAGTAAACGAATTGCTGATAGAACTAGCTACTGCTGCCCAAGGACGTTTCCATACCCCACATTATAATTTACGGTCAGGAGCTGCCCTGTCAGTAGAGGAGTTGACCCATAAAGCACAATACGCCTTTGGCTCACAAGGGAACCATCCTCTACACCGCGCATGGGAGCAGTCTATTGCAAGCATGCCCAATTATTTTGCCTCTCGGCATTTAATGCCTTCATGGGTATTTGAAACAGTTGAAACCTGCCTGCAAGATACTTTTAAGAAGCAAAACTTAGACTTTCAAGTTCAATTATCCCAGCTTATCGGTGCTATGTATTTACCCATGGTTTCTCGCATGAGATACCGCTACAATCAACATATTGAAAACACAGTCCACACCCTGTTCGACGATGGCAATCTAGGTACATCCAATAGCCATAGTTATGGTTATGAACTTTGTGATACTGGGCTACCTAAAGATTTTCAATATTCCGATATCCCATACCATAATAGAAAAAGTGGCAATCTCACCACGGAAAGCATTGAGCAAGTGGCAGACTATGCTCCGGGCCACAAATGGAAAGACGTCAATACCCAAGATAAATTCCAAGGCTTCCTTGTTGATGTTCTCACAGAAACAATAAAAGAAATAAAAAAAGGACTCACAGGTCACGACAAAAGGCTGCAAGCCCAAAACTGGGACGCTGTTGCAGCCAAAGTCTGTGAAAAATTGCAAAGCCCCAAATTTGCTTATGATACTGCGGCGAACCTATTCGGAGGAGCTGGTGGCCATAGTGGCGAGTGGCGGAAAAATGAACACACCGCTGTCTCAACACCATGGCGTTTTGCATGGGGAGGAGACCCAGACGCCATCATTAAAGCCATATACTCTTTTGAAGCTTTACCCTTAAAAACAAGGAAATACGCAGGATCCCCTGCAGAAGTATTAGCCTGGCACATTAATTATATCAGGAAACAACCAGAATCTGTGAAAGAGGAAATGTCTGATCCCGATTTCCAAACTCAGATAGTTGCTCCCGGACATGCTTTTCTATTTAAACCCAACGAAGAGGCTTTCAGGGCTGCCTGCGATAGTGAGCTCGATGCCTACCAGTACGTTACCCAAAATCTTAAAGATCCAGTCATAGACATCGCTGAATCGGTGATTTCAAAGAGAGCTAGAAATCAACTAACAGATTATTTAGCAAAAAATGAGTGGGTAACACGCAGTTCGGAAAAAGATGATCTAGACCGACAAGAACTTTCCGATTGTGCCAAACAACATTTTGATACTGCAATGGTTAGCTATCATTTTGACAGAACAAAAAGCGTAAAAACTTTTGTTGAGACTGTTTACCAAACAATTATTCATAGCAGAGAAAAAGATCCAAAAGTTGGAAAAAAATATCCCCATTGGAATCAACGCTTCAAACGTGTCCTCAAGAATAAAGCCAAGGAATTCTTCCCTGATATCTCCGATAGCGCATGCATCACTCGGCAAGGATACAGAGACCTTTTAAGCTTTGCACGAGACCGCAAAGACAGCGTCGGTTTCTCTGACATTGCAGCGGAACAATTCCGTGAAGCCATAGCACAGGTAGCTGATGATTTATCCGTAATGGATTTCCGTAAAGAAGTCGTACGTATCGCTTCACAAATCCATGATCAAGAACTAGGAGGAAGAGACCTCAGTTGGAAAAAATCACTTATTCCAACCGTGGATAACAAAATTTTCTCTCTGCTTCCTAAACACCAACAAAACAAAATTAAAAGAACTGCAATCCATGCACATGATACCAACTGGAATGATGGCATCCATGACCTCTACTTTGCCTTCATTCTTAACCCTTGTAGCGGTGAAGTCGAAATGTGCCGCAAAAACCTGGATACAGGTAAAGTTCACTTTCTCAACCAGGAGAGCTGGTTTCACTCTGGTGGCATGAAATGGACCCTACCAGATAACTATAGGGTTCTTGCTGGGCAGCCGTTATTTAATGTACGGAAGTATATGGGGATTTAAGTTCTTCACCAGGAGGGCAGGAACAGCCCTCCTGAATTACTTGTTCTCTTAGGCGTTGTTGCATAAAACATGCGCCTACAAGAGGCTTATGATTAACATTTTACCACCGAGATCACAGAGAGCACAGAGAAAATAAAAAATCACAGATCAGTTGATAACATATTCTGAGAGACTTTATGCATTTTTCTATCTCTCTGTGTTTTCGGTGCTTAAATAAATGATTGTAAACGTATTAAGTTATGCAACAACGCCGTTCTCTCAACTCATCTGGTACTGGTATCTAAGAATTCTCTGTTTTTGCTCGAGTAGCTCTTCATCATTCAAGCCCACAAGAGTATCTCCCTGCATCTTTCCAGAAACAAGCTCATATTTAGGAACTTCCGTTCCGTCTCTCTGAAGATTCATTATTTTTAAATCAGCATCCAGTAAAGACCGTTCCCATTCCAAATAATTTGCAGCTCCCTGATGGCGTTCTTTTACTTTATCGAGAACAAAAGACATGGGTAAGGCCTCCTCTCCATCGATGAACATCAAAATACTCCCCAGATTGCCTTTTTTGAAAAATTCAAAAATCAAAGCCTCCAGCTCACCAGTTGAACCTATTTCTTCGTACCCCTTAAGAATTGTCAAAGCATCTGCCATATCATCATCATCCTCAAAAAAATCACAGGCCTCCTCGATATAGGCTTTCAAATCATCAACCGTATCCATCTGCTCTATCCGGCTTTTCTCTTTGTAATAGGTACTCCAAATATTTCCAAATATCGGTTTAAAACGATTCATTCTTTTGTAAAGACGCAGTGGAGAAGAAAATTTATCCAAACGTTCGATATTCCTACTGACTTTTCTCAATTCAATAAGACTATTCAAATACCCTTCCATCTGCTCATGATATTTCCTTTTTTTACCCCTCCTCAAAACAATCTCAAAATCCCTACATTCCAACTCCAATTTCTGAAAAGAGTCGAGAAGTTCTAATTTCTTCTCAGTAGCCTCTTTACTCTTACGAAAGAAACTACGCATTTCTGCAACAAAAACTTTTACCCCTTCATAGGGCTTCATTGTTCCTGATGATACTTGGTTAAGAATCGCTAAAGCTTTTGGACGCATTACCCCTTCTATGACACAATCATACCAGTTGACCTTACTATCCATTTCAACTGTTGAGTTCATTACCTGATAAAATGGTGACGACTCTGGTATTAGCCCCTTTGCCGAAACAAGTTCTTCATCAGAAAAGATCATTGATAATTTATTTTCAGAGCTCTCTCTTGCTTTTAAGACCGCCATCTTCTCTGGGGAGACTCCCAGATCACTTAATCTTCCTTCCAGCTCTTTTGTTACTCCTTTATTGCGAATTGACTCACCAAGCCGTGTATAATAATCATCTTTTACGTGAGGAAGAATCGCTGAGTGAGCTGCATTACAAAAACCACATTTAGCTGTCCCGTGCTGTAAATTCGTTTTGTCCAGCTCTACAGTACAACCTTCCTGATAATAGATAAGGAGCAAGTAATAAAAAATCAGCACTCTTCTGGAAGAATGGTCCTCTACTCGATCCTCAAAGTCCGTTTTCCCAAGATCTTTTCCAGTAATATCAATATCACATGGATGCTTTCCCACAGGTTCGTCCCAAATTGCACTACCTCGGGAAATAGTCACATTAGAGGAAAATGAAACTACCTGCCGTGAAATCTTTTTCCGCCTCTTTTTTGGCCTCTCTAGTTCGGAAATTGAAGTATTCGACTCTTCATCTGAATCCTTCACTTCGACAACCATACTGACAGTCCCTGGCAGAACTTTTTTAACTACTCGAGCAAGCTTACTTGGAGGGCCCTCTTCGGAAGAAGGAAGTTTCCTTTTGAGAGAATGCTTTAAGGTTCTTTGACTTGATGATTTAAAAGTGGGCCTCGGAAGGGTAGAGCTTGCTCTGCCTTTTTGGTCGAATGGATTATTACTTCCCATTAAACTTGGGTTATATATTCCACTTGCTTTCGCTGTTACCTTAGAACCTTCATTCATGCCCCCTCCTTCAGTTGCGGACACATCGATGGACAGAAGATAAAAAAACCTGTATGTAACAAAGCTGAATTGCATCGGTAGAACATGCTCTTAAAAAACTGGAGCATGTTCTACTATAAAATTTCCTGGAGGGGATAGGAAATATTTAGATAAACATCAAGATATTTCTCGAATCATCATCTTTGCGCTCTCGCAAAAAGCTGCTTACGATGAGTATCTATAAATACTTTGTCCCCTCTATATATCTGACCTGATTTAGCTGCTTCAGAAAGAGACGTCGTTACCTCTTGGTCTATCACTCTACAAAGAGCTCGGACCCCCAGTTTCGGATCGTAATCTTTTTGTGAGAAATAGGTGACAACATCTTCCGACCACACCAAATCGATGGAATTCCCGGTCTTCACCCTTTCCTTAATTCGATTGAGATGAACACGAATAACCCTTGGATACTCAGATTTATTCAAACATCGAAAAGGTATGACTGCCGAAAGACGGTTATACAACTCAGGACTCAGATGCTCGATAATCAAAGGCTCTACGCAACTTTTGATGTCCTTCACAGATATGTTACCATTTTTGCTTAGACCCATCATCTCTCGGGCTCCGAGATTCGATGTCATAATGAATAGCGCATGTGTACAATCAATAGTTCTTCCCTGACCGTCAGTTAGGCGACCATCATCAAAAACCTGCAAAAAAGTCCTCACAACATCCGGATGCGCCTTCTCAATTTCATCCAAAAGAACGACAGAATGAGGCTTTCTTTGCAAAGCCTTACACAGTTGACCTCCTGATTCATGTCCCTCATATCCCGGAGGAGCTCCTATCAACTTGCTGATACTATGGCTCTCCGCATATTCCGACATATCCAGACGGATAATCCCACTTCTATCATGAAAAAGTTCTTTAGCAATCAGTTTGCCAAGCTCTGTTTTTCCTACACCTGTAGGCCCTGCAAAGAGAAAAACACCCCAAGGCTTGTTGGGATCACTAAAACCCATTGTATAACGCTCTACAGCTTTAAAAACGGTATTTACAGCTTCATCCTGACCCACTATGTTTTCCAAGAGTCTTTCTTTCATCGTATCAAGAAACTCTGCTTCAGAAAAAATCAAGTGGTCAGACGGGATGCCTGTTTTTTGTGACATAACTTTGGCAACACTCTCAGTGTCTACAACAGGTGCTGCAGGAGCTGCCGGCTTAGCTGCTGCCCGGCCTCTTTTACGCCCCCCTCCCTTCTTTACGGGAGTTGAAGAGGCTACGCTTGCGCTTTCAAGCTTCGAAAGAAGTACTTCTTGAGTTGCCTGATGCAATAGGTTCATTGCTTTTTTAGGTAGATGCTGTTCTTTAATGTGAATCATGGATAACTTCACCGCAAATTGTATAGCCTCTGCAGTGACTTCCATTTTATTAGGATCAGGATTCTGAGCCATTTTCTGTTTAATAATCTCCACAGCTTCATTCTCTGAACACTCCGCCACTTCTACTGTAGAAAATAACTGATTTAGAAAGCGCTTACCTGATTTTTCCACAGCATCATATACTTCAGAGCCAGATATTGACGCGATACACGGAACTCTCCCCCCCAAAGATGATGCCAGGTATTCAGGAACATTTTCTATACTACAGAGTTTGTCAATGTCTTTGATAAACAGGATGGGGTTTTCAACTCTTTTCAGATCTCGTTCAATAAAGTTTCTAAGATCTTCTCCAAGGCCCCCAAAAGCTCCCGACCCCATTTGCGTGGCCACTAACTTGGTGCCGTCTAAAACAATTAAATTTCTTTTCTGTAAATTAGGGGGCACGTCACCCTTGTCAATAAGCTGTACAAGCTTTTCCACAATAGAGCTCTTGCCAACGCCTTGTGCTCCTACTAAAAGAGGGAAGTTCGCTTTACCAGGATGAGCCAATATTCTAATCACCTCTCTGACTTCAAGGTCTCTACCTATTACCTCAGAGGAAGGCGTTTGTTTCAACTGTTGGGTCAAGTCAGAAAAAATATGAAACTTGCCAAATGATTCCCTTGCCAAAGGCCCCTTTCTTCCACGGGCTGTTACCGCCTTAGAATTATCGTTTCTTCTGAGTCTTTTTAATGGGGGTTCTTCAAGTTCGCTTTCACTATCTGATTCTTCTACTGCTATTGCCTGTTGTGCTACTTTTACGAGAGCTAAACGCTTGGATCGCCTTTGAGGACGTTCTGAGCCCACATTTGTGGTCTCCATATCTTCATAATCACTGTCCGAATCAACGGAATCCCCATCAGAATCAAAACCTAGATCCATAGAGCCCATAGTTCTTTCTTGATAACGCGTAACAAATGTCATTTGATAGCCCCCCTAATTTCGTGTTTTGCAGCTATAGTTTATGTAGAATATTCAATGCAAATTTAATTTTACTTTTATCCTAATTTGGCATGGTTCAATTCAAGGTAACACTTTTTCCTAAGCCTATAGGCTGTCTAACCAAAATCTCGGATGACTTAAGAGAAGCGAAGGAATTTGTGATTATGTAACTGAGTCATGCCCGATCTTCTAAAA
>JBLFWS010000167.1:0-7587 GCA_047611865.1 Chlamydiales bacterium
TTAGGCAAGCACTATCTAGTGCAAATCAAAGGCAATCAGAAACAAGTACATGAGGTTCTTAAGATTCATTTCGAGGAAGAGAGAGAAAGGCGAGAGCCTGATGCTGTAACTGTAGAAAAAAAAAGTAACGGGACAGGTCGTCATTCGTGAGCTATGGGTATGTGATGGAATTGCAGCTCACTACATTCGTGAAGAGCTCGATTTCCCTTCGGTCCTCCAGGTAGGTTATCTAAGGAAAAGCACCTATCTAAATGAGACACTCAAAAAGCAGGAAGGCAGTTATGGAATAACCTCTCACTCAAAAGGGGGTCTGCCTCTACAGGCAATCGGTTATATCGCAAACCCTCTTCGGGCACTAGCTAAGCTTGCGGGGATCTGATTATGACTTCGCAGGTATCCTGGAAAATTGACCGTATCGTCTTCATCGTTAGCTGGTGCATTTTTAAAGAAGTAATTACCTCCAACGCCAGGCATGTTTTGTTCACCAATTAAAAAGAATTAGCCATATTTCAATTTCCCATAAGTAATATATCGTAAGGAAAAGCTGTGTTCTTTAGGAAAAGGGTGAGAAAAAGGGGGATGAGGTCAATTAATCGGTTTAGAAATTCCAGCTTACATGGGATTCCATCCCAAAGCCCATCAAAGGGCCAACGCTTTGGACACTCATTTAGCCCCGTTCTTTACGCACGTGGTAAAGCACAAAAAACACCTAGTGCCACGGAATTGTCAGCTCTCCTCACCACCAAAACTGAATCTGATATCAAATCCGACAATCCGACGTTTGCCCCATTTTCTGACCCCTTTTTAACCCGATTCTATTAATGTAGACATGTCTTTGGCAAACAGACCAGGGGTAAGGCCATCCAGGAGGTTTTTTAATCCCTCGAGAGACTGTTGTTGGACTTGAGTAAGCAGTAGAAATTATTAATTAATAAGGAGCGTAATGTTTAAGAATATATTCACGATTTTCATATTTTTTACCGGGATCTTTGGACTCAATGCTCAAGAAGAAGATGAATGGAAAATATTAGACCGTAGTGGATTCGATACTTTGACATCTCAGCTTCAAGAACATTGTGCTAACCCCGACTATGTACCAGATCCTGATGACATAGACCCATACATGCTTGAAGCCTTGACGATAGTGTTTGCAAATCATCCAGAGGATATGAATTACCAGCCACTGTCAGAAGAGATATTACTAGCTCTCGCAGAAAAGGGAGACCCATCATGGCAAGTAAGGTTAGCTGAATCTTTTCAAAGTGGCGAGTTTTCTGAGAAGAACGATAAAAAAGCTTTCGAATGGAATCTTAAAGCGGCGCAACAGGGCTATATAGATGCAATATTAGAAGTTGCAAATGCTTACGGAGACGGAGTCGGCGTTGAAAAGGATTACGTACAAGAAATGGAATGGTTACGAAAAGCATCAGACCTAGGAAGTGGATCAGCTCGTTACCGCTTGGGTGGCCATTTTATATTTGGGATAGGAGTAGAGAAAGACCTGAAGCTTGGGGAAGAACTCTTATACGAGGCAATACAAATCGAAGCAGACTATCTTTCAGAAGAGGGCATGAACTTCTTTGCTAGCTTACACGAAAATAGCGATCTCCAGGATCTCCCACGTTCTTATGCATGGTATGCAATCTTAAAAGACGAAGAATCTAGTGCACGCCTACGAGAAAAAATGACAGCTGAAGAGCTTTCAGAAGGTCTTAAGAAAATAGAAGAATTTAAGAAAGCCTATCTAGTCAATATAGCAAATACGTAGAGACATTTTCTAGCCACGGGAGTGGCTCCTTCTCCAAATAGCCCGGATATGTCGGATTCAGTTAAGGACCGCTCTGCAATTTTTCCATGAGCATATTAGCAAGTATAAAGCCCGCTGTCATAGCCAGGACAAAAAGCAAGATGTTCTCATTAACAGAGGCAAGGTCTACTAAAGCAGGTCCAGGGCAGAGGCCAATAATTCCCCATCCAATACCAAAAAGGGCAGAACCACCTAAAAGCATAATATCCAGGCCCTTTATCACTTCAGGTAGTTTAGGTGAGCTTTCGGATTCCTCCATGTTTTTAAAAATAAAATTACCCACCGCATAAGTGGAAACTGCAGAAAAGAGGACCACCAAGAGGGAAGGATCCCAGTTCCCTAAGACATTTAAAAATGCTTTCACCTTCTCAGGGTGGGTCATACCGGAAATTCCAAGTCCTAAAGAAAATATAAAGCCTGAAATAAAAAAGATAGCATTCCTCATAATTCTGCCCCTGAAAAATAGTGCATTAGCGATGCCGTTAAAATACCAAAAAGAAGAAAGGTCAAAGAGGCAACAAAAGATCTCATCGACAGTCTTCCCATACCACAAACTCCATGCCCACTTGTACAACCACCTCCTATACTTGCTCCGAAGCCAACGAATAACCCCCCGCTAATAAGAGAAAGGTAAGTAGAGGTAAACTGAAAAGGCATAGCCTCAGAATAGTAGTAGCGCAAGAAGACCCCTCCAAGTATTAGTCCTGATAAAAAAAGATATCTCCAAGGGTCAGTGGATGAAATTTGAAGAGCATTTTTAAAGATACCACTGATCCCACAGATAAATCCTTGATAAAGTACCATCAAGGAGGCAAGACCAATGAGAACTCCTCCAAAAAAACTTGACCAAGGGGTGAAGTTCTCCATACGTGATATCCCTTTTGAAATTATAGAATATCACCAAAGTAACCATTAAAGTTCAGCTGTGTAAAGGAAAAAAAAGGTCAGGCCTCGATAATCGGTCTAGTAAGTCCAATAACCGATTAAGAGAGTACCTGACACTTTATATTTAAAAGTTTTAAAATCCGACAATCCGTCGTTAGACCTGGGGTGACACAGATGGTACCATATACGCCGAGTTAAATTTATACATCTATACTATTAGCGACTACAATTTTACCTCTAGCATATTTCATAGAAGCTAATCTGAAATCATTAAATAAATTTTTATATTCTTCGAATTGTTCTACATTTCGAACCGCTCTGTTATAAGCAATACTTGCTCCTCCTCCAAGGGCTGTTACACCACCAAAGCCCATGGCAATATCAACTCCTTGTCCAAATCCTTCACAAAACCTTAAAGCCGCATTACCTTTTTCGACAGCTGTTTGGATGTAAAAAAGATGCTGAAAAACTTCGTTGAGGTCCTTCTCAGAAAAGTTCACTTTATTAAGCATTGTAATCACGGAGGCCATTCTTACGATTACGTTTTTTTCAAAATGATATGGCATATTGTGTTCTCCCTTGAACCTGCAGACATCGTTTATACGCTTTAACAATGCTTGAGATGTAATCTTAACAGGCTTGTCGGTCCGATCTGCATCTTTTACCATTTCCTTTAGTCTATCCAGTAAGGGCTTATAGATGCCTTCAACAATTTCAAGGTCTATTGTTTGGTAGTCGTCGGAAAGGTTGGCTCCAGTTTTTTTTGTTTGGACTGAATCGGAGTTTATTGTTTCAAATCCTTCTCTTCCAATATGATCTAAATCATTTAGAAGCTGCTGAACATTTGCATCTCTTTGTACATCGGGTCCTCTATGTGCATTATCTTTTCTTAGTGTGTTAATGTTGAGCTTAAATGTTCTGAATTTTTCAGTTGTGAAGCTATTGATATCAGAAAGTAGTGATTTAAGGTCAGAGACACATTCTTTAGCAAACAGGTCCTCTTCACCCCCAGTATAGAATTCCTCCAGGGCCTTAATTTTTGAAGAAGCTCTTTTAATAAAAGATTCTAAATAAGAATCTGTAACGATTTGATCTCTATTTTTTGTCCATTTAATGGTAACTTTACTTCCAGGAACTTTGTGGTATGGAATTTTATCTTCTAATGATACAGTTAACCCAAGTTTTGCATAAGTTTTGAACCTTGAAAATGTGGGAAATCCGGAAGTGAATTTCCCTTCTTGAGCTCCCGTATAGCAAATACCATTTCGAGCAACAACATCTACTTTTTTCCAAATACTTTACCTAGCTCGTAATGAAAAGCTCTTCCAAAACTTTTCTTAAAATCAGTTCCTCCAACGGCAGCATTACAAGAAAGAAGGCTGACTTTTAAAGCCTGTTTATCCAACCGTCCTTCGCATTCTGCAAACTCAAGGCTTCTATGTGTTAAACCTTTTGAAATCCACTCAGCAACTCTAGAATAGTGACCTCCTTTCTGAATATGGTTTGCATTTGGAGTTCCATGGTCTAATAAGTATATTCTAGAGGTATTAGTTACCTTAGCTAGGATTTCCGCTTCAGCTTTGGTCAACTCTTCTTTTAATCCTGTTTTGCTGCGATCGATACAATAAAAAGGAACATCTTTGCCATGAGACTTTGATCGTAAGACATTTCGAAGGCCATGTTCTTGCCACTTCTCTCCACCTATATTTATTAGGACATTACAAGTGTAATTTGAAGCATTGATATTGGGTACGTTTCTGATTGGAAAACTCATATTCCCTGGCCAGGGCCTTTTAATTAGAAAGACTTGATAAAATATTTCATGATGAGTTTTCCTATATGAAGTTATTCATATAGGAGAGTAAAATGACCAAAAGAACAAAAAAAGACGAATACACAGACCTCGACAAGAACTGAAAAGGGAAAATATCGATCGAGCGACGCTACTACATCACGAGTTTAAGTTTTCAGCCAAAGAGATTGGCAAAGATTATTCGTTGCCACTGGGGAATAGAGAACAATCTACACCGTCAGTTAGATGTCAACTTCTTGGAGGATGATAGCCCTGTAAATACAGGTTATGCAGAAGAAAAACTTGCAACTTTCAGAAGAATAGCATTAAACATATTAGGATCTGGAAAAGGCCTGTCTGATCGACGTCAAAGAGCTGCATGGGATGAGGAATACCTCAGCAAACTTGTAAGGGAATTTTTTATCAAATCTTTCTAATTAAAAGGCCCTGGCATTTATGGAAAGAATTGAAGATGCTTCTTTTTCAAGTAGTAGTGAAACAGCAAGAGGGCCTGAGGAATATACGTTTTAGAGAACTGACTGTTTCTGATCGCATCGTGCTGTTGCAGTATTTCAGAGTCCGAATTTTAGAATGCATTAGTTTTAAAATTAGGTATTAATTAGGTTTGTTTGCCAGAGATGAGGTTCTCTCCGGGATCTAAATGTAGGCTCTTTTGAGTTAGGCTACGTCCCAACATACTCTCCGAAAAACAGGGCGAGACAATTTGAAGATTTGGTTTTTCCAAAACCAAATCTTTCTTCAGTACAATGTGACATTTCACCTTTAATTTAAGCCCTAAGTTATGAGAGAATAGCGGGATGTCAAAACATAAACCAAATACAATATGGATCGATGCAGATGCCTGCCCTAGAGCTGTTAAAGAAACGGTTTTTAAGGCAAGTCGTCGTTTGAACATAAAAGTTATATTAGTAGCCAACGCTTATCAGATGATTCCCAAAAGCGAACTCATACAGCTGATCGTCGTTGGTAAGGGAGAGGATGTGGCTGATCAATATATCATTGATCAGGCAGAAGCCTATGACCTTGTCGTTACAGCAGATATTCCTCTGGCAGCAAAGATTGTGAAAAAACAAGCTATTGGCCTCAATCCTCGAGGAGAAATTTATACTGAAAAAAATGTTGGTGGGATTTTGTCCATGCGAGATTTTATGAAAGATCTTCGTGATGAGGGGACAATTACCAGTGGCCCTCCACCATATGGACGAAAAGATATTCAGCAATTTGCTAATTCGCTTAATAAACTTCTTTCATGAAATCCATTCTCTTATTTACAGACTTGTGCTTTTAATAAAATCCACTACAATTATTTTTTTATTACGAATTTCAAGAAGGAAATAGAATGGCGTTGTTGAAACATATCTCATTACTTTATTTCATAAGTTTCTTTTGTTCTTACGCATATTGCGACGAAAATATCCCCCACCATGCTGAAAATAGCTTTGTAAATCCTTACGATCAGAAAGGAAAGGGGGGGCTATTCACATATCTAAAGGCTCGCCTCACTACAGGAAAGTGGGGGGAGGGAGAGCACTCTTCTATACCCACGGAGGTTGTGGATCTTGATAAAATATTAGAGCCTGATCCTTCGAAAATACAGATTACATGGATAGGTCATTCGACTCTCTTGATTCAATATCGTGGAAAAAACATTCTTACGGATCCCATTTTTTCTGAAATAGCGGGACCCGTACAATTCATTGGCCTGCGTAGGTATACACCTCCAGCTATAATGATAGAGCAATTGCCTCGTATTGATTACGTCATTGTTTCACACAATCATTATGATCATCTTGATCTTGCTAGTGTTTATAAACTGGGTAATGATCCTTTGTGGATTGTGCCCTTAAAGTTAAAATCCTGGTTCATAAATGTCGGTATCGACAACGTCCTGGAAATGGATTGGTGGGAACGGTGGAGTGATGAAAAGCTTTCTGTAGTCTGTACCCCATCACAACATTGGTCCAAGCGTACAATGTTTGATGCCTTCGAGACCCTTTGGGCATCATGGGCTATTAAAATCGATGATTTTAATTTTTGGTTTGGGGGTGATACGGGCTATAATACAATTCAATTCAAAGAAATAGGAGAGAAGCTTGGCCCGTTTGATTGTGCGGCTATCCCCATAGGGAGTTATTCTCCTAGAGAATTTATGAAGCCCTTTCACATCAATCCAGAAGAGGCTGTGATGATTCACAATGATATAAAATCAAAGCAAAGCCTGGGAATCCACTGGGGCACTTTTGTTCTTTCGAAAGAGCCTATTGATGAACCTCCAAAACGTTTGGCAGAAGCTTTAGAGAAAATTCCAAATGCCGCTCCCTTTATCGCTATACCAATAGGAAGAACGGTAGAGATAGGACTTCAAGCAAAGAACCCTGAGAACGTGGAACTCCCCAAATAGAGCCGTTCAGGGCGATTAATCACTAGAGAGTCAAGTATCACACCTTTTGGCCACGGAAGTGACAGCTCAAAGTGTCAGAGTACAAACCACAAGCCAAGCGCGGGTCTCATTTTTAGCAACTTTGTATTAATCGGAAAGCTCTTCGCTATCACTGCCAATTGTAAAAATATTTTCTTCACGAAGTAAATAACTAGCTTCAAAACTGAGATCTTATCTTTTGAGCCGGAGACCGAGCTTTATAAAAAACAGGGGTATGGGTATTTTTCAGCTCATATGCTTCAATCCTTTTAAAGCTACGCCCCCAAAAAGAACCAATGACTGCTTCATTTGTTTCTTCTGCTTTATGACGGAAACAACAGGTCAGTTTATTTAAAATACTAACAACAGGATTAGCCATAATTTCTCTCCATATTATTTTGTAGAAATCATTAAATATTAAGGAACTTTCAGCAGTTCCCGCTAAGGATTTTTTAGAGGAAGAATAAATTTTATTCTCGTAAACTTTTGGGGCTACAGATTTTGAAGAGGCTCCAAAAATGCGACCATTGTTCCGGAAGCACCTCAGTATTCCGGGTTTGATAAAGACAGTTCATCAGCAATTCTCCAAAATCCCAGATCCTCGTGACCTCAAGAGGGAGAGTGCCATACCCCTGAAGGACCATCTTATGTCCGGGTTGGCAG
>JBLFWS010000168.1:0-7507 GCA_047611865.1 Chlamydiales bacterium
TGAAACCCTTAAAGCCAATTTCCACACAGCGCCCAGGTAAAAAGCAACGAGAACTCCAAGTCCTCTATGGTCTTGTAGAGTACTATATCTCAACGGGTAAACCTGTAGGCTCCAACACATTAAAAGGGAGCGGCTTTCAAGATCTGAGCTCTGCAACGATCCGCAACTATTTCATGAACCTGGAAAAAAACGGTTTTCTGGAACAGCAACATTCCTCCTCAGGTAGAATTCCAACAAACACTGCCTATCAAGCTTACGCAAAAGAACATCTTGAATCTGGCACGCTCAACGAAGAATCAGAAAAGCAACTCCGTCCTTTACGCACAGGAAAGAATCGAGAAATTAGCGCTTATCTACAAGAAGCTGCTGAACTGCTTGCCAAAGTCAGTGGCTATGCGACATTCCTCTCCGCCCCACGTTTTGACCATGATTTTATCTCCGATCTAAAAATTGTAGCCATAGACCAACATCGCTGCCTTTGCGTTGTTATTACCGACTTCGGAGTCATTAAAACAGAAGTACTCCACACAGACCACAAGCTGAGTGCCTTCTCTATCAAACGACTAGAAGCCTACTTTCACTGGCGCCTCACCGATCAGGATGAGCCAAATAATCTTGATGAAGAAGAGATCGAAATCGCGCAAAAGTTCTACAACGAAGTAATGCTTCGCTACATTGTCGGATACTCTAATTTCAGCAACACCGACCTATATTGGACAGGATTTTCTCACCTGCTAAATTACCCGGACTTCAACGATGCTGTTACTTTAACAAGCGGCCTAGCCCTTTTTGAGAATCCAAACAGTATGCGCCATCTTCTTCGAGAATGCTGCAGCAAGAAACAACTCATTTGTTGGATTGGAGATGAACTGTCCTCATACTCTCCCACAACCACTCATTGTTCAGTAGTCGCCATCCCATATTACATAAACCAAAGCCCTGTAGGTGCCATTGGAATACTTGGCCCCACTCGACTACCCTATCGCGAACTTTTTGGAATCATCCGGATTTTCTCCCAATACATAAGTGAATCACTAACAAAAGACGTTTACAAGCATAAAATATCTTACAGACAACCTCAAAGTGATACTCAATATCTGGAAAAAGAAGAGACCGCCTTTATCCAAAAGGCAGGCCCCCTGTTACTGGAAGACAAAAGCCTTTAATTCCTCAATGAAATAGTTAATAGGAGCTCTTCTATGACCCGAAAAAAACATGGCAAACACAAAAAAGACGAAGATAAAAAGGAGAACAAAATGACCGAAGAAAAAGCTTCAGACAGCTCGACAATTGTTGAAGAGTTGGCGGAAGCCGCACATGCTTCAGCAAAGGCCCCTGAAGAAATCACCCCCGATGAACTTACTGAAATTTCGGTCAGGGAACTTCAAAAGATAAAAGACGAAGCACAAGAATTTAAAGACAAATACTGGCGCCTTCTGGCCGAATCAGAGAATGTCCGCAAACGCATGCAAAAGGAACGCCACGAGCTTACCAAGTATGCATTACAAAATACTATTATTGAGTTCCTTCACCCTTTAGATACCTATGAGAATGCCATTAATTGCGGCGACAAGGCATCTGACGAAGTGAGAAACTGGGCCATGGGTTTCAAAATGATTCTCGATCAGTTTAAGGAAATTTTAACAAATCACGATGTTCTTTCTTTTTCCTCAGAGGGACAAATTTTCGACCCTCATCATCACGAAGCTGTTGAAATTGAGGAAACCGAGGAATACCCCGACGGTACAATCATTAAAGAGTTTGTACGAGGCTATACTATGGGTGAAAAAACCATTCGCCCTGCTCGAGTGAAAGTTGCCAAACTTCCTAAAGAAGCAAACGCTATAGAGGAAACGCCTCCTGAAGAGCCGGAAGAAGGACAAGAAGAACAAACATCAAACAATCAAAATTAAAATTAAAAAACTATTTGGAGTCGAGAACCATGACCGAACAAAAGAAAGGTAAAATCATAGGTATTGACCTTGGAACCACCAATTCCTGCGTAGCCGTTATGGAAGGTGGCCAAGCTAAGGTTATTACAAACTCAGAAGGCGGACGTACCACCCCTTCAGTCGTTTCATTTAAAGGCAACGAGCGCCTCGTGGGTGTACCTGCTAAGCGCCAGGCAGTAACCAACCCAGAAAAGACTCTTTATTCCACCAAGCGTTTTATTGGCCGCAAGAAAGGTGAGGCTGAATCTGAAATTGCAAATGTTCCCTTTGCGGTTGAAAGTAATGCAAATGGTGACATCGTTTTCTCTGTAGATGGTAATACATATTCTCCAGAAGAAATTGGCGCACAAGTTTTGATAAAGATGAAAGAAACTGCCGAAGCCTACCTTGGTGAAAAAGTTACAGAAGCCGTAATCACTGTCCCGGCCTACTTCAATGACTCCCAGCGTCAATCTACAAAAGACGCAGGAAGAATTGCTGGTCTTGAAGTAAAAAGAATCATTCCTGAGCCTACAGCTGCTGCTCTTGCCTACGGCTTGGACAAAGATGTAGATAAGAAAATTGCAATCTTCGATCTTGGTGGAGGAACGTTCGATATTTCTATACTAGAAATCGGAGATGGTGTTTTTGAAGTACTCTCTACTAACGGTGACACACATCTTGGTGGTGACGACTTTGATCAGGCAATCCTTCACTGGATCATTGATGAATTCAAAAAAGAGCACGGAATTGACCTACGAGCTGACAAAATGGCTCTTCAGCGCTTACGTGATGCCGCTGAAAAAGCGAAAATCGAACTTTCCGGCACAGCTTCTACTGAGATCAACCAGCCATTTATCACAATGGATGCAACAGGTCCTAAGCACCTTGCTCTAACACTTACAAGGTCTCAGCTTGAACTTCTTTCAAACGACCTCATCGAAAGAACTACTGAGCCATGCATAAAAGCCCTTAAGGATGCTGGCCTAAACAGAGAAGATGTCAGCGACATCATCCTTGTTGGTGGAATGTCACGCATGCCTGCCGTTCAACAAAAAGTTGAAGCCATATTCGGTAAAGAACCTCACAAAGGTGTTAACCCTGATGAAGTTGTAGCTATTGGTGCCGCCATTCAAGGTGGTGTTCTTTCAGGCGATGTCAAAGATGTCCTATTACTTGATGTCATTCCTTTAACTTTGGGTATTGAGACTCTTGGTGGAATGATGACTGCTCTTGTAGAACGCAACACCACTATTCCTACACAAAAGAAACAGGTTTTCTCCACTGCAGCGGACAACCAGCCTGCTGTTACAATCCGGGTCCTTCAAGGTGAACGTCAGCTTGCCAATGACAACAAAGAAGTTGGCCGTTTTGACCTCGCAGACATTCCTCCTTCACCACGTGGTGTACCACAAATTGAAGTTGCTTTCGATATCGATGCAGATGGAATTCTTCATGTATCAGCGAAAGACATTCAATCCGGTAAAGAACAGAAGATTAAAATCGAGGCTTCTTCTGGTCTGGATGAAAGTGAAATTGAGCGTATGGTTAAGGATGCTGAACTCCACGCTGAAGAAGACAAAAGCCGTAAAGAAGAAATAGAAACTCGCAACGAAGCTGACTCTCTCGCATTCCGCGCTGAGAAAGCTCTAGAAGAGTACAAAGGAAAAATCCCTGCTGAGGTTTCTAACGAAATTCAAGCTAAGATCGATGCTGTTAAAAAAGCTGTGGAAAGCAATGTGACTTCCCAAATTAAGGCTGCAACAGAAGAATTGAATACCCATATGCAGAAAATTGGTGAAGAGATGCAAAAAGCCGCTGCATCTGCTGGAGCTTCTGCCGAAGGCCCGACTGGCACTCAAGGCCAAGCTCAACAAGACCCGTCCTCTTCAAATGAAAATATCGAAGAAGCTGAAGTCGAAATTCTTGATGACAACAAGAACTAAACTTTGATTTTTCTATAGTCTTTGATAAAGCGCCTGAAAGTTATCTTTCAGGCGCTTTTTTTTGTGTTTTCTACCTCACTCTTCATATTCTCAAAAACCTTAGGAACCGTACAATAATTCCTAGAAAATTTTGCAAGTAGAAATAAAATTGAGGAATCCTATTGAATAGAGAAATAGAAATTTTGAAGAGAGCCCAACCATGAAGCTAAAACCCTTTCTCCCACAAATCATTGCCTTCCTTATATTTTTATTTTTTACCATTTTTACTGTTAGCGCCATTATCGCTGATCAAGAAGACCTAAAAATACTAGAATATGGAGAAGAAAAAGTTGAGTCTATCCAGGAAAATGCCTTCGTTAAACTTTTTAAAACAAATGTTTGGAAAACGACCAACGTTAAGGGGAGGTTTTACTGTAAAGAAGCCAACACAGGACAACTCACTATTGATGGACCGGCCGTTATTGAAGATAGTACTATCAGAGGAAGAGTTGTTGTCATGGGGCCCCTTACAATCAAAAATTCTATATTCATAGAAAATCTGGAAATCACAGGAAAAAAATCCTTTATCTACGGCAGTACCATAAACTCAGTGTTTATGTTCAGGCCGAAAGGCTATACTGGAAAGCTTGTCTTAGAGGTTAGCGATAACACCTTCCTCAAAGGGTCTGTAATTTTTGACTCTGGAGAAGGTGAGGTTATTCTGAAAGGAGGAAGTAAGATTCGAGGTGCGGTCATTAAAGGCATCTTGATCGATGAAAACACTGCTGAAGAACTTGAGTAAATCCAAAGCACTTATACTTAAAACACATTAAACAATCTGAATTTCGCTTAATTTTTTGAACACCCTCTAAGGCTCTGTGGTAAAATATTAATATTCACCACAGAGAGCTCAGTGGCCCTCTGTGGTGAATTCCCATCAATGAAAATATTGTCCGAATAGACGGAAAACATCCTGAAAGGTGATATACACAAAAAACACCATTAGTAAGACCATAAAAGGAAGAACCAATCTTTCCATGGTTTGTGCTTTAATGGGTTTTTTAGTCACCATTTCAAATAGCGACATACAAATATGTCCACCATCAAGAACAGGTATCGGCAATAAGTTCAACACAGCCAGGTTCAGACTAATCAATGCAAGCCAATAAAGCGCTTCTTTAAGCCCAACAGTAAAACCATGGTGTATAATCTGAACGATGCCTACAGGACCAGAGAGATGCTTAGGATTAAGATCCCCAACTACCAGTGCTTGGAGGGTTCGAGATATTTCCTCAAAGACCGAAGCAAACAACACCTGTGGCTGAGGGTTATAAGTTACTTGAGAATCTTGTAGGGAAAGGCCAAGTATCAATTGGTTCTGTTGATCTTCCCAGACCTGCAACGCTTCATTACGCTTTTGAGAGTCTTGGATTTCCTCCAGCTGCTTTTTTTTCTCCTGCAAAAGGTTTTCATACCATTCCTTTTTCTCTGGAGGAAGGGGAAGATCCTTTCTCTTAATAGGAGTAATAGCTTTAAGTAAAACAAAGCTACCAGATGATGTGATCGGATCACCATTCCCAAGGGATGATGCTATTGTGTTAAGGCCTGACCAATCAACAGATTCCACTTGCTCAGTGTCAGCTTCTGTCCAAAGAATACTTTTTCCCCTATCCGGGATTCTTTCAACAGCAATATGCAAACGTTTTTCCTGCAACGAAGCAAGTATATCATAAGCCTTTGAAACAGGTGTCCCATCAACGGCTATGATACGATCGCCAGGCTTTAAAGCTTCTTCCATTGGAGAAAAAGGCACTGCGGGAAAAGCAACAGCTTCGTCTTCTTCATCGATAAACTGTAACTTGCTTTGAACCACGCAATCTAGCGTCAAATCGTAAGGCAGGAAAACAAGATCAAAAAACTTCCCCTTCACCTTTGATTCGAATTGCCAATCTTCAACTTCGTCCCTAACAGTTGCATCTAAGTTAAACTCTCGTAAAGGAATCCTGGGAGCTCTAAACAACAAGCTCTCGTCCCCTCTTGCAACAGTAAGAAGAGCTCTTTCCTGATTGACCAAATAACTTAAATGAGTCTGTGAAAAAACCTGTTCCCCATCAACCCAAACAATCCTATCAGAATACTCTATCCCACTCGATGCTATGGGAGCGCTATCCTGAATGGGGTTATCAGCACCATTATAGCGGTCATAAATCAAATTCGAAGCGGAATCGAGGATACCGAAAGAACGTACATCTTTGTTAAGATAATAAGGATGAGGGTAAGGAGATAGAATGTATTGAAAAGGCTCCTGACTATGTTTTTTATAGTCTACCTTAAGCCCAGCAATTGTAACATCTCCATCACTTAAAAGAGATGCATACAAATGATCTTTTTGTCCAGTAAACTCATGATCATCATAGCTCGTGATTTTATCACCGGGACGAACCCCTTTTGTATAGAGATCTGAAATAGGGTCTACCCAGCCAATATAAGAAGTAAATTCACGAAAGCTCTTGTCTCTCCCCCCACTAACCCAAAGCAATGTAAAGGCTACAAAAGCGAAACAAATGTTCACAAAAGGGCCCATAAAGGCCACTTTAATTCTGTCCCATGGTGACTTACCATAAAAACCATCTGGAATTTCATGAGGCTCCAGGTCCCCCTCTGAGGACTCGCCAGCGAACTTGACATAGCCCCCAAAAGGAACCAAACAAATTTGCCACCGGACTCCATCCCTGTACCATACGAGAAGAGGTTTCCCAAAGCCGATACTGAAGACTTCCACCCTCATACCGACTTTTCGTCCCATGAAATAGTGACCGAGTTCATGAATAAAGATTAGGAAACTCAATCCCAATGCAGTGAGAATAATATACAACGCGCTAATGATCATAATAACCTTGGCATCATTTAACTATTTTTGATGTTTTAAGCTGTTTTCGCTTCCATACGGGCCAATTTGTCTATCTCCAAGACGCTATCGAGAGACTGTAAATCTTGAGACTGATGCCGAAGCATAAGTGATTCCAATTTGCCAGCAAGCTCTCGCCAGGCGAACTCTCTATTCAAAAATCGATTAACAAGAGTTTCGTTGGCAGCATTCATAAAACAAGGCATGCTTTTGCCTTCACGAATCGCTTGGTAAGCCAATTCCAGGCAGGAGAATTTTTTTGTATCTGGAACTTCAAAGTTTAACGTAGTGTGCCGGGAGAAGTCAAAAGGTTTAAACATACCCTGCATTCTCTCGGGAAAAGTGATTGCGTGTTGGATCGGATTAATCATATCAGGCTCATTCATCTGAGCAATAATAGACCCGTCCTGAAATTCTACCATAGAATGGATAATACTTTGTCTATGTACCACCACTTCAATTTGATCTGGGGAAACATTGAAAAGCCAATGGGCCTCAATCATTTCTAAACCCTTGTTCATCAAAGTAGAAGAATCCACAGTGACCTTCGGACCCATCTTCCAAGTAGGATGATTCAAAGCATCTTCTACTGAGATACTCTGTAGTTGTTCATAGGAAAAGTCTCTGAATGGTCCGCCAGAAGCCGTTAAAATAATTCTTCGGACCGTAGCTTTATTTTCGCCTTGCAGACATTGAAAAATAGCATTGTGCTCACTATCAATAGGAACAAGATCTACACCTTT
>JBLFWS010000169.1:0-7494 GCA_047611865.1 Chlamydiales bacterium
TCTTGGCCAGCTCTATCTCTGTCGCAATCCTTGTCGCCTCTTCTCGAGCTTCCACTTCTGCCAAGGCTTTTGCTTTCTCTTCTTCAATCTTCTTGGCCAGCTCTATCTCTGTCGCAATCCTTGTCGCTTCTTCTCGGGCCTGCACAACTGCCAGAGCTTTTGCTTTCTCTTCTCTAATCTTCTTCGCCAGACCTGCCGCTACAGCGATCCTTTCAACTTCTTTTCGAGCTTGCACAACTGCCAGAGCTTTCGCCTTCTCTTTTTCAGCCTTAGCCAATTCCCTTGCTCTTTTTGCTTGGGCCCTGGATTTTTCCGCCAATTTCCTCATCTTTTCTTCTTCGATACGCTTTGCAGCCCTTTCCATTGAAACTCTTTTAGCTTCTTTTTTAGCTGCTAACTTCCCTGCCTCTATTTTAGCCATAGCCTTTGCTTTCTCAACGGAGGCCTTCTCTGTTTCTATCTTTGCTACAAGCTGAGAATATTGTTCTTCCGCGAGCACTCTTGCAGCCCCTTCTTTGGCTGCAAGCCTTGCAGATGCAGAAGCTAGCATTTTAGCTGCCTCCATCTCTGAAAGGAGACCGACTATCTTCTCATTTGCCAGGACCTTTATCTTTTGTATTCTGGAGACTGCGAGAGAAACCTTTCCTTCAACTTTCTTCTTGGAAGCTTCCATTTTTTCTATCTCTTCTTTTGCCTTTTCTTTCACTGCTATCACATCATTTTCCGCTTGAGATCGGGTCTTTTTCATTGCAACGAAAAGAAGTTTGTATTTCTTTAAAATTTCTTGGCGAGCAGCAAGCTCTTTAGAGATCCGCTCATCGACCTTTTTCATGACCAATCTCAGGATATCCGTTGTTTCTAATTTTACTTTTTTAATTTTCTCCTGTAGCAAGACGACTTCTTTCTCCACATTCTCTCTATTCTTTAGCTGCTCAAGTAAGTTTATCTCGGCTTTTTCTACTGATAAATTAGCATCCTTTTCCACTTGGCTGATTCTTATAGAAGATTCCTCAACAATACTCGCAATCTTTTCTTCCGTCAGCTTTCTAGCTTTTAAAGCCTCGCTAAGTTTCTCCATTGCCTCTTCTGATTTTTTCTTCTCCTCAATATATTTTCCCATTAAATAACTGCGTCGTGAATCTATTGGATTCATCACAAGATTAGGGTACTTGTCTGAAGTTGAAATGACACAGCCTTGCAAATTCAAAGGAAAAGGCAGCTCTTTTTGCTGAATGCCAAGCTCTCCTTGAACCACAGCTCCTTTAATCGACAGACCATTCCGAGTAAACTTTTCTCGCACAATTGGGCTTGTATATAGCCACTCGATCAGCCGAGCCTTGATAACAGGCGGTATTTTCTCTTCAGTAAAATTCGCTATAATTCCCTTTTCTAAGGATGAGAAAAGCTGCTTTTCAATTCTGCCGAAATTAACCTCTGGAAACTTTTCTTGAGCAATGTTTAATAATGAACGCTTGTAATAGCCCACTGATTGAGCTTTAACTTGATTTAGCTGCATAGTGAGATTGCCCTTTTCTGCTTCTGCAGCCTTCCTCTTTACGACCTCACTATTCAACAAATCTCTGTATAGTTTTTTACTCACGTGTCCAAAAGAAGAGTTAAAATGTGCTGGAAGCGGGCTATTTGAGCTATTTCTAAGACGTGAGAATTGCCTTTTACTTGCCTCCGCATCTTCTGCCAAGCGAAAAGCCTTGTTTTCAACCTGCTTGCGATAAAATTCAGCCCCTGCCAACTTGTCAGCTACTACTCCAACGCCCATCCTGGCAGATTCCGCTTCCATGGCCAATGATCTAGCCATTGCTTCCGCTTTTTTTCTAGATCGCACTTCATCAGCTAAGCGCTCCGGCAAGTCTTTATTTGAATTCCTGGCATGAACATCCGCCGCAAAATCCGTTATCCCTTTTTCAACAGCTATTCTTGCTTCTTGTTCGGAATCAAAGCGATGAGACATCCTCTTATATGTGGGGGCTTCCTTAAAGAAGTTGAATTCTTCTTTTTTCGCAGCCTCTTCAGCTGCGGCCAAACCTACTACAGCCTTCGAAACTAGTTTTGCTATCTCATCTAGTGTGTTAATGCTTTGCTCTTCTATAGGTTTCAGAGGCCGGGTGTTCTTTTGTCTACTTACAACAGCCGCTTTTCTTGAGGCTTCTTGGGCTTCAATCAATGAAGCCCCCCCCTCTTGCGCTAACCTTTCAATTAATTTTTCGATGAGCTTGGATTTACCTTGTCCCATCCACTTTTGCACTTCCGCCTCTGAGGCAATCCGACCTTTATCTTGTCTAGAAATAGGTTTTTCAGTAAATTTCCAGGACTTATAATTAGTCATCACTGGCGTTTTCTCACTAAATCCAAATTTGTACACGGAGGGTTTAGCAAATAAAGCATCCGTTACAGTGCTCGCGATAAATAGGACTGAAAAATATAGTAAAAACGCAAAACGGCGTGTGTTTAGGAATTTATCCACAACTATCGTACCTCTTTAGAATAAGGTTCTTATTCACATGAGATTACCAAAGCGGCCTCATCTCTATGATAGTTGTCGAAATTTACCCCTAATATCTTTAGAACAAAATTTTGAAACGCCCCTCTCAGAATGCCCATTTTATAAAAATAAATGGAATATCACTTTAGTTTAATTATATTAGTTGTTATAATCTTCGAACTAACCCAACACAATAATAGAGTATCTATGTCTTTTGAAAATTTAGACCTTCATCCAAGTATCTTAAAAGCTATTGAAGAGTCTGGGTATAGCACCCCCACCCCTATACAAAGTAAAGTAATACCAGAAGTATTAAACGGATTTGATTTAAGAGCCTCCGCTCCTACCGGTACAGGAAAAACAGCAGCTTTTATTCTCCCGGCCTTAAATCTCCTCGCAAAAAATAATCCAAAGCAAGGACGCGGACCTCGCATACTTGTATTAGTACCTACCCGCGAGTTAGCTATGCAAGTTGCTGTTCAGGCTAATAAGTACAGCAAATACCTTTCTAGAATGAAAACTGTCTGCATTTTTGGTGGCACACCATACCCTATCCAAAACAAACAGCTTTCCCAACCTTATGAAATCCTCATCGCGACTCCAGGACGCTTAATTGACCACCTTGAGAGAGGAAGAATTGAATTTTCCCGCCTTGAGATGCTTGTTCTGGACGAAGCAGATCGCATGCTTGATATGGGATTCATTGATCCTGTAAACAAAATTGCTGCTGCTACCCCTAAAGATCGCCAAACTCTTCTGTTTTCTGCTACCCTCAAAGGAAACATTCTCAATCTCTCCGAAAAACTCATGAACAACCCCAAAGAAATCTGCGTAGAGCGTGAAAAGGCCGAGATCTCCAATATTGAACAACGCCTTCACTATGTAGACAATAAACAACACAAACATGACCTTTTAAATCACTTTATTGAAGACGGAGGCGTAGAACAAGCTATTGTCTTCACTTCGACTAAGCGTGAAGCAGACTTTCTGGCTAGCAAACTTGCCAAGTCCGATAGCAATACAGCTGCTCTTCACGGGGACATGAACCAAAGACAGCGCAATCGCACCATTAGGCTTTTACGTAGCGGAAAGATACGCATTCTTATCGCAACCGACGTAGCGGCCCGCGGAATTGATATCAGTACCATTTCACACGTCATCAACTTCGACCTTCCCCAATCCGCAGAGGATTACATACACAGGATTGGTCGTACAGGACGTGCTGGTGCTAAAGGTATCGCTATTTCTTTCGCCGAAGGCAGAGATCTAGGTATGGTCAGAGACATCGAGCGTTTTACCGGAACCGCGATGCCTCGTCATTTGATAGCTGGAATGGAGCCTAAAACGAAAGAGGCTTCCCGCCCTCCAAGAACTGGAAAGCCTAAAGGCGGCCCAAGGAATCAATTCAAAAGATCATTCCGAAGCCGACCAAGGCAAAGAGCTTAATCTTCGCCTTTTTGTACCCGGGACAGAAAAATTCGGTCCCGGGTAAGTCTTACAGTCAGCGTACTTTCCTACCCTTCCAAGAATAATACCTTAAAAATTATTTGACACCCATCCTACTTCTCACTATCTATTACCTTCCAGCATGCAACACAGCTTAAGGGAGGTTTCATTGTGAATGAGTTTTCCAGGCTTCTTAATAAAGTTTTTCTTGTAACATTTACCAGCCTCCTCTTTACCCCTCTATCAATTTATGCCGAAGTTGAGTGGCTATCCTCCTCTGAAACAGAGCGGGCAGGTATCACAGATTCTTCTATCATGACATACGGCAGTCCTCAATATAACCCTTTACCGATACGAGATGGCTATGCCGTATCTTATGACGGAAGAGCAAAAAATCCCTACTGGGTATACGAGCACATAACTCTGGAAAATCTCCAAGGAATAGGAAAAAGAAGACTCCAGCTTTTGCGAAGATGATTCAATCCCTAAAATCCACAGGGCAAGTCTCAAAGATTTTAAGTGGAGCGGTTTTGATAGGGCCCATATGGCTCCTGCAGCAGATCACAAGAACTCCCAGCAGGCTATGGATGAAACCTTTCTACTTACAAATGTTAGCCCCCAGGTAGGAATTGGATTTAACCAACACTATTGGGCAAGAATAGAGGGCATGTTTCGAAAGATGCTCACCGCTAAGCCAAAAGAGAACTTAGGAATCCATATCATTACAGGTACTTTATTCTTGCCGAACTTCACTGACGAACAAGGCCATCTCTTTGTGACTTACCAAGTCATTGGTGAAAACAACGTAGCAGTCCCCACTCACTTTTACAAAATCATTTTAATAGAGAAATACAATGGTAGTCTAGAAGGATACGCCCTCCTCGCCCCTAATGAATACATTGATGGGAAAACCCCAATCAGCGAATTTGCTACCTCTGTTTCTGAAATCGAGCGCCTTACCGGCCTCATATTTTTCGATCAGCTAAGTAGAGAGCATCCACCAAGAATTGACAAGAACCTGGCAAGAGTCCTAACCGGATGATTCGATACCTAGGTCGTGTATTTAAATTAGGGAATGCTGATTTTGAGGGCATTTTTTTGTGATTTTGAATTGTACTGAAAAAGGCTCCAAAAGCAGCATTTCGTAATTTTAATACACGACCTAAAGGGAATGAAGCTAAGGAGTCAAGTCAATGGAGAAATTTCTATTTCCTTCTCTACAAGACTGACTTGAGCAATACACTTCGGGATAGGTTCTTTTACTTTTAACATGTAACCCCTTCCTATCCGAATAGTCGTATCAGGATAGAGCATTGTATGAATGATAATTTGCTTATCTACACTTGTCCAAAATTCCTCTAGTGCTTTTATAAGCAAGTCCTTGATTTCCTTGAGGCTTTGATTAAACAATTTAAGAGAACCCAAGAGCGCCCTTATTTTTTCCGCCTTTTCCCCAGGAAGCTTCTTCATTAATTCTATAGGATCATTATCCCCAAAGGCTCCCTCAATTTTCTTAATTTTCGTTTCCAAATCTTCCTTAATTTCAAGGTTCCGCCTGTAAGTCAGGCTAATCAAGTCAATCGATAGAAAGGTAGGAACTCCCTCTTCTGATCCAATCTCATTGGCCTCTATGCAAGATCCAGAATGTATCCTCCCCCCCCGAATTTTCCCCGATCCTTCCGTGACAATGACTCTCCCCTCTGCAAAAATTTCACTATTGATTATTGATGACCCAATACGAACATCTCTCCCAGCAATAATATTAGCACTCGTGGCGAAATCGGCAAAGACATCCCCGTCAGCTTTGACTTCCCCATAATTCCCCATGGCTATGCCTCGGCTGACTTTAATAGAGCCACCTGCTGTAAGAAAAGCTCCCTCAACAGTATCTTCAACAATAATATTCCCAGGGCAACTCACTCTAAATCCTTTTAAAACCGACCCCTTGATGATGACAGAGCCTTTTGTTATTTCAATATTTCCACTTTCAAGGTCGACATTGCCATCAATTTCATGAACAGGGTTAACGGAAAGAATGTCACGGGAATATACAACCATACCCTCATCCTCAGCATAAAATTCCTTTCCATCTCCGCTGGCTTTTACGTTATCACCCGTTTCTACAAAACAGGGGTTTACTTGTGGACAGTCTATTGGGTTGGCAAAAATATCTTTTCCTGGCCCCCCCTCCTCAGGCTCTACAATCGTACCAATGAGATCCCCCTGCCTTACACACCAGGTTTTTCCCCGGTCCTTATGATCAAGACTACCATCTTTCCTCTCTGTCCCCACCGGTCCTTTATTTACATCTCCAGTCAATTCTAAATAGCCATCTTTTCCTAAGTGAGGAGCACTTCCCAAGGCAACGAGAATACTTTCACAAGGGCATTCTTTAGGGTTTATTTTCTTAAAGGCGGCTACAAGACCTTGCTCTAACGCTGAAAAAGTTATTATGCCTTCATCATTGATAAACGAAATCAGTTTTTGAGCTGTGATCTCATTACCTTTGAAATCCTTCTTATAGACGCCCATTTTAGCGCACATTTTATCTTCCTCAATACTTAACAGAAGTTTAATACTGAGATGATTGCCCTCGATATTTGCCAAACCATACACTTTAGATATGATACTTACACCGTCACCATCTACCTTAAATTCTTTCTCTTCGTTTATGGGGAAGTCTTTACCTTGGGATGATTCATCAGGAGGAATCGCGGTACCATCAATACAAGTTCCCTCTACAGCAGGAACTACATGGATTTTTTTAGCAATAATGTCTCCTGGAAAAACCGGATATGAAAAGTCTCCGTGAGGTTCAAGCAAAGCATCTTTGCCAGGAACGACACTAGTTCCTCGAGCAATGACCAAGCCTTTACAGTCTTTATCGTTTTCCACACAGTCAATAAATTTTGCAGCCGCTTCCTTGTCAAATTCAACCCCAACTCCAGCCTTTTCCATATATTTTGTTAAAGTCTTAAGGGACAATTTCTTTCCCGTTCCTACTTGGGGAGAAATACTGCTAATTGAAGCCGTCATTCGTTCTTCATTTACTAAAATTTCCACTTCAGCATCAGCATTGAGTAACTGGGCTTTAAATTCTTCTTTAGAAATTTCCTCAATCAGGATGTTGCCAGGTCTTCCTTTAAGAATACCTTGAGCTTGTTTTAAAGCCTCTTCCCTATTAGAGGCTTTAATTATTACCTCGCGCATTGCCCCCATCTACTCCTCTAGAAAAATCAAATTATTGATTAAATTTTATTTTACCCGATTTTTCTTTATACCGATACAGGTTCAATTAAGAAACGCCCTAGACAAAATCCTACATGAACGATTGTTTACTCCCTGAATTGATCGGAAATGGGGATATGATCTATATATGGTTATTATAAGTATTATTTTACATATATCTTAAACCTGTGAGATATAGTGCTTTAAATTGACATCGAAACAATACATTGATCCAGCGCTTTCGTAAAATTTGTGAGAGATCTCAATGATTCCCGAACTTTATTTTTTAAATTTGCCCAGCATTTTTCAATAGGGTTCAG
>JBLFWS010000170.1:0-7281 GCA_047611865.1 Chlamydiales bacterium
GAAGATCGGGCATGACTCAGTTACATAATCACAAATTCCTTCGCTTCTCTTAAGTCATCCGAGATTTTGGTCAGACAGCCTATAGGCTTAGGAAAAAGTGTTACCTTGAATTGAACCATGCCCAAATTTGAATCCAATTGAGAGGCTCTGGAAGTGGATGAAGGAGACTGTCATTTACAACAATTATTATGAGGAGTTTGACGATTTTCGAACGGCAATTCATGGTTTCTTTACGACTCTCAACGGTTTGGATCCAGGAAGTGAATTAGGGTTATCTTTTAGAAGCCGTATTCGAGACAAATTCAGGGCTATTGGAGCTCCGGTCTAAACGCTATCAAGCCGATTCTTCAATCACGATGGGTATAGTAGGTTTACCAATCCGCCAATCATCGTTTGCCCCTCCGGTAATTGCAATTTTGGGATATTACGCAATTCAATTAGTATAATGTTATACACACGAAGATATTAAAATTAAATATATAGGCATGTATTATATTGCTTTTCAGATTCAGCTTAAAATTAGGAGGTCTAGAAGGGGAATATAGGTGGATACACCAAAAAATTATGCGAATTTTTAAAATAAATGTTATATATTTGTCTTAGAGGGGAATGTATGAAAATCCATTTGGTAAAAGAAATCATTGAAGATCTCTACGAAGATTGTAAGGGGTCTGTTATCTCATCAAAGCAAAGAACTAGAGAAAATATCGAAAATGACAAAAACCTTGTTTATGGTGAGATTAGCATCGAATCAATTGCAGGGTTACTTGAATACGTAAAACCCAAAGAAAATGAAATTTTTTATGATTTAGGCAGTGGGATTGGGAAAATGCTACTGACGGTTGCTTTACTGAGTGAGCTTAAGGAAGTAAAGGGTATAGAAGTCCTGGGTGACATGCACGCCTGCGCAGAGGATAAGATCAAAATTTTTCAGGAAGAGATTCGACCTCAATATGATGAGCAGTGGACATTTCCTCGAATAGAAAATTTTAATGATAATATTGAAAATTTTGATTTCAGTGAGGCAGATATTGTGTATGCCTGTGCCACTTGTTTTGAACCTGAGCTAATGGATGTAATTTCTCGAAAAATGCTCTCTCTTCGCAAAGGATCAAGGGTCGTTACGGTAACAAGAGAGTTAACATGCGAGGGGTTTAAAACAATCTGTGATTTGAAGTTTGCGATGAGTTGGGGGACTTCAAGAACACTGGTTTATGAAAAAATCGTTTGAGAGGAGAGAATATTGATTTTTCACGAATTCGCTCTTACGTCCAGGCATCATCAGATTCAGTTTGGTGTTGATGCACGGATGAAAAAAAATGGAAGGCGAAAACCCGTTGTTGTCTTTATCCATGGATTTAAGGGTTTTAAGGACTGGGGACCTTTTAATCTGATTGCGGATAAATTCGCCTCAGAGGAATTCGCCTTTATTAAGATAAACCTCTCTCATAATGGAACAACTCTTGGACATCCACAGGAGTTCGTTGATCTTGAAGCCTTTGCACAAAATAATTTTAGTATTGAACTCGATGATATCGGGGTTGTGTTGGATTATATTTGCTCAGAGACTGCCAATCCATTTTACGAGATCTACGATACCAGCAAAATATTTTTGTTAGGGCGTAGTCGTGGAGGATCTCTGGCAATTCTTAAAGCCTGTGAAGATAAAAGAGTGGTAGGTGTCGTGACTTGGTCAGCAGTGAGTAGCTATCCCTCTTCGTGGACAGATGGAGAGTTAGCACATTGGAAGAAAAAGGGAATATGCTACGTATATAACAATCGCACAGAACAGCGGCTGCCTCTTTATTATCAAGTTGTGGAAGACTACTATAAAAACATCGAAAGATTGGAAATATCGATGGTTATAGACCAACTCAATATTCCCCTTATGCTTGTGCACGCCAAAGATGATCTTTCAGTAAGCCCAGGGATGGCTTATGAGATAAAATCATGGTATGAACGGAGCAAACTCTTGATTTTAGAGTCCGGAGGGCATACATTTGGTGGCTACCATCCCCATTGTGATGAGAATTTGCCCGAACCTTTATCAAATGTAGTGATGGAGTCCATCAACTTCTTCAGAAACCCGGAATAAGTATATGATTCAAAGAACGAAAATAGTCTGCACCATTGGCCCAGCAGTGGATTCTAAGGAAAAGATTCTCGAACTGATCGATGCGGGTATGAATGTAGCTCGCCTGAATTTCAGCCACGGATCCTATGAAAAACATGCTGAAGTAATACAGAGATTAAAGGAATCCCGAGTACTGAAGAATAAGCCTTTGGCGATAATGCTTGATACAAAAGGACCTGAAATCCGTATTGGTAAAATTAAGAACGACCTAATTACCTTGGAAAAAGGGCAAATCCTGAAAGTAACCGGCAAAGATGTAGAAGGTGATCATGAAACTATACCGATTGTTCCCGGAACAGTCTTGGGTAGTGTTCGCCACGGAATGCATATTCTTTTTAATGATGGGTATATCTCCTGCAAAGTTAAGGAAACAACACCTGATTACGCTTTGGTTGAAGTGGAAAACAATGGAGATTTGCAGACTGGAAAAGGGGTGAATATCCCTAACGCAATTCTAGATTTGCCAGCGATGACAGAGAGAGATATTGCTGACATTACATTCGGATGTGAGCAGGACATAGATTTCATAGCCGCTTCATTTATCCGTTCTGCTGAACATGTGATTGCTATAAAAAAACTGCTTAAAGATTTAGGTAAGCCGGGAATACAGGTCTTAGCTAAAATCGAAAATACTGAAGGTGTCCAGAATTTTAATAGCATCTTACATGTGGCTGATGGAATTATGATTGCTCGAGGAGACCTGGGTGTGGAGCTTCCTTTAAGTCAAGTACCTAGACTTCAGAAAATGATGATTCGCTCTTGCTATCTTGTCGGAAAGCCTTCTGTGACAGCTACGCAAATGTTAGAATCCATGATCCATTGCCCTCGCCCAACCCGAGCTGAAGCTTCAGATGTGGCTAACGCAATCTATGATAGTACGTCTGCGGTTATGTTGTCAGGAGAAACGGCGGTTGGTTTGTATCCTATAGAATCAGTGAAAGTCATGCGAAGTATTATTCGCGAGTCAGAAAAAGATTTCGATTATATGGAGTTGTTCGACAAGCATACACAGCAGGTCTATCATGATGTCCCTTCTTCTGTAACGATGGCAACTGTTAAAACGGCTTATAGCTGTAATGCGAAAGCAATTTTTGCTTTCACAAAAAGTGGGTCGACTGCAAGGCTATTATCAAGACTCAGACCACAGATACCCATCGTAGCTCTCACCCCGAATGAGGGAAGCTATCATCAAATGGCTCTGAATTGGGGGGTGCATCCCATATATGATTCAGAAGATTATGAGTCGGAAAGGCCGGCTTTTAATTCGATTAGTAAGGCATCTCTGGAAAAAGGCTATGTGCAATATGGAGATCAGGTAGTGCTGACGGCAGGCTCTCCTTTTGGGGTTTCCGGTACCACAAACATGATGATCGTAGAAAATATTGGCGAAGTTCTTGTGAGAGGTCATGAAGGTTATGGTTGGCCTGTTTATGGCAAAGTGTGTCTGCTTCTTTCTACGGATGAGAGAAAGCATTATGAAGTAAAAGATAGTATTCTTGTGATTACTAAGTGCGATGACTCTTATATCCCTTTCTTCAAACAATCTCTCGGTATTATCCTTGAAAACCATATTTCTGATGAACAATCGGAGAAAAGAGTATTAGCATGGGCAAGAGATTTGAATATCCCTGCTCTAGTAAGAGCTGACAGAGCTTTTAAAACTCTGTGTGAAGGACAGCGCGTGACTCTGGATCCTCAGCATGCTTTGGTTTGCAAGGGGGTTCTTGGAGAAGATTACCAATCAGAAGAATTTTAAAGATTAGATCATCTTATGCCAGTAAACCGTTACTTTATCGAAGAAAATTTGAAAAAAGAGTCTTATGTCAAGCTAGAGGGACAAGAGCTTCATCATTTGCTCCATGTCATGAGAGCTAGTGCAGGAGACTGCATTGAACTCGTAAATGGTAAGGGAGAGTTAGCCCTGGCACGCGTGGAATCTGTTGCTAAACGGAATGCTACTATACAGGTTGAAGAGATTAGCTTTCAGGAAAAGCCTGCCTTTGAAGTGATAGTAGCTCAAGCTATTCCTAGAGCGAACAGGATGGATACTATTCTGGAAAAAGGGACTGAATTAGGCATGTCACAAATATGGCTATTCGCTGGCGATCTTAGTGAAAAGAAATCTTTGGGAAATCAAAGAGAGCATCGGCTTAAAGCAGTGACGATTTCTGCGATGAAACAATGTGGACGCCTGTATCTTCCAGATATTGTAATGATGCCACCCCTTTGTAGTTGGCAAAAATTGACTTATCCAGCCTTTTTTGGTGACATCGAGCCTGAGGCTCCTACTTTCGTTAGAAAGTGGGAGGAATTGCAGCCAAGTACTGGAGTGATATTTTTTGTAGGTCCCGAAAGTGGTTTAACTCCTAAGGAAGTGAAATGGCTAAGAGAAGCGGATGTTCATGGGGTGAAACTCCACGAAAACATTCTTCGAACTGATACGGCGCCTTTGGTGGCGCTCAGTCTTATCCAACATTGGCGAATGTCTTAATCTAATTTTTAAATCGAGTGGGCACTTTGTCAGGAACTGGAACCTAGCTAAGATATTGAACTTGGCCGAGTACTATACATAAACAATTTCAAGAATCGAAATTTTGGGCTTGATATTTTTCAACTGATGGAGCTTGAAATTTCGATTATACTTAGACACGTAGGTGGGATTTTCAGGTGGTGAAAGATCAGATCAAAAACTGATTCATGAAGCTGTTTGTGCGTAGATCTTCCATGTAAGAAACAATTCTCTTTTTTAGAAATAGACCTCTCAGTATAAACATCCTCTTCGAACGATTAAATCGCACTTCAGAGGGGCTATGATGATCAATTCTGTATTCCTATTTACTCTAATCAGTATGACAGTTTACTTTGCTTTTTCTTTTATGGGGCTAACAGCGGTGGAGTCTATCCAAAACATAGAAAATAAAAACGGCTCGGCTTCCATGGGGATTTTTTTAGATACCGAGACATCTGGTCTTGATCATAACAAACACGACGTTTTGGAAATAGGCCTGAAAGTTGTCGATATGATGAATGGCAATGTATTAGGATCTTATGAAAGTATCGTGTCGGTTTCTCCTGAAGAATGGGAGTGTGCCTCAAAAGAAGCTTTGGCAGTGAATGGGTTTAAATGGGAACATGTTCAGAAAGGTAAAAGCAGACAAGAGGTTTCAGAGGAAATAACGGTATTATTCGGCAGTTTGGGAATAAATCGATATAATTCATGCTATATTTGTCAGAATCCTTCCTTTGATAGGGGCTTTTTCACTCAGCTTTTTAGTGAAGACCTGCAATTTCAGAAACGATGGCCCTACCATTGGCTTGACTTGGCATCTATGAACTGGGGTTTGAAAATGCATCAGTTTGCAAACTCAGAAGACAAGAAAATGGAGCCTATTGGTTTCTCAAAAGATAAGATTGCTGCACAACATGACTTACCACCTGAAGAAATTCCACATAGGGCTATGAACGGTGTAGAACATCTATTTAAAATTTACATGCACATAGTAGGTTTTAGAAAAGTGTAATTTGCAATCAGAAAGAAAGCCCCAAAATAATTGAGGGTTTTTTAGATTCGGGCCTGCTAGGCTTGGAACAAGCTGTTTTGAATACAGTAGTGAATAATGTCGGCATTCGTGGTAAGTCCCAGCTTAGCCATGATTCGCGTTCGGTATGTGCTGATTGTTTTAACACTTAGTTTCAGTTGTTCAGCAATCTCAGTGATCGTACTTCCTGTGCCAATTAAAGTTAAAACTTCGAATTCGCGATCCGAAAGAGATTCATAAGACTCTTCTGGTTCGTTTGAGCCGAGCATTGAAACCAGTTTTTCTGCCAATGTAGGGCTAACATACTTTTCACCTTTGGCGACTTTCAAAATAGCTGTGATAAGAAGCTCAGGAGCACAGTCCTTAGTAATAAAACCAGAGGCGCCCGCTTTAAAGGTTCTGAATCCGTACTGTTCTTCATCATGCATGGTCAAAACGAGGACTGGCATAGAAGGGCGACGTTTGACGCACTCCTTTAAAACGTCAATACCGTTACCATCAGGTAGAGACATATCAAGAATAAGGACATCCCAGGTAACTGTGTCAAGCTTGTTGAGCAGGTCATTAGCAGTAGCAGCTTCGTCTACAACAGTAACTTCAGCAGAATCGGAGAGCATTTTTTTTAGGCCCTCACGCATTATCATATGGTCATCGCATATACAAACTTTAATCATAAAAACCTCAATGGAGTAGGAAATTAGGTAGTACTTATGTCAGAAGGATCGATAAAAGTAATTTAAGATACTATCAGAAGGATTCATAAATTTCGTATAACGATAGTTAAATATAAATATTGAGTCAATGCGAATGATGTATAGGTCCAGTTCACCAACATAGTTTACACTTTTGGTAAACATGAACAATAAAAAATTCCATAATATATTTACGCGTAAGTCATTTAATGGAAGGTATATATGGCATGGGATAATTACAAAGTGGAACATCAAAGGTTTCAATTAATAAATGCCTATATTCAGGGTGCTGGTAACATGACAAATTTATTCAAGCGATACGGCGTTAGTATAGTAACTGGATATAAATGGCTCAAAAGATTTTTAAAATATGGAGAAGAAGGATTGAAGGACCTGCCAAAAGCTCCTTCTAATCCTAAAACAATCTATAGCGATGTACAAATTGAACAAGTAATAGACTTAAAGCTTAAACACCGAACTTGGGGACCAAAAAAAATCTTTGCAAAGCTTTCAAGAGACTTCCCTGACATAGATTGGCCTTGCACTACAAGACTATATAAAATATTTAAGAAGCATCACTTAGTTACCTCTAGAAGAATTAGAAAACGAGTACCAGCAACAGCCCCTCTTGGTGATGTTTCTGCTTGTAATGATACGTGGGCTGTTGATTTTAAAGGATGGTTTCTTACAGGGGATGGTCAGAAATGTGAGCCGCTTACTTTAACTGATAGCTTTTCACGTTATTTAATTCGGTGTGTTTACCTTAAAAAACATTCTGTAGATTACGTGTGGCCAATTTTTGACGAAGCCTTCAGAGAGTATGGACTTCCTTTAAAAATGCGCTCAGATAACGGCCCACCTTTTGCCACTGTTGGAGCTGGTAGGTTAAGTCGCCTATCAGTCCATTTAATTAAAG
>JBLFWS010000171.1:0-7236 GCA_047611865.1 Chlamydiales bacterium
ACACCTGCAATGATCCCAAGATGATCCAATCTCTGCGTAGTCACTTCCATTGTCTGTCCCTTTCTGTTTGAGAAAGGAACCAAGATAAATCAAAATATCATTTTTACAAACTGCTCAATGTCGGTTGAAGTATTGGAGAGGTGCCACTACCGTGGCTATTAGGAGTTATCCATAGCCGGCTTATTCAAATTAGCTAATAATGGGATAATTTTATTTCTTTGTTGGAGAGAGGTGTATAGGTGATTTCTTCTTAAGGCCACGGTAGTGGTCTTCACTCTTGATAGCCCCGTGATTTAGCTCGGGGATAGGAAAAAAAGATTCTGTGCCACGGTAGTGGCACCTCTCCAATATAAGCAAAGAACAAAACGTTTATCAATTTTGATACCCTGCATTTTTAGAAGATCGGGCATGACTCAGTTACATAAGCACAAATTCCTTCGCTTCTCTTAAGTCATCCGATATTTTGCTCAGACAGCCTATAGGCTTAGGAAAAAGTGTTACCTTGAATTGAACCATACCTGGAAATCCTTGCTATGATTGGAAAAATGGTGGGGGAATTGTACATCACGATGGAACCAGAGTTTTTCCATTTTACTAAAAGCATCTTCGGAGGAGATTCGCTCTTCGGAGTGAGGCCTAAGCATTTCCCAAATAAGGTGACCGATAGATAGATTATTTGTCGGTTCGGGGAACCAGATATTCATATGATGATTGATGATGGGGTAATAGTCTTTTTGAGCATGACACTTTCGAGTAAATTCCATCCATTTGGGGATTTTGCGGTACCATAGAAGGTAAAAAACACAGTCCATACTCCAAACATCAATTTTTGAGGTGATAAGATCTAGTCCTCTTCCTTTAAGATCATCGACGTAGTGTGCGGGGGCGACGTAATCGTCATCCAGAAATTGCTGATGTTTCATTATAAAGCCTGTTAATTCGTCGTGGACTTTACAAAATTCTGGGGCCAGGTAGTCTGGGGTACCCTGATACTTCAAAAGATCGTGGATGTCATCTTCAAAAAATGCGAGGCCAAAGTCAGTGATAGCTGCTTTCACAAACTCCCCTTTACCCTCAAGCAAGATGTTTTCCGGTTTGATGTCGCAGTGAATGATTTTGTGTTTATGAATTTCGCTGAGACCTTTGAGAGAATCGAAGAATATTTTCAAAGTGCGGTTTGTTTTTACAGCGTCGGGAATTTTCGCACGTAAGCCATAGATATCGATTGTTGCATTCACTTCGTCATGAAGGTCATGGAGGTAGCATTTTTGGATGATGGATTGTTTCGAAACTGTTGGAATGAATTCGTTATCTTTTTCAGTCTTCGAATCATAGTAGGTGATGTCGTAGGTCTGGACTATGCCTTCTGTGCCGTTGAAAAGTTTAAGAAATTCGGCTTCGTTGTGTGAGTTGTCCAGATAAACTTTATTGAGGAGTTTCGAGGTGGCTTGGGCAACGACCTCCCCTGTATAAAGATTTAAAGCATATTTCAGACTTTTAAAATTACCTTGGCTGATTTTGCGGAGATTCCCTTTTGTTTTTAATTCTACATAGACTTCTTTTTCAGCTGTGACGATTAAGGAGCGAGGAAGTTTTGTTTTCTCTCGTCTCCATTGATAGGCGTCTTTTTTGGTTTTTAGGGGGGCAAAAAGAGATCGTTCGTGAGAGTGGGCATAGCGGCTAATTTTACTGAGTTCCTCGTGAGAAAGACCTGTTTGCCTAGGATGTCTGGCTGTTTTTAGAAAGCTCTCGATTTGATACTGGTGATTGTGTAGGAGCTTCGTAAGGCCATAGGATCCTTCTTTGCCTGCACGGGTGACGGATTGGATGCTAAGCCCTAGTCGTGTGCTTAAGCTGTGGATATTGACGAGAACGGTTTTTTGAGAATCACCGTTATTTATTGTTAGAGGGGCCCAATGGAATTTTTTGGAAAAGGGTAGGTTTATCTTGCCATTTTTTTTGATGTATTTGGAGTTGAGTTCTTTTGCGGCGATAAAAAATTGGAGGTCGTTTCCACATAGTTGTAACTGTAGGCGAGTCTTGCTTCTTGGATGGAAACAATTAAGATTTCGAACTGTGGGGGGGGGGGGCTTCATCGAGATTTTCCCGCCTGAAAAAACATGGAGATCTCACTAATACCCCCATGTTTCACCAGACAAAAAAATCTCGCCAAATCAACCTTTATTCTTAAACTTGACAGAGCACGAGTGTTTCAAAAGAATATGCTACAGGATAAGTTTGTATTGCAAGCGGAAGCTGTTGATATAGAGTGTTTTGGGAGGGCTTTTTTTAAAAAACAAAGAGTAAAGTTTCTTGCAAAAGTCATATAATCAGCAGCTTGGGAGAACTGCTTTAAAAGTGTTTGATAGCTATTTATTAGGAAACAATAAAAGTAATGTGTCTATTTAGATAAATTTAGGTTTACAGATACTTTAAATTTGGATTTAATTTTAACTTAAACATGATAAAGCTATTTTATAAATAGTAATATTTTCTATAATAGTCTTAGCTATTATGGTTTATTCATTGATAAACTGTTGGCTCGGGGGTTTTATGGTTAACAAAGATCCAGAGTTAAAGAAAGACAATTATCTTCAGATGAGTTCTGTTGCCATTCTACGTGACGCTGATCTCCCTTGGGAGATGGTGAAAAAGCAACTTGATAACCTGGATGTACAGTTCAGTAGTGTCTATGACCGACTTCAGCGTTTTGAGAAAATATCTCAGATTCTTCATATTGAAGAGTTAGAAGGCTTTTCCAGAGAGGCTAGTGAAGCCAAGCCTCTTCTCAACAGTGTGAAAAAGGTCGCCTTGGAACTGATTTGTAAGCAGAAAGATAAAGACACTTTGGAACAGGTCGTTAATCAGATGGTAGATATTGTGGGACACGTCTACCAAGACCTGCATTCCCTTGCGGATTCCGCAATTCAGCCTGAATCTCATCTTCAGAAGATGAAAAATGTCAAACATCGTCTCGAAGAGTTCGAAAGCTCGACTTTCAAAAGTACTGAGGAACTGCTCTCTTCAAAGAGGGAATAATTCAAACCACTATATATTTCATTTTATGTTTTTTCTGCTGTGCTAAGTGCCTAATCTGTAGGGTGGGTTAGTCGCCAAGTAAAAATAATATGGACATATTGAGCACATTCAGTACCCCATCTGCTGCGTTGCAAATTCTTGCTGAGAGAATGGTCTCGGCTGCGAATTTACGCCTTGCATCTGGAGTACTGGATGCACTCAATAAGTCCATATTATTTTTACTTGACTCCTTAAGGGGATCTTACTTGCAATTTAAGGGCCAGTTTTCTCGTCCCCACTTGTGAAAAACTCTGAGTTATTCATTGTTTGGATAGATTTTTTGATAGAATTCTGTGAAAGGCTCCACATCAGATTTATCGGAACAGATGCTTTGAGCAATTTGCCGTACCAGGTGCACTTCTAATTCATGTTCGAGAGATGGGTTTTCTTCTGCCTCTACCCGAATACTGTTGCAGGGATAATATCCCGTGCGAATAGCGTCATGGGTGAATTTAGCTAGTTTGTCTTGTGGGAGATGCAAAGACTTTCCCAGGTCGTAAAGGAGGGAGGAGGCTATTCCTCGCACGGACGATTCGTCAATGATACCTGCTTTATCTTGGTAGAGCTGATGCTTTACAGCTTCAAGTTGAGAGGAAGACTTAATAAGCGGTATATACTTATTTTTATCTTCTTTAAATTGCACCTCTGGGCGTACTGGACGAGGATCAGTTTTGAGAAAACTGTGTAGAGCCATAATGTTCTCCTGAGTTTTGTTACAGAATTATACTCAATACGGGTTATACCGAAATGACTTCAAGAGTTGGTACAGACAAGCGTCAAGCTAACCCGTTTTGGGCATACCTAATAACGGTTTTAGGAATTTACCTGTGTAACTTTTTTTTGCTTTTACGACTTTTTCTGGTGGGCCGCATGTTATTAGCTGACCTCCATCGTCACCACCCTCTGGACCAAGGTCTATGATCCAGTCGGCGCATTTAATTACATCAAGGTTGTGCTCTATTACTATGACTGTATTACCCATGTCAACAAGAGAATGGAAAACTTCGATTACTTTTTTGATGTCCGCAAAGTGTAGGCCCGTGGTGGGTTCATCAAGGATGTATACCGTGTGTGGATTAAATCCTATAACACGGGTATAGCGGCCAAGCTCAGAGGCTAGCTTTACTCTTTGGGCCTCTCCCCCAGAGAGAGTGGTAGAGGCTTGCCCAAGTTGTACGTAGTCAAGACCAACCTGATGCAGACAAGTTAGTATACGACTGAGTTTGGGGTGTACTTCGAAAAAGCCGAGAGCCTCTTCTACAGTCATATTAAGTACATCTGCGATGTTTTTACCTTTGTAGGTTACCTCAAGGGTCTCAGCATTGTAGCGTTTCCCTTGGCATGTTTCGCATTCTACGTATACATCGGCGAGGAAATGCATTTCGATTTTTTTGGTTCCTTGCCCCTGGCACTCTTCACAGCGGCCTCCCTTGACGTTGAAGCTGAAGCGTCCGGGGAGATATCCTCTAGAGATGGCATCGCGTGTTTTGGCAAAGAGGTTGCGGATGTCGTCGAAGACACCGGTATAGGTAGCGGGATTGCTCCGTGGTGTTCTCCCTATGGGGGATTGGTCGACGGCTACGATGCGCTCGATGTGTTCTATCCCCGAAATTTTTTCGTGTTCTCCGCCTTGGTCTTTTTTCTTTTTGCTGAAATGACCACGAAGTGATTTGAGGAGTACACCATTGACCAGGGTTGATTTTCCCGACCCGCTGACGCCGGTGACGCAGAGCAGTCCGCCGAGGGGAAAATTGACGTCGATTTTTTTGAGGTTGTTTTCACATGCTCCTATGGCACGTAGAGCAAATGATTCGTCGAGTTTTCGCCGCGTTTTTCTCAGGGATATTTCTTCTTTTCCGCTAAGGAAGCGTCCTGTTATAGAGTTTTTATTTTTTTTGATGTCAGCAATTTTTCCCTGCGCTACGGTTGTCCCTCCATGTATTCCTGGTCCTGGTCCGATGTCGATGATGTGGTCTGCAGAGAGAATCATTTCTTCATCGTGTTCTACAACAATGACAGTATTTCCTATGTCTACCAGATGGCGCAAGGTTTTGATTAGGCGTACATTGTCTCTTTGGTGAAGCCCGATGGTGGGTTCGTCAAGGACATAGCAGACACCGACGAGACCGGTACCAACTTGTGTGGCCAGGCGGATTCTTTGCGCTTCTCCACCAGAAAGGGAGGAGGTTTTACGGTCAAGGCTAAGGTATCCGAGACCGACCGAACGCAAGAAGCCAAGGCGAGTGCTAATTTCACGCAGGATGGGTTCAGCTATCTTTTCTTGTTCGGCACTTAATTCGATGTCGTGAAAGAACTCCTCAGCGTGTGCCACACTCATGTTGATGATCTCGCTGATAGAGGCTTCTCCTCTCTTTTTTGATCGGAGGAAAATGTGAGCGGTTTCTTTACGGAGACGTTTCCCGTGACATTCGGGGCAGGGAGACTGGATAAGTAGCTGGTTGAGGTAGTCGCGAACTTTTTCATTTTCCGTTTCCATCATACGATTTCGCATGAGGTGCAGAATGCCTTTAAACGTTGTCTTGGATTTTTTTGCTTGTCCTTCTCCGGGGCCGTATAAGAGTAGGTCTTGTTCTTCAGGAGGTAGTAGGCCGAAAGGAGTGTGGCGGTCTATTCCGTGAGAGCGGCAGATTTTGGTGAGGATTCTCCCGTAGTGTCTTTGGTAGAAGTAGCCGAGTTTTGCCAGCCCGCAAAAGGCTCCTTTGGCGATTGTGAGTTCTGGGTTAAAGACAAGATTTAAATCAAATTCTTGTGTCGTTCCGAGGCCACCGCAGGAGGGGCAGGCACCGAATGGAGAGTTGAAGCTAAAAAGGCGAGGTTCCATTTTTTGCAGGTTGCACTCAGGGTGTAGGGTACAAGCAAAGTGTTCGCTGAACATACTTTCTACAACAGGGGAGTCCTTATCTTCTTGTGTTAAGCTTATCAAAGTACCATCACTTGCTTGTAAGCAGGTTTCTATGGAATCGGCAATTTGTCGTTGATTGGTTTCTTTGATCCGAGTGCGGGAGACGACAGCTTCGATATTATGCATTTCGTAGCGACCCAAATTAAGGGGGTTTTCGTCGCTGAGCGAGACTTCGTCTAGCATAATGATTTCTCCGTCAACACGAATACGGGAAAACCCCTCTCTTAAGAGTTTTTCGAGGATATCGCGGTGGAAGCCTTTTTTTCCCTGCACGATAGGGGCGAGAAGCTGCAGAATGGTTCCTTCTGGCCAAGACACAATGGTGGAGATGATTTGAGTAGGGGATTGTCTTTCCACAGGTAGGCCACAAGGGGTACCGTCTTTTTTCACAGGGTGCCAGCAGCGGGGCAGGCCGCAACGGGCGTAGAATAGGCGGAGGTAGTCGTGGATCTCTGTGGTTGTGGCGACGATGGAACGTGGGTTGTGCGAGGCGGAGCGTTGTTCTATGGCTATGGTAGGGGGAAGGCCTTCAATGCCTTCAATATCGGGCTTGTGCATCTGATTTAGGAATTGTCGGGCGTAGGAAGACAGAGATTCCATGTACTTACGTTGTCCCTCAGCGAAGATGGTGTCAAAGGCAAGAGAGGATTTTCCAGACCCTGAAACTCCGGTGATGACCACGAGCTTGTCGCGAGGTATGGAGATGTCGAGGTTTTTGAGGTTATGCTCTTTGGCACCGTAGATCTTGATGCATTTATTTGATTTTGTGGGTTTCTTGCTCATGGTGCTCAAAAGGTTAGGGGTTTCTTCTGGGGAGAATTAACTATAGATGAGAGGCATAAAAACTACAATTCCAATACGGTTTATTAAAATACTTCATTAGCAAATGTTCCTATCAATTGAGGGCGTTGTTGCATAATTTAATACGTTTACAATCATTTATTTAAACACCGAGAACACAGAGAGATAGAAAAATGCATAAAGTCTCTCAGAATATGCTATCAACTGATCGGTGGTATGGTCCAGTTCACCAACATGGTTTACACTTTTGGTAAACATGAACAATAAAAAATTCCATAATGTATTTCAGCGTAAGCCATTTAATGGAAGGTATATATGGCATGGGAGAGTTACAAGGTGGAACATCAAAGGTTTCAATTGATAAATGCCTATATTCAGGGCGCTGGTAACATGACAAATTTATGCAAGCGATACAGCGTTAGTAGAGTAACTGG
>JBLFWS010000172.1:0-7208 GCA_047611865.1 Chlamydiales bacterium
GATGATGGTCTGGGTATTAATTCGGATATCATTGCATTGGCTTCTTTGGGATTGATAAGTATGAGAGAGCGAGCCGCTCTACTAGGTGGTGAATTTACCATCTGTAATCAAGAGAATAGTAAAGGCGCTATAGTTACAGTCTCTATCCCACTCAAATAGAGCGGTTTTCGTCAAAAGCACTTCGTCTTACACTAAGGTACCATTAAGAAATAACTTGGTTTTTTCAATTTAAACTACTGTATGGACCTATTTAGAGTTAAAATGGGCGTTGTTACATAATTTAATACGTTTACAATCATTTATTTAACCACCGAGATCACAGAGGACACAGAGAGATAGAAAAATGCATAAAGTCTCTCAGAATATGCTATCAACTGATCTGTGATTTTTTATTTTCTCTGTGTCCTCTGTGATCTCGGTGGTAAAGTTTTAATCATAAGCCTCTTGTAGACTCATGTTTTATGCAACAACGCCGTTAAAATACATAAAAATTTATTGATTTTTAAGCTTTATCTAGGCATAATAGATAGAAATGCATGTGCAGAATTTTCAAAATTTCGGGGCGATATGTAAATGAGGGGTCATTAGCAACGCAAACGTCGGGATCTGGAAATGAGGGCATTTTATCATGTTTACTACATCTTTTTTGAGCGTAGCCTTTCTTATTTATATCAAGTCAGCATTAGCTCTTTTGGGCACAGCTATCATTATGGAGCTTTCAGTCGATTTTTTGCTACGGAAGAGCCAAAGCTTATGGGGGCATGAGTAATGAAAAATTTGCAGGATAAGGAAAACGCCATTTTTAACGGTTGTGAAAGTACAGGGAATATCGAGGAGATCAAAAGGGATAACGAATACCTGCGCCAACATAGCAGAGAACTCCAGGAGAGAGTTAAAGAGCTGGAAGATCAGTCGAAAAAAGACTTTATGAAATACAAGTCGCTACTCTACAAACAAGAACAGTATGTTGACGAAATTACGAGCTTAATAAAGGCCAAAGAAAATATTCTTAAGGAACGCGAAAAGGTTTTGAAGGCTCTTAAGATTACTCATGGACAACTAAAAGATATCCAGAATATGAATCAAGATCTTCAGAAAAGTTATGCAGATCTGGAGATTCGCAAGAAAGAACTTAGAAACAGCTTTAACGAACTCAATGGGGAAAAAACGCATCTGGAAAAAGTTAATAAGCAGAATAGCAAACAACTGCAAGAGAAGAAAGAGGCTCTTGAAAAGCAGAAGGAAGTTAATGAAAAGCTAAAGACTCATCTGGATTCTATTCAGGGAGGGTAGTGGTTGTAGGCCTCATATAAACCTTTGCTTGAGGGTAGAAAGTTTTTAAGGCAAACCAATATCCTCTAATACACGTCAGTCCTTCAGTTGGCGTTTCGCAAAAGATCGTTCTGTCATCAAAATTGTAAGATATGGAAATGTTCTTATTCCCCAATATCACATCTAATTGCTTCTTGCTGGAATCAAGCTGGTTCACAGGGACAATCAGAGAGTGGTCTCGTAAAAGGAGCAGAATAGCGAAAGTCTTCTGGGGTATGGATCTGTCAATATGCTTAACTGGAAAGTCAACACGTTTTGACCTTTCATAAGCCGCGTAAGGGTTGACTTTGTAGTTTTTCCGAATTTTAGAATTACCAGGAGATCCCATGACTTGTGCATGAGGGTATTCGTCCAAGACTTTGTGGAGGTTCTTCTGGGAGGAAGGGACGACAACAAGTTTTTCGCCTTTATAGGAGCCGGTGATAGCTTTTCTCATGAGCTGAGACCAAAGGGATTTTGATCTTCCATCATAGATCAGAACATCGCTTTGATAGAGTAGTCCGGAAACTCCAAAAAGTAAGGGTTGCGCGTCGACTCTTGGGTCAAAGACTACAGGCGTTGCAGATAAGGGACAATAGGTGACGACAATAGGGCGTCCCCCGATGCGATCATTGACAACCTGATGCCAGTTCAGGATGGAAATAGGGTAGGCTTTTACGATTCCCTTGTTCTCGACAATGATTGCTTGCTCCATAGGAGTATGGTTTTCTCGTGCAGCAGCCGCGGTGATAAAGGTGGGATTGTTTATTGCAAGAATGCCCCTTTGAGAAGGGCCCCCAGGAGTAATTTCTTCTAGGGGCACCAGAGAGTCTTTAACTTCAAATCCGTTTAAGAGCCCGGCGTTGACCTGGAAGGGAATGACAAACAGTAGGGCAAGGAAAGACAGTATTTTCAAGGGACACCTTCTCTTTTTCAACTAGGTAAAAAATCTCGATTCTCCTACTCTACATCATTCTAAAATGACAAACAAGAGAGAGTCAATCGATGGAAATACCAAGTGCAAATGGGGAAGATCTTTTAAGAGAGCGAAGAGTGGGCTCTGAGAGAAATGAGCAAGAGCAGTCTGTCCAGACAGAAGAAGCTAATGTGCAGGGGAGACGTGTGCGTGTAAGCAATAAGGGTATTGCCATCGCCTTGACGGTTTCTGTGGCAGGCGTATCGCTATTGGGAGCTTTGTCAGCACACTGGGTACACAGTCGAATGGGGTGTACTCGAGAAGATAATGGTTATGGATGTTCTGCCACAAGGGATACCTTTAATTATTTACTCATAGCAGCCGGAGCTTCAGGAGTTCTTGGTGTAGTGGCATGTAAAGTTAAGGTCTTGGCGGAGGGACTGGGAAGAGTCGGGGAAAAGCTTCTGTTTGTAGAGGATTAAAAAAAGGCCCTGTAAAAAACCAGGGCCTTTAAATTCATAGCACTAGAGTATTATTGGCCTGGATTCAGTTGGAAAGGAAGATCTCGCAAAAGGGGGTTGATGACAAATTGCATGAAGTTCATCTCTGTTGGAGTGGAAAAAGCCGTAACGGCAGCTCTTATGGCTCTTGCGACATGAGCTCTTGCAGCACTGTCTGTGATTTCGTTGGTCAACCTTTCTTTCAGACGTACACGGTTTGGGCCAGCGTCATACCTTTCCAATACGGGTATGGGAGGAAATCCTCCAATTGGGATTAAACTGTTTTCGTATGTAGAAAGGGAATCTGAAACATGCCTTAGTCTAGGAATTTCGTGAAGGGCACCGATTGTCATATTATTACCTTGGTTATTAGATTAAAGTATTTATACCGAATCAATTGTTGAAGTCGTTTCGGTATAGAGGGTCTACCGGGTTTTAAAGATAGCTGTTAATGATTGCTGTACACCATTCCATATCACCACCCCGATTGTGGATTCGTACAGTTATTCTTTCTGCGGCGGTTTGCAAGGAAGGGCTGAGAGGAGAGGAGGCGGGGATATCATTTAAGTACAGGTTGATGACGTGATGCATGAAATTACTGTCTGAGGAACGGAAAAAGTCAGAGACAATCTTCATGGTGGCACGGCATGTCAGCTCGTCGGTCATTTTTTTCTTCAGGTGTATTCGTCGAGGAGCAGCATCAGTTCGTTCCAAAACGGGGATGGGAGGAAACTCTCCAGTAGCTTCGAATAGATCGTTCTCGTATCTTGAATGAGATTCCGCAACATGTTCGAAGCCTGGGGTATCATATAGGGCGTGAATCGTCATATTATTACCTTTCGTTATGTGGCAAATACTAATTTTAACAAATATTTATAAAGAATTTATAAATATTTATTTATAGGACGCTTACATGCTTAGAATGAAATTTCTTGCATTGCTTTCGATGGCTTTTTCTCTGCTGTTGATTTCACCGGAAAGAGCTTATGCCGCACGTTCACCACGTCTCGTACTTCACTTTGATGTAAACAAGACTTTGATAGCCGTGGACCGCGCGGGTAATAAATCTTTGGAAAACGTTATCAGCCATCTTTTAGCGGAAAGAACCTATTGGTCATGGGACAAAGAGCAAGACGAACAAATGTCTTATTATGACTATGTCCACAGTATCCTGATACCCGGAGATCGTAGTGACAAGGAATTGAAAGCCCATAGAAAAAAAGTTCTGGATCACTTTATTTCAAGTTTAAAAACGAGTGAATACCCCATGGCTTGGGAACTTGTAGAAGAATATTATCTCATCTTGTCAAAATTGAGAGCCTTTAAGGGGGATGTATTTCCTTCGTTTTACAAGATGCTGAAGAGGCTCGATGAAAAAGAGCTTGAGTACATCATAGTCTTGAGAAGTTTTGGAGATAAAATTCATGAGGTAGCCAAAGAGATAAATGAGCATGTCGGAGGGGAATTTTTCAGCACTGCAGCGTCTTTTCAGGGAGCTGCGCTAAAAACTGAAAATGCCACTATTGAAGACAGTTCAGAAATTTACAACTATATCAAAGGACACGGCCATATCGTTATTCAGGACGATTGGAAATGGTGGAACTCTCAGGGAGAGAAAAAGGAATACGGAAAGCCTTTCTTCATGCGAGAAGATGATCCCGAAATTTTTGCGATATTTTTCGATGACAAGCTGGAGGGCTCTCTATCTCCCACTAACATCCTCACGCCTATCAATGCCAAAACGGGGGAGTTTCTGGGCCTGGATGCTATGACACACAATTCAAAAGCTATTAAGGTGGACACCCTGGATGCTATCCTGAAGGAAGAATATTTCGGCGACCTCGTGTTGGAGAATTTAAGGGATTACAACCTCTTTTCCAACCCTCTTTAGTGAAGACTCTCAAGAAGAAGTTTCGCCAGAGGTTCAATGACCTGATTGTTGAAGCTGGAGTGTGTTGCAATGAGCATCGTCAAGGAGGATAAAGTATTTTGCCGTTGAGTTACCCACCTTTCATATTCTGTGTCAGAGTCATCAGGAGCAAATTGCCGCTCCGCAATGATCTGAATATTGCAAGACATATATTCTATTAGCTGGCTCTCAGAAGGGGGGCTTTTCTGGAAAGTTTCTGTGGCATCTTCCAAGACATCTTCGATACAGAATCTCAAAGAACGGAGTTGTTGTTGGATCGCTTGGGTAGTGGGCAGTCCCTGGACAGTTTGAGAGAACCCATAGAGAAGGTCTTTACATCTCAGCCTACATTCCCCGAGAGAGTCGCGAGAAGTCTCATAAGGTGATTCACCACGGGATACAAGAGTCTTACCCAGGTCAGTGTCTAATACGGGTCGGGGGTTGCCAATCTTATAAGGGAGAGAGTTGGCGAGGTCTTCTTTCATAACGATCTCGATGTACTCAGTAGAAGAATTGGAGTGTAGTACAGTGATAGTGGGGGTAAAACTTAAGGGGAAGGATAGGCGTTTTTCCTTGAGAGAGGCGATAATAGCTTTTCTATGGTCACGAAATAGGCTTAGAACTTCATCATTTTCGAAAAGTGGAGTGGCAGGAAGTAGAGGAATTAATGCGTCGCAGCTTTTCTTAAGAGTGAAGATTCTTTCTTTGATAGAAGCTGCGTCATCATTTGAAACAGCTTGGCTGGCCTCCAGTAAGATAGCTTTCCCTGCACGGTTGATACGGGAATAGTCCCGCAAGATAAGGCCTTCATCCCAGGTGAGCCGTGTGCCAGGCTTTCTTGAGTATGGGGAGGTGTAGGGGTGAACTGGAGTGAATGCGGCCATACTGGATTGTCTAAAATTTTTGTAAAAATAAAACAAGGTGCTATGGTTTGTAGCACAAAAGAACGAAGAGAAGGAACCGAAATCTGATGTTCAAAAGATATTTGCAGATGATGTACGCCCTTTGGGCTCAAGTCTATGACGTAGTTATTGACCCTCTCTTTAACTTTAGCAGGTCGAGAGTTGTAGGGATGTTACCCTTAGAGGATGGGGGCCATACTCTTGAAATTGGAGTTGGAACGGGGTTGAACCTTCCCTTTTACCCCTCACATTGTAAAGTTACGGGAGTAGACCTGTCACAGTCGATGCTCACCAAAGCCAAAGAAAAGTCTCACGAAGCTACAGTAGAACTTGTCTGTTATGATGCTGCAAGCCTCCCTTTCAAGGACAACAGCTTCGATCATGCCCTAGCGACCTATGTGCTGCGAGTGTCTCCCGATCCAAAAGAGGTTCTCGTCGAGGCCTCCCGCGTTGTAAAATCCGGAGGCCGCTTTGTCATAGTAGACCAATTTACTGACCAGAAGAGCTCTCCTCAAAGGATCATGAATTCCATGAGCCTACTCCTGGGATGGGGACAAGATTATCATCTGGAAGACTTGATACAAGGGACAGGATGGAAAACCATCAGCCAAGAGAGAATTGGAAAAGTCTTGAATGCCTGTATCGTAACACTGGAAAATGTGAAAAATTAAGTTCTGATGTCTTTATTAAGAAGTTTAAGTGGAAGGGACTGTTGCCAAAGAAAAGCTTGTATTATGCGCGTCTCGCAGCCGCTAAATCCTCTTGTAATAGGCGCATGTTTGTAGCTGGATCCATAGTAGACGTGGGAACAATGGAAGCCAGTTCATCTAATTTAGCCTGTATAATGGGGAGCATATTTGGATCCATGTCGGCAAGCCCCGTTCCAAGGTTATGCTTAAAATATTCAGGAGGATTACCCACAGTATTTAAGATATTACCGTCACGAACTGGAAATTTAACTGTCCCACCCCTTTTTACAAATTTCTCCAAAGGTTGAAATTCTTTGTCCATCAAATCCTTAAATTTCTTTGGGTCTCTGGCGGCACCATCACCCATGCTCCCAAATGTAGTCGTGATTCCCACGACATTTTTTCTGTCATGGTGTCCGGCTTCTTCTGCTTGGTTTCCCCAGTTAGCTCTGCCTGCTTCATCAGTGCGGTATTTGTCAGTGTAATTGTCACCGAGAAGAAAGGCTGTGTGAGGTTCAGCTCTAATAGCCGCTTGGTCTAACCATGCAATACCCTTTATTTGCTGGTGATTATCATGGGTCCATGACCCGGAAATAGTTTGGCAACGTGCCCCTCTCCTCATTGGTCGCGGCTTAGCTCCCTCGTTAGGACTACAAGTCGATCCTTGAGTAGCTCCGCGTTGAGGAGGCGTTGGAGATGCCCCATGTGCGCCTGTCTATCTAGAAAGTTCTTCTGTTATATTTTCTATTTGTTGACGAGCACGAGAGATCAAGGCATCCAAATATTGGGAGAGTTTTTGTTTTGTAATTAGAGTCTTTTCTGCTTCCGGGAATTGGCTGAGATCTGTGCCATAGGTGAGGAGTATTTCTCTACCCTTCTGACAGTTAGCAACAAAAGCGTCTAGCTTCTCTTTTGTTTCCACAGTTGGGGGGAGGGGTGCAAGTTCAGAATTGTATTTATCAATCTCATCATTGAGGATTT
>JBLFWS010000173.1:0-7204 GCA_047611865.1 Chlamydiales bacterium
GGGGCATAAAAATCGTAAAAGCGACCCACCTCCAGGAGTAAAGGCTATATGGAAGGGTTTGTGTAAAACTCATGAATATGCACGAGCTCTAGATGCATTTGATCAAATTCCAGCTAATAAAAATAGTTAGGAGAATAAATGATATTTTTTGTCAAAAAAAGTTATGGGTACAAGGATGATCCTGACCATCCTGACAAAAAACAAGTCACTAATTTTTTATTTCTGTAAAAATATCCTGAGGTGGGTAAATTACAGACTGTTATCTGAATACATATCTGGTGAAATTATGAATAATTCTGAAGTTTGGCAAGTTAGTGTTCCATTAGCTGATCTGAGAAGGGAACCCACGGAAAGAACAAGTTCCATTACCGAGAGAGACCTGCTTCAGGAAACTCAGTGCTTGTATGGTGAACGACTTATTGTTCAAGAGGAGCAGGGAGCTTGGGTAAGGGTAACTGCACCGGAGCAAGTAAAACTGAGCCCATTGGGTACATGGGAAGGGTACCCTGGATGGGTACAAAAAAAGCATGTTTGTGAAAACGTCGGAGCAAAGACGTCTAACCTTATAGTCAAAGCTCCTTGGGCGAGTATTAATACAAAATCAGGAGCTACCATAGAATTACCTATGAGTACGCGTTTGCATTCTTACGGTACTAACGGAAATAATTATGAAATAATTCTTTCAAATGGAGAAAAATCTTCAGTCAAAGGGGGGGATGTACATCACATAAATGATCTTGTAAGGCAAAACGATATAGAAAGAAGGGCTGCAGTAATGCAGGCAGTAAGATATTGCCTTGGAGCTCCTTACTTTTGGGGGGGGAGAGGCGTATACTATGATGATACTGAAACTAAAAGCAGTGTAGACTGTTCTGGTTTAGTAAATCTAGCCTATAACTCATGTGGAATTTCTGTTCCAAGAGACGCGCATGACCAATTTCTATGGAGCAAAAGGATAGCAGCGGAAAAACTAAAATCAGGGGATTTAGTTTTCTTATCAGAAAGTAATCGGCCAGGTTATGTGAGTCATGTAATGATTTATGAGGGGGAGGGCATCTTGATAGAAGCAACAGGTGATAGTAACAATGTACACAGAATCTCTGCAGAGGAAAGGTTCGGATGTAAGCTGGAAAAGTTGTCTAGAGGCTGCATAAAAGGTAATTGGAATATATTTTTTGGTAGTTTCTTATTTCTTTAATGTAATTGCAGGGCCTCTTCCCCCTGTTTTCCTTGCAAAAAAACCCTTTTATCTGATACAAAGTAGATGCGTTGCCTTCTTAACCCTAACTCATTTGATTAAAAATGCTCAAAAGTATGACTGCCTATGGCAGGTCTGTTTACGTTTGTACTGAAGGTCGATTTGTGGCTGAATTGCATTCCGTTAACAAAAGATTTCTTGAGGTAAATGTTCATCTGCCAAGAGAATTAATTCGCTTTGAAAGAGAAATCAAAAAACGTGTGGGAAAGAAATTCTCCCGTGGACAGGTAAATGTTTTTTGGAATATCCAGATGACTGGCGGGTCAAACATTTCAGTGAAACCTAATCTAGTTTTAGCAAAACAGCTAAAGGCTGCGTGGGCTGAGATTGAGTCAGAGTTGGAGATTTCCGATTCAAAGAATTTCGACCTTTCATTGATTGCTTCTGAAAAAAGTCTCTTCTTTTACGACGATGATCTGCAGGATGACTCTATCATTAGAGCGGCTCTTGAAAAAGCCTTATCAGAAGCCCTGGATGCTGCAATCGTGATGAAAGAAGATGAAGGGCAAGCTCTGAAAGAAGATATGGCCGGACGCCTACCAACACTAAAAAAGAAAATAGATCTTATTAACGAGAAAGTCCCAGAAGCTACCAAGCGCTATAAAGAACGTCTTCTTGCTAATCTTGAAGTGGTTTTACCAGGTAGTACAGAGAATGAAGAAAGAGTTCTGAGAGAGGTAGCTCTCTATGCCGACCGCATCGATATTTCAGAGGAGATCTCACGGTTTCGTATACACCTCGAAAAGTATCAAAGTCTCTTGGAAGCAAATGATGGAGCCGTCGGTAAGACTCTGGAGTTTTTGGTGCAGGAAATGCATAGAGAGGTCAATACCATTGGGTCCAAATCCTCTGATGCTGAAGTTTCGCACCTAGTGGTCGACATTAAAAGTGAACTAGAGAAAACTCGTGAACAGGTCCAGAATGTCGAGTAAAGATAAGAGAGTCCTTGGTCAGAGGAAGAGTGGACTTTTTTTTGTGATTAGTGCTCCAGCTGGAACGGGGAAAACGACTCTTGTTGACAAGCTTTTAAACGAATTTTCCTGTATAAAGCGGAGTGTTACATGCACGACACGGAAAGCACGAGAAGGTGAGGTTGACGGGGAGCATTACCATTTCATCAGCCAAGAAGAATTTGATAAAATGGCCGAAGAAGGGGCCTTTTTAGAGTATGTAAGCCTTTTTGAACATTCATATGGAACTCCTAAAGAATGGATTCTTGATCAGGAAAATCAAGGGAACCATGTTGTGCTTGTTATCGACACTCAAGGAGCTATGAAGTTAAAGGGTAAATTAGACGCCACATTTATTTTTATAAGTCCTCCTTCTATTGAAGAGTTGCGTACACGAATGTTGAATAGAAGGACAGAGTCTCCAGAATCAATAGAGCGAAGGCTCAATGAAGCTGAAAGAGAATTATCGATGTTGAAGCTCTATGATTATAACGTCATTAATGACGACCTGGACATAGCGTATGAGGTGCTGCGCAGCATCTTTGTTGCTGAAGAACATAAAGTTTAAGAAGATTTCAATTTTGTTGGAGATTATCAATGGGCACGATTAAAAACTCCCTGACTATCGAGTTGTTAGGGAAAAAATTTGACAGTCACTTCGAACTAGTCAACTATGCTATTCAGTTAGCTAAAAATATAATTGTTTCAGGCAGAGAATGCCGCGTTCCGACAAAAGTTCAAAATCCAGCTTATTGGGTTCTTTTGGAAATTGCTTCAGGAAAAGACAAGCTTGAGGACATTATCACCGAGACTGAAGAAGAAGAGGGGTCAAAGGACGCTTTGGTGAAGCGTGTTATGGATAATAAAAAAAATCCAATAGCTTAGATAATACCGAAGGTCCAAGGAGAAGAGAATGCTCCCCGTATTCTATATCCATTAGATCTTCGGGCATATTTGCTGAGATAGTCAGGGGGAAATGATTAGTCAAGCTGCCTGAAGATCTGATGGATATGGAGTACTGGCCTAGATGGACTATACCCAAGTAGATAAAATTGGCGAGGCAGCAGCACTCCTGTTTATTATAGGGATGCTGCTCTGTGCTTTAGGAGTACTAGCTCTTTTTTATATGGGATGGTGGTTAACGAACCGACCAGGTAGTTCTTCTCCCTATACAGGTGCTCCGATGGCCTTAGGATCTAATTTATCTTATGAAGCGGTTAGAAAAGTTCATGCGTATTTAGAAAGCCTGCCATCTAATGAGAATCAGTTTTTTGAGCTTAATAAGGCTGCTGTCTGTCGGGAAACAGGAAGAGTTTTTCCCAATAGCGTCAATTATATGGAAATTGTTAGTGTCAATTGGGGCTTTTTAAATAAGCGATATCCAGGAACTTATGTTTCTTGGGGAAGCTTATCGAATGAAGAAAAGGAAACTGTGCTTTCATCACACTCTTCCCTCGAGGGCTTTCAGACTGAGCACTCTTGTCCTAATTCTTCACCAAAAGAAATAGACTCTGTTAACGCAATGTCAGTTCCAGGACCTTTATACGTTGATGTGGAAGCAAGGGTCCTATTAGGGTGGAAGCGAGTCCCCGGAACGGGTCTGGAAGTACTGGTGGTACAGTGTCCAAATTTGTCACAAATATATAATAGTTAGGAGATAATAGATTACGATGTCCCAAAAGGTTTTGATTACTTCAGCGCTACCCTATGCAAATGGTCCGTTGCATTTTGGCCATATTGCTGGTGCTTACTTACCAGCAGACTGTTACGCACGCTTTAAACGTATGGAAGGTAGTAGAGTATTATATGTTTGTGGTTCTGATGAGCATGGTGTAGCCATCACCATTAAAGCTAAAGTAGAAGGCCGAAGTCCTAAAGAGCATGTAGATATTTTCCACAAAGTGATTAAAACATTTTTCGATAAATTGAATTTTTCTTTCGATCATTATTCAAGGACTACCTGGGAGGGACATAAAGCTCCTACTATCGAATATTTCAATGATCTTATGGCAAATGGGTACATTGAGCCTCGTATTACTGATCAACTCTATTCTGTTGATGAGGACAGGTTTTTAGCTGATCGCTATGTTGTAGGAACTTGTCCTAAATGTGGTTTTGAAAATGCACGAGGTGATGAATGTCCCAAATGTGGAGCCAGCTACGAAGCTACAGACTTATTAAACCCTCGTTCGAAACTTTCAAATTCACCTCTTATTCTTAAGCCTACAAAGCATTGGTTCCTCCTCTGTGATAAACTTAAAGATCAGCTTTTGGAATGGATAGAAAAGAAGAACTGGAAACCCAATGTAGTGAATTTTGCAAAAAAATATATGGAAGACTTACGTCCAAGAGCTATTACCAGAGATTCAAAATGGGGTATTCCCGTCCCTCTTGAAGGAGCTGAAGGCAAAGTTTTTTATGTGTGGTTCGATGCACCGATTGGGTATATCTCAGCTTCCATGGAATGGGCACAAGAAAACAATGACGCAGACCTCTGGAAAGAGTTTTGGTTGGATCCAGAAACTAAATATGTACAGTTTCTTGGTAAGGACAATATTCCTTTTCATGCAGTGTTTTTTCCAGCAATGACACTCGGACAAAACCAGCCTTATAAAACTGTCGATGATCTTTCTGCTAACGAGTTTTTAAACTTGGAAGGTAGAGCGTTTAGCAAATCAGATGGCTGGTATATTGATTTAGATGATTTCTTCACGAAATATAGCACTGACCAGATTCGTTACTCTCTTGCAGCAAATGCACCGGAGACTTCTGATTCGGAATTTAAGTGGAAAGATTTTCAGAAGCACTGCAATTCAGAGCTGCTTGGAAAGTTTGGAAACTTGGTGAATAGAGCTCTGGTATTCTCGCAAAAGCAATGTGCCGGGAAAGTACCTTATCGATCTGAATTGACTGAAGAAATTGATGTAAAGTTTCTTTCTGATATCAAAGGTCTTGTGAAGGACATAGCTGAAAGCTATGACACATATAGAATGAGACGGGCTAGTCAGCAGATTATGGAGCTCGCTCAGCTAGGGAATGTGTATTTTGATGCAAAGAAACCTTGGACAGATGCTAAGGAAGAGAGCACACGGCCCCGCTTAATGACAACGATTTCTTGCTGTCTTGAATGTCTAAAAGCTTTGGCTTTGACATCTTCACCAATTATTCCTGAGACGGCAGATAAGCTTTGGAAGATGTTGGGGTATGACACGAATTTAGTCGATTTGAAATGGGAAAGTGTTATGAGTGAGACTGTTCCAGCAGCTCAGGTATTGCCTAAGCCTTCTGTATTGTTCCGAAAAATTGAAGATGAAGAGATAGAAATGGAAATCGAAAAGCTGAATGCAATGGCAGAAGAAAGTAAGCCAAAAGTTGTAGAGTACCCACCTTTGAAAAACGAAATCTCTTTTGATGATTTCACGAAGCTTGATCTTCGTGTAGCAACAGTACTTGCTGCTACAAAAGTTCCTAAAAGTAAAAAGCTTCTAGAAATCCAAGTAGATCTCGGCTTTGAAAAACGCACGGTGGTTTCTGGGATTTCCCAATTCTATGATCCTGAAGGTCTTGTAGGAAAAAAAGTCGTTGTAGTCGCTAATCTCAAGCCTACTAAGCTTATGGGGATTCAAAGCCAAGGAATGATACTTACTGGTGTTCTCGAAGAATCATTGGAATTACTCAGTCCCGGTGAAATTCCTCCTGGTGGTGTTGTTTGCTAATAGGTACGAGCTTAGCCAGTCAAGTTCTTGAAATTTCAAGTACATATCCCGTTCCCAATTATTGACTCACGAACGGTATACCAATCTCTAGAGGCGTTGTTGCATAAAACATGCGTCTACAAGAGGCTTATGATTAAAATTTTACCACCGGTCCGAACGGTCACATGGTTTACACTTTTGACTCGTGTAAAAGAAATACAGAAAATAAAAACTTAACATCCGGTTCCTGAAGTGTAAAGGAAGCGAAGGAAGTGGCTTTTCTTCTGTCGGGGGGGTGGGGGCAGAGCCCATACGCATCAACCTATCTCCTTAAGTCCCTCCTTTTGATAGTTTTGTAGGTAGATTTCCTGGAACTCGATGGACTGTTCCAGCAATTCAAGAGTCGTCAACCTATTGCGTTTTTGTTTACAGAGCCCCAGATTATTTGTATCCAAGATTTGTATCAACTCTCTTTCAAGAAATTCAGGATTAACAATTAGAAGAAGCCGTCTGTCTCGCAAAAACCATTTTATAAATTTATGGAAGCCAAGTTCTCTTTCGTATTTTTCGTATATGTAAACTCTGAGTATGGAAAAATACATCGTCATTATAAAAATAGCCATTAATCGACTTATAATAAAACAAGCAATCCTTTCTTTTGTGCAGACCTATTTTGTTTTCGTGACCTCTGATTTAATATCTCTTCTGGAACCCGGTAAGCAATCAAACGTACGGGAACCTTTTGTATTCCACCTATAAGAACAGCTATTTCCACAACGGAATCATTAGGAAAATACCTGTCAATATATTCTGGAAGATTTTTAATCTCTTTTCCATTTGTAGTATATATTTTAGGGTTTTGCTTTAAACGGCTTAAAAAAAAGGCCCCTAGTTCGGCTATTTTTTCAAAAATCGGTAAAATAAAATAAGCGAGATCACGAATCATGAGGTCACCTTGTCCTATTCTATTGAGAATTTGACTAGCCATAGCCTGATCTGGAACTGAACCTGCTGTAATTTTAAGGTCCTCAATATGTCCAGAAATAGCTTCCCAAGTCAGATGGATTTTATATCCAGCTTTGGAAGCACATCCACCGCTACCCTTAAAAGCCTCTGCGAGTTGTTCGTGCAATTCACATGAAGTACTATCTTCAATAAAAACCTTTTTAAATCCCTCGCCGATTCAATTCTGAAGTGCGACATTTAGGCAGCCTCACTAAGGCGGCTAAAAACCTCTATAGGTGTGGAAAAGTTTAACACTTTTCGAGGTCTGTTGTTAAGCAGTATTTCTACCTCCATTA
>JBLFWS010000174.1:0-7127 GCA_047611865.1 Chlamydiales bacterium
CTAGTAGAGCGGCTCGCTCTCTCATACTTATCAATCCCAAAGAAGCCAATGCAATGATATCCGAATTAATACCCAGACCATCATCAGCTATTTTGAGCACTAAATTTTCTTCAGAATGCTCCAAAGAAACCCAAACTGAGGAAGCCTTAGCATGCTTAAAAATATTGGTCATTGCTTCCTGAAAAATTCTAAATACGTGTAAGGAAATTTCTTCAGAAAAAGAATTAGGCTTAAAATTACTCGTAAATTCTGATTTTATTTTGGAGGTAGTGGATGTTCTTTTCAGGTGATAATCAATTGCAGCAGATAGTCCCATGTTATCCAATAAAGGAGGCCGCAAGCCATCAGATACCCGTCGGGCAGCAGCGATTGCCTCAGTTAGTAAACCATTTATTGATCCCACACAAGAAGCTGTTGCGCAGGGTATTCTCTTTTCAATCATCTTAATTTCCATTTTCATTACAGCAAGAATCTGACCAAAGTCATCATGAATATCCCGGGCAATTCTTTTTCTTTCTTCTTCCTGTATATTAAGAATCCTCATGGAAAAAGCTTGCCTCTCTTCAGCAAGCTTTTTTAGCTGCCTCTCATAAAGCACATCTGAGGTGATGTCAGTTATTTGAGTAACGATAAAACGAGGAGCTCCTTCCATATCCTTTTGTATGAAAGCTACGACTTTCACCCATACTATGGAGCCATCTTTTCGCAAGATCCTCTTTTGGAGCTCGCAATTCCTTCTTTTCCCAGACATTATTGATCTGATGGCTGCGGTACTTATCTCCAAATCATAGGGGTGAGTAATCTCCGAGAGACTCTTTTCCATGAGTTCCTGAGGGGAATAATCTGAGATGTCACAGAAGCTCCGATTTACATACTCAAAACGACCTGTTTGGGGATTGGTAAGGGCCTTTCCGACTGAATCCCCATCAAAAGCCTCTTCGAAAAGAGCGTTGCTTTTCTCTAGATCATTACTAAAGTATACCATTCTTTCCATTTCCACGACCTGAACAAAAAGAAATTGAGGAGTATTATCTTGCCCCTTGCAGACAGTTACGCTTACCAGACAACAATTGTGGCTTTTGTCCTTTCTAATATAAGTTTTTTCGATTTGAAAATTGTCGATATTTCCTGAAAGAATAGCTTGAACTGAATCTCGACTCTTTTCTCGATCCTCTTCATGGGTAAGCTCCGTAAAGTGCATTTTCTTTAGCTCTTCCTGGCTATACCCAAATATTCTTGCTAACTCTGGATTTACTTGTAAAAAGTAACCCTTTAGATCTACGAAGGCTACACCGATACTCGACTTATCAAATAACCCTTTGAAAGAAACAGGGCCATTACTAGTCATATCTGGATAAAGAACGCCATTTTCGTATAATTTTAAAGCTGTCAATTTCTTAGAACTTTCTGTAAATTATTTTAGTAATTACATACTTCTATTGTGGATATAGATATGAAAATCGCTCAATTATAAAACGAGTCTTCTCAAGAGGTAAGTTTGGGCTTCTCCACAAGAATTTCCAAGACATACGGAAAAGCATAAAAGCGCCCATCGCCAGCCTGGGGATAGCGATCTCGCAATTCCTTAATCCACGGATCAAGCCTTGTATTGACAACTTCCTTAGGCAATTCTGAGAGCTTTTTATCTATAGCTAAGAGCCAGCTTTTCATTTCACTTTTGTCGCGTAAAACACAAGATCTGCGTACTTTTTCCATACGGATACATTTCAAACCTGCTTCTTCGATATACTCTCGGTACATCTCAACTCCGGTGTGATCTATCAGCTCAGGTATCACAATTAGCGCCTTGCCCCCAACCTTCAAATTTTGAATAATACGAGTAAAGGCCACATCTTTTTCTTCAATCCAATTAAAAGAACAAAATGCTGTAATAATATCGAAAGCTTCATCTCCGAGGTACGTCTCAGCTTTCCCCCATTCAAAAGACAGGTTTGGATGTTTTTCTTTAGGGAACTTTTTTTGCGCGTAAGTGATCGCTTCATCGAGTATATCTATTCCAATCACAGAGCCCTCAGGAACAAGAGTAGAGAGATAAGCTGCGATTTTTCCATCCCCTGTCCCAATATCCAAAAGCCGTTCATCACCTTTCAACTCTAAACCATAGATAGCTTGAACCGCCCAAACCCATTGAATAGAGGAATGATTGTGATATCGAGTCATGTCCATGGTCATGGCATGAGCATTACAGGAAAATGCTGTAAACAGTAGAGATAATATGAACTTTTTCATCGAGTATGAACCTTTCTCAAAAACGGGGAAGCGCAGTATAGCACAAGAGACAATCAGGAGGGTATGATTTTTTCTATGGTTTATGTATATTAAAAGGTTTACTAACACCTTAGCGGAGAATTCACAGTACATAAGCTGGAGGTCTCATGACACAATCTGATATCCACGATTTAAAATGCCCTATTACCCGAGAAATAATGAGTAATCCCGTTTGTTTAGGCTGTGGTCACAATTTTGAAAAAGATGCCATTACACGCTGGGCCTCCATAGGAAAAAATACCTGCCCCCTCGATAGAAGCGAAATCTATCAAGATGACGTCACTTAGAACGAAGATCTCGCTTGTAAAATCAAAGGATTTGTCCACGAAAATCCCGAATGCCTTAACGGCCATTCTTTAGAAAGAAAAGACCGTGATATAAGCAGGCTCCAGAGCGTGCTCCGCCCACTAAGAAGGAGAGAAGTCGAAATTGGAGTCCCCCTCCTCGTCTCTATTGCTGTTTTAGCTCTTAACATCTTCGGTTTGATCGCGATCTTCTGGCCTGATGACAGCTAATGGAATACTTAGCCTACACCTCGAAAAATAACTAGACCTCTGGAGTATATTTCCCTGTACTTTCTTATCAGATAAGCGCGCCATAAGGGAAAGAAGGCACTGCATTCTCTCCATATGTGTCGGCCTATTCTCGAACAATAGTGAAGGAGCAAACACCATCGTCTCCAGATAATCCTGAAATTCTTTTTGATCGAATTTACCTGCCTTGATAAGTGCGTATTCGTAGAGAATCGTTGTAATCACCATCCCCCTATCAATATGTGCACGGCAAGCCGTATCTATAGAATCCACATCAAGTTTTTCAGAAAAATACTCCGTCAAAAATACGGTGGTGAGGATAAAGGGTAAACACCTGGTTAGGAAAATTCCTCATAGGCTTACAAAAATATACACTTGAACAAGCCGCAACGGATAACCACGAGAGCGCCAGCTTTTCGATCAAAGGAGTCATCCCCTCGGGTTTCACTCCTATCAAAAGGTTTCCCTATCACTCATATCCGCAAAAGCGTCCTGGTCGAAATATTTAAGAGTCGTCTGCTGAACATCACGAATATTTGTCTCTGTAAAGATTTTGGCGCAAATATCATCAAAGACCCCCCTCAAACCTTTCACCGTCTCCGTTTGCTCCGTATTTTCCAGAGCGAACAACATCGTCTCCAAGCGGTATATAAAAGACCTACCCTGACTAAGCTTGCTGGGAAACGGCTCCGCACCTATGGAACTCAAAAAATGCTCTATAAGCATCTTCATTCCAAGGCGAACTCTACTCTTCATAGAGGATAATAGCCTGAACTCTTCTGAACAACTCTCCTTCCAAGCCGTCAAGTGAGCACTATAATACGGCTCTGAAATGGCCTCAAAACCAAGAGTTGGCAAAACCTCTTCTTTTGACAAGTTTATGTTGGCAATTGTCTCAACTCTTATCTCTAAGGGGGTCTTTGAATCATCATAGAGACTGTTAGCGAAACTCATCGCTACAAAAAGAGTTTTGGGACATTCCTCTTCAGTATAAACAGTGATCGGCTGGCTCATAAATCGACTAGCACCTTAGTGTAGAATTTTCAATTTCAAAAAAAATTGTAAGATATTAATAATAAACCACTTAAAAGCCCATCTAAAGAGCTGCCTACATCCTATGAAAATTGACAATAATGTTCCTAAGTCCGTAGATTCCGACATTTCCTCATTAACCCAGGAACATACAAATGCCTATAAACTCGACCTCTAATGAAAGCTTTCATCCGTCCCTCTCTATAGAAAACGACACCCACCTTCAAGCGCCTCAAAAAAGCTCTGCTAGCCTCCGCAATACTTTGGGATGGCTCCGAACAGCTGCACCTTTACTCATTACCTCTGTTATGATGGAAGTCACCGAAGCCGGCACAACATCGGGGAAAAGAACCGGACGTGAACAAGTATGTACACAAGTACCAGGCCTTCTTTGTCACGTTGCAGCCCAAGCTCATGAACTCTGTATAGAAACTTTTACTATGCTTGCTGAAACCTGGAACACAACAGACATTAACCCCGCCTCTCTTTGCAGTCAAAATTCAGAAGCTCTGAAATCCTATGCAGTCGCTGCACATAATGAATTATTGAACTATTGCAGCGATCAAACAGATTTGGGTGAGTGCAGCGCCGATTATTCCACAAGTGCAGCTGTAGGAGTTTCTCCTAATCAGCTTCTCACTATAGGTATTCCCGTGGCCCTTTCGGCCTATTACCTTTATCAGAATATAAAGGGATAAGTTATGGAAGTCGGGAGGCTCTGCTGCTCCCTACGACCGCGTCGCTTCGGAGGAAAAAAGATAAATAAAGACATCCCCTAATCTAATTGATTTGCTGCACTAGTGCATATAATCTTCAAGAAATTGCCGAAACTTCTCGAGGGTGGATTCCGACAGGGGTCTTTCTACATTGTTTGAAACCCCTAGAAGGATGAAGCTGGGGGTTTCTGAGGAGAGGATTTTAAGCATTTGAATTTTCCCGATAAAATAATCTGCTGTCTCAGAGACATAACCACCGTCAAGCAGCTTTCTTTCATCGAGACTTCCCACTTCTGATCTAAGAAAGATTTCTTCCTCACCTGCCCGAATCATGAGCGTTCTGCCCGCTTGGATAAATATCCAGTCCTCACTGTAATAGTTCACCCTGATAAAAAACTTAAGAGCTCCCTTTTCCTCAGTCCAAATAGGGAAAATATTCACTTGGTGATCAGAGGAGACTTGACTCACAACTTGGCCACGAAGAGGGGTCGCCCCCTCCTCCCTTGCACATCCTGAAAAAGCTGCAAGTACTAAGGCAAATATTATCCCTCTTCTATCTTGCATGACTGACGCCAGGCATAAGCTTTCCTACTGCATACCTTGAAACGTTGAAGACAAGGAGGCAAGAGCCTTTTACTACTTCCCAACCAAATTTTATGAATGGAGGCAAAGCTAAAAACACAGATCCCACTTCCTCGCCATTCTCAGACTCTTTCAAAGCACAATAGACTTGCTCCAAGGGAAAAATAACCGCATAGGCTAAAAAGGCAGCCATGCCAGCAGTCCTTTCATATTTTGCCTGAACAGTCGCCGCTTCCAAACACTCTTTTCTTTCTTGCCGATTCTCAATGCTAAAGCACGCCACGGACCTCTCGAAGTGTCTCTGTGGAGTACTTTCCTGGTAATAGTCGCAAGAACCTACGACAAAACCGACTTCCACCAAATTGCAAAGTACAACTCCTGCAAAAGCTCCCACTTTTAACATTGTGCGATAGACATCGATATCCACACAACAGACCCTGCGTAAGTCTTTCAGAATCCTCGAATGAATGACCCTTCTACATAGACCACACTTCCCGCTAGAGGGGTTGCTAGACCTCACCCATCGCTGAAGGCAAGGCTCGTGAAAGAAGTGATTACAAGCCAGCTGAACGACCTTTTTATCTTCTTCTTTTAGGCTACTCAGGCAAAAGCTACAATCCTCTGATGGAACGCTTTGATTACTCGCTGAGTAAATGTGGAACAGATCATTTATTACAAGAGTCATAGTCATCCCCATCTTATTTCATTTCTGCACATTGCTCCGGAGTAAGCTTAAAAAAAGTCACGTAATCATCGAAGGCCACAACGTCCTGCTTTGCAACAGACTTGGCCACATTAAAGCGCTGGTTTTGGCTGAGCTTAAAGTTTTCCATATGTTTAGAAACAATAAGCGGGTCATTTTTCACTGCCAAAAGAGCCACCATATATCGCTGTTCTTTTGAGAGTTTGTAATTCTGAATGTGCCATGAGATGGCTTTTGCATCACTACGGGCGACCTTTCTCGCCACCTCAAAACGTTGCTCCTGGTTGAGATTGTAGTCATCAATCATCTGTGAAATAGTCATGCTACTCTGCTCCCCCACCTTGACAACGTGAATGAAGTTGTCTATGGGCAAAATCCGCTTTCCCAGTTTCTTCACAACCTCTTGGTACTGGCTCTGAAAGCTTGGGAGATTGAGGAGAAGTATCGATATGTCCCTTTCAAGGGATTCAGTCTCTTCTTCAGAGAAATCCAGATCTTCGTCCTTATTCTCACTTATAGCTGTAATAGACGCCTCCATTACATCGCCTTTCAACTCAACGGCATCTTTAGAAGAGCGATATTTTTTCACCTCTTCATGGATCTTTGCCCATTCATTTTTCAAGCTCATCGCTCCCTCCCTCTTGCAATTAAGGCAACGCACATAGTAAACTTATTTTAGAATTAAAACAAAGACTTTAGGTTACTTATGAAAATCTCCCCTGAGATAAAAGCTAGGATGAAACCCTTCTGGAAGAAAAAAAACCCCGTGCCCTTCAAAGACCTGCGATATCTAAAAATCAAACACTGGGGATTTGACGGCAACGACCACGAGGGCGAGATCGTAATCCATCGAGAACTGGCCACTGAAGTCCGAGAAATTTTCGAAGAACTCTACGAAAGGAAATTCCCCATAAAAAGCCTTCGCCTCATAGAAGACTTCGAGGCTGACGATGAAAAATCAATGGCAGCCAACAACTCCTCCGGGTTTTGCTCTCGATATATCACAGGGTCCACATCAAGATTCTCCCTACATAGCCACGGGCGCGCTATCGACATCAACCCCGTCCAAAACCCCTATATCAACGGCGACATACTTCTCCCGGAACAAGGAGAACTCTATCGCAACAGAACACTAAGTCAAATAGGCATGATCTATGAAGAAAACCCCTGCCACCACGCCTTCCTAAGTAGAGGGTGGAAGTGGGGTGGCGACTGGAGAACCCTCTCACACGCAAACCCCAATAAATTTGACTACCACCACTTTTCTAAGCC
>JBLFWS010000175.1:0-7114 GCA_047611865.1 Chlamydiales bacterium
GATACTTCATAGAAAACGGCTCAAATGTGGTAGCCCTAACTTCTTGATGCCCAGATTGTAAGATTGTTTAAACGGAATACACCATTCCGAAATAGAGTTGTTATATACCCAAAAATTGAGATTTTGGGAAACCTCTAAAATCAGCTCAAATAATTTTATTGCGGGAATATCTGCTACTGAGTTTACTCTCTTGAATTTTAGAAACTTTTCCCCTATCTTGCCTTTTTTTCTGAAGTAAGTTTTTCTGAACAAGTTTCGGGTGTGCCTTTTGCTATCTCCATTTTGTTTCTTTTGTGGCGAATTTTGGCTATGCCGTCCTGCTCTTCTATATGGACTGAGTCTTTTCCTGGGTTTATCTTCTTCCTTAAACTGGCATTACTCCTTTTGCTTACCCATCTTCCTCCTTTTACTTTGTGTAGGCAGCGTTTATCTCGTTAATAAAAAAATATTCATATCCCGCCTTTCCGCAGTAATTATCATTGGTGCAGGAGCTTGGATTTATGGAACAATCTTCTATACATTTCCTGAACTGCCACCCAAAGGCCTAAGTGGTGAGGTAGAGATATCCATTGACTCCGTTTCATCTGGAGCCAATCATTTTTCCACCAGCCGCATTTACCGTGGCACAGTCAGTAGTTTTACTCCTGATGATCCAATGCTTAGCCCTGCTCTCTATAACATCCCTTACAGCCTTTATTTGCCTAGCAGGGGGGATCTCCCCTTGGCCAATCAGTCATACCGCGTAAAAGGAGTTCTTAAGGATAATCCTTACAGGCATGCTGTTATATTGAAAGTGAAGAAGAACGCCACATGGTCCCCTGTGGAAGGGAGCTGCAGCATCGCCCAGTGGCGCTTTCAAGCAAAAGAGCTTGTAAAAAATTATATTCACAAAAATATTAAGGATAGTCGTTCCTCAAAATTTCTTTCAGGCTTAGCGACAGGAGAATTTAACGATCGAACAATGTTATTTAACTTTGGACGCTTAGGCTTACAGCATATCATGGCTATTTCCGGCTTTCATTTTGGCATTATCACCTCTTTGCTAAGCTTTCTTCTAAGCCTTGTATTTTCTCCCAAAAAATCCGCTTCACTCCTAATTATCTGCCTTGCCTCCTATTTTCTATTTTTAGGTTGTGGCCCTTCGATTCAGAGAGCATGGGTTTCCAGTCTCATTGTTTTGCTAGGCACATTAGCAGAGAAACGCTCTGATGCTTTGAATGTCCTGGGACTAGCCATGCTCGCCACCCTTTTAGCTAATCCTCTAAGTTGTGAAAACTTGGGCTTTCATTTCAGCTTTTTGACGACTGGATCTATCTTACTTTTTTACGGGAGCCTAAACAGCATCTTGAAGAAAGTTTTTGTTTGGGAGCCCTTATCCAAACATTTGAAGAGTAGTTTTTTTTCCAAGCTATCTTATATTTTTTCCACAATACTCCGTCAGAGCCTGTCCTTGCTTTTTGCTGTCCATATCGTGGCTATTCCTTGTATGCTATACTTTTTCCACAAGTTTCCCTGGATGGGGCTTATATATAATCTGTTTTTCCCCTTTTTAGTGTCAGTCTCTTTAGCTCTTCTATTAGGAGCTTGCCTCAGCGCTCTTTTCCTACCTCCACTTTCTTCTGTATTACATTGGATGAACAAGACTTACACCACGTCCATTCTAAATCTCAGCTATAATGTCCCCCCTGTTTTTGATCTAACTTGGCGAAGCAAATCACTTACTAAAGAATATTTTGTTATGACCCTTTGCCTGTTATTTCTAATGGGTATTTTTCTAAGATATAAAACAGATACGAGAAAAAGTGATCCCGTTCTGGGATTTTAAACATAGCAGTTATTTTAAATAAACTCTCAGGCAGAATCTGTTGCGTAATATCTGCATTTCATGTAAACATATTCTCTTTCTATGGCGATAGTAGCTCAGTTGGTTAGAGCACCGGATTGTGATTCCGGGGGTCGCGGGTTCGAGCCCCGTCTTTCGCCCATTTTTTTTCCTTGGGTAGTTAACCTTCTGTTAATGTAGATTTCCGAGAATACCCTATATTTGACACGTAACTAGCTAATATATAATATAAAGATAGTGTCTGTAGCAAATGAGGGGTGTTACTGGTGTCGATCTTCGAAGCAATTGCCTTGGGTCTCGTCCAAGGTCTCACTGAATTTTTTCCTGTAAGTTCTTCCGGCCATCTCAAATTAGTACAAACACTTTTTGGTTTGGAAAATCTTAGCCTTTACCTTCCCTTTGACCTCGTTTGTCACCTCGGAACTATATTTTCTATCCTTCTGGTTTTTCGCAAAGACATACTTTCTCTTTTCCAGAGTGAGAGAAAACTATTGTTTCTTATTGTCATTAGCGGGCTCCCCTTACTCCCCTTATATCCATTTTTATCGTATATCAAACGCATATACGATTTCCCCCAGATTCTCGGAGGTTTTTTCCTTTGCACCGCCTTACTTTTATATTTAGGCGAGAAGTTTACCTTTCCCAGACGCCCGGACAAAAAAGGACACAGGGTTTTCTACGACGCCTTTACAATAGGCGTTTTTCAAGCAGTAGCTCTTATGCCCGGAATATCTCGCAGTGGCGCGACTATTTCTGCCGCTTCTATGCTTGGCTGGAAAAAGGATGAAGCAGCGCGCTTTTCTTTTTTAATGTCAGTCCCCCCAATTCTTGGCGGTGTTGCTATTGAATTACGTACTTTACTTTCCGGAAAAGCAATTGTTGCTGAGATCCCCATAAGCCATTATTTTATAGGTTTTTCTGTTTCTTTCGCAGTAGGTCTAATGGCCCTCCTCGGAGTCTTACATCTTGTGAAGAAAAAGAGCTTGTTACCTTTCGCATGGTATTGTGCTATCTTAGGGGTACTATCCCTAATCTATTTAAATTTCCTGAATCCCATGGTGACTAATGGCTAGAAGAAGAGAAACTCGTAGTAAATCCAGTAGAGAGAAAACCAAAACCCCCTACCCGTCTGAGGTCAAGGGAGTCGCTTTGCTCGCTACAAGTTTGATTATGACTCTAAGCCTAGTTAGCTTCACTGATGGCAACGCTGCAACAAACTTCTTGGGTCTTTTGGGATTTACGTTTGCCTGGGTCACTCAATATCTTTTTGGCCTAGGAAGCTATCTGATTGTGCTTTTCATAAGCTGGATAGGCTGGAGGTTTTTGAAGGGCAACCCTATAGAAAACCTTTTGTCTAAAAGCCTATATTTTTTTCTTACTCTGGCGTCCGCTTGCATTCTTTTGAACCTAATGGCAGAGGTATACCCTGAAGCTGGTGAATTTGTTTCCCCTTTGATTTACTCTGAAGCTGTAACGTACTATGCTCCCATTCCTTATAGAGTCGTCCGCCACAATATGGGAGGGGTTCCTTTTTATTATCTCTATCGCGACTTGCCCATGGCCAATTTACAGTACTTACTAAGCAATGTGGGAACAACTCTTATCTGCCTGACAGGTTTTACCATCGGCCTGATGATGATGACAGACGGCAAGGCAAGTACATTTGTAGCCCTAAAAGACCGACTTACAACACTCCGTAAAAAAATGCGGCAAAAGCTTACATCCCTTTTCGAACGTGAAGCTTCCGACAAATCTTTTAGTGATGAAGAAGATCGTTTTGTCAAAGTCCGTGTTGACGAACAAGAAAATGAGAAAGCATCACAAAAAAACAATTTGATGGCTATTAAGCCTGAGACAGAACTGAAAGAGCGCCCTTCTATTTCCAGGAAGGAAAGTCGAGAAAACCCTCAAGCTAAAATTAAAGTAGCCCATGAAGAAGGATGTTCAGCGGAACAAAGCTTACTAAGACACAGACCTGCATACGCAGCTTCTGACGCTTCTATCGACAACTTCGAAGTACCCGGCCACTCTCTAATAACTTCCGCAAAAAAAATAGACCAGCCAGCCCTTAAGAAAAGCCTACGCCGACAAGCAGAGGTCCTAGAAGAAACTTTGCTGAGCTTTGGCATTGACGCAAAGGTTGGAGAAATAAACTGCGGTCCTACCATAACCTCTTTCGAAGTGCACCCAGCAATTGGAGTGAAGGTACAAAGGATAAAAGCTCTCGAAAACGATATAGCCCTCAATCTGGAAGCTCAATCTATTAGAATAATAGCCCCAATCCCTGGAAAAGCAGCCGTTGGCATTGAGGTACCAAATCCCTTTCCCCAAGAAGTGGGTTTCAAAGAAATGCTCCACTCATATCGCCAGGGACCCCAGAAATATTCTATTCCTATCCTTTTGGGTAAGACAGTACATGGCACACACATTACTGCAGACCTGACCAAGATGCCCCACTGCATTATTGCGGGAGCAACGGGTTCTGGTAAATCTGTATGTATCAATACCATTATCATGTCGATATTGATGAATGCTCGTCCCGATCAGATTAAGTTACTGATGGTAGACCCAAAGAAGGTGGAACTTACTCCCTATACCAAGCTTCCGCATATGATAGCCCCCGTCATTACCGAACCTTTTGGTGCAAGTGCTGCCTTAAACTGGCTTGTAAAAGAGATGGAACTGCGTTACGAGATATTGAAGCAACTGGGCCTCCGCAATATTGCCGGCTTCAACAAACGAAAAGTCGACAAGCAAATGGAAAGCTCCTTGACGATACCTATTCCTGAAAACATGCCTTTTATTGTGGGTATCATTGATGAGCTTGCAGACCTTATGATGGTTTCCAGTAGTGATATTGAGACACCTATCGCCCGTATTGCCCAAATGGCCCGTGCTGTTGGAATTCATCTAATCTTAGCTACCCAACGCCCCTCCAGAGAAGTCATTACAGGTCTTATCAAAGCCAACTTCCCCACAAGAATAGCCTTCAAGGTCGCCAGTCGTATTAACAGTCAGATTATTCTGGATGAAAGCGGTGCTGAGAGCCTTCTTGGGAATGGGGACATGCTCTTCCTGCCCCCCGGAAGTTCTAATCTCGTACGGGCCCAGGGAGCGTATATCCGTGACGAAGACATCAACAAGGTCGTAAACAGTATTTGCCAACAAGCTCCTACGAATTACCTGATCAAATCTTTTGATGCTCCTGAAGCCGGAGCAGGTTTTGGATCGAATTCTAATTCGGACCAACAATTTGATAATTTATACAACCAGGCTCGTGATATCGTTCTGGAAACGGGAAATGCTTCTACGACTTTTCTGCAGAGAAAACTAAAAGTTGGCTATGCCAGGGCTGCCAGCCTAATGGACCAACTTGAAAGCATGGGTATCGTAGGCCCTCCTGAGGGCAGCAAGTCACGCAAAATCCTCGTTAAAACCTCTAAAAACGACCCGGATTCAAAAGATGACTAGCGAAGATCCCGAGGTGCAACATCGAAGCTGCACCCCTCTAAAACGACTCCTAAACACTCAGTAAATTTCGCACACTACTTTCGAAATTTCCAAGAATAAGAGACCGTCGTACTATTTTCTGAGCCTTATCTTGATCCTCTCCTACCAAAGATTTAAGCTGCTCTAAAGAAGTAAGCTCGGAATGTTTTTTAAGAAAGCGTGTAAACGCTCTGATGAGTTTAGCTTTGATAAAACTATTTCCTTTCACCTTCTCCGATATGTCTGGAACAAGAGATTCTTCTCCTAAACACATTGCAGCAACGAAATTTATAAGAAGGCTTTTCTGGGTATCTTCTATCTCTCTAATAGCTTTAATTAGCTCTTTAGAACCCTCTTGACTTGATTCAATAGTTGGGATAAGAACCGTTAAAGCTTCAAGAAGCTCATCATTAATTTGTTCCGAAGGAATATCCTGGACCCGTATTAACATAGCCACTCGTTCTTTTCCGTGAGTGAGGTTTCCCGTCGCCAAAGACCCTTTTTGAATGCGTTCAGCTCTTTTGTCAGGAGCTACCCCTGTTAAATAGCGCAGAACTTTCGCTTTAGCGTTGTTACTGGCAAGCCCCCTCAAACAGCTCACAAGGTTTTCCAAGAACTCTGGAGTAATGCTTTCTGGGGAGGTACTTTTCAACAAGGAAAGTAGCTGCTTTCTGCCCGAACTACTGAGAAGACCCCCGAAGTAGTCATTCACCTTTTTAGGAAGGTCTAGCAGCTTTTGTACGCCTGCCTTTTCTGAGCTCCCAAAAGCTTTAAGATAAAGGTCAATTACTCTCTCTGTCTGTTGTGGACTAAATTTTAGACTAAGTATATTTCTGCTATCAAAGTTAGACCCAGCACTGGCCTTTTGCAAATCATCAATAAGGCTTGTCCTCACAGCATTTTGTGAATGATTCAAGCGGACACTGTTGCCGTACCAGGCCTCTTTAACTTTCCTTTCGCGAAAAGAAGAAAAAGCATTTTCTACAGACTCTCCTTCTCTTATATCTGCAATAAAGCTGTCTACTGATGTGTAAGTAGTATGGTCCGGAACTTGTGGGGAATTTAATGTCATTGGATTGTTACCTCTACATTTGCTGTTTGGAACACGAGATCGCCGGTTTTTTATTTCAAAATCAGGTATTTGTCAATCCCATTTTTGCCCCCACCTCTTAATAAAAAATTAATCTCTTGTCTTGGTATAATGAGAGGTGCTTTCCGGGAGAAATTAATGGTTAATAACTTAGATCCCTCTAGAAATGACCACTTCATTCCCAACCCCGCAACGGATATATCGGGAACTAATAGTAGTGGAAGAAAAATTTCCCTGGAGGACTCAGAACAAGTTGCTCGAGCATCGCTTTGTCAAGTATGCCAGCCAGATATTGAAGTCGAGATTGGATAGAGAAGCTCTGTAAGACCAAGGGAGCTTGCGACCGAGACACGTAGCTCTGGGTATGTGCAAATTTAATTGTCCACTCTTGAAAAGGGTGCTGGAAATCTCTAAAGATAGTTAGATGTTTTAGCGTTTCTATCACCCTTTTCAAGGGCGAAGACTTTGTTTATTCAGATCCCCAGAGCTGCATGTCTCAGTCGCAAGCTCCCTCGCTCTTGCCTTACAGTTCTACACATCTTTTTTTTGACATAAACTTTAATGTTTAACTAGCTCTATTTCTTTTATTTACAAAAAAAGGTATTAGAGTTCATGTTAAGCACTGCTCAAAGAAATGAGAAAATTATTAATACAAAATGTCTAGAAAATGGATTAGACAAATTTGATTTTGG
>JBLFWS010000176.1:0-7092 GCA_047611865.1 Chlamydiales bacterium
TTAATGGAGGTAGAAATACTGCTTAACAACAGACCTCGAAAAGTGTTAAACTTTTCCACACCTATAGAGGTTTTTAGCCGCCTTAGTGAGGCTGCCTAAATGTCGCACTTCAGAATTGAATCGGCGATTCGAAAAGAGAGCATCTCCTTGATTTCTTCAAGAGAAAATCCTAATTTCTGTGCATTTTTAATAAATTTTAGGCATTTCACATCATTTTCACCATATTGCCTATAACCTGTAGATGAACGGTTTGGTTCAGGAAGCAGACCTCTCCTTTCATAGTAGCGGAGGGTTTGGATATTTACCTTAGCTTGCTTAGCTAGAATTCCGGCTGTAAACGTTTTCTTTTTTGTCATAAGTTCACCTTTTCTACTATGACTCTATTATACACCCTCTACCTAGGTACAGGGTCAAGGGGAAAATTAACTTTTTGAGGCATTTCTTCTGAAAGGGAATTCAGGGATTTTAAAGAGGGGGATAATATTTGAAATTTGATATAGAGTAATACTTCCACACCTTTTAATTGTGATTGAGTTTGATGTTTAGAAAAATACAGATTTTTGTGGTGCTTGTTTACCTGGCTGTCCCTTTTAGGGTTTTACCTGAGGAGGATAAGGAAAGGAGCCTGGCTTCTTATATAACTCTAGCAGCGGAGAGAAATTCAGGAGTTAAAGTGGCATTCCACCATTGGCAGTCGACAATATCGAAGATAGCCTATTCGGATTCAATTCCTGATCCAAATATCACCTATGGCCATTTTATTAAGTCTGTAGAAACCAGGGTTGGTCCGCAAAAGTTCCGCCTGGGTCTCAGGCAAATGTTCCCTTGGTTGGGAAAGCTTTATTCACGGAAAGATCTCGCCACTCAAGAAGCATTAGGGGCTGAACAAAAGCTCTCTTCTGCCTATGTGACCCTTACTCTCCATCTCAAAGAAGTGTTTTTGGAATATTACTTTCTGAACAGAGCGATAGGCTTGCAAAAGGATTACATTGAACTTGGTAAAATTCTAGAGCAAACGACACAGTCTCAGACGAAAGTCGGTGGATCTGCTGCGGATGGTATTCAGGCTCAAATGGAGCTTAATCGTCTTGAATACGAACTTATTTCATTGCAGGAGCAAGAAAAAACGGTAATCGCTCAAATTAATGCAATGCTCAATCAAGAAGCAGATTTTTCTTTAGCTCTTCCAGGTGATATTAGTGCTTTAACCGAAATTCCACCAAGTGGGCTATTTAAGCATTCCAAGCTTGAGCTTGTAGAGCTTAATCCATACCTCAAGGTCATTCAAGCACAGGTGAATGTTGAAGAGGCTCGACGTAAATTAGTTCACAAAAATCGCTACCCAGATCTTACCTTTGGAGTAGATTGGATAAAAACAGATCATGCTATTATGTCCACTCCAGAAAATGGCAAAGATCCCGTGGTGGCCTTTGTATCAGTAAATATCCCGATTTGGAGAGGCACTTACGAGTCCCAGGAAAAAGAAGCTCGTTCTCATTTGGATCGATATTCTCAGGCATACGAAGAGAGCTCCTATCAACTGTTGTCACAGCAGGAAAAAATCCTCAATCGTTTTTCTGATACAAAGCGTCGAATTGAGCTTTATAGAGACCTCCTTATTCCTGAGGCGGAACAGGTTCTCTCAATTTTAAGAGAAGACTACAGCGCAGGTCGGAGTGATTTTGAGCGTTTAAGAAATGCACAAACAGCTCTATTGGATCTTCAGCTCAAACTCGAAAGGGCGAGGGCAGATATTGGAGCAGTTATTTCACAGTATCGAGCAATGATTGGGGAGTCATTATGAAAAATAAAGGCCTTTTTCTGGGAATACTGTTTTTACTTTTAACAGTTAGTGGTGGGGTGTACTTCAATTTTTTTAGAGATGAATCAACATTGCACAAGCATGATGAATCAAATACGATTTGGACATGTGCTATGCATCCTCAAATTCAGATGCCTTATGCTGGACAATGTCCTATTTGTGGAATGGAGCTTATTCCTTTAAAGAATGAAGAGGGAGCAGGTAAAGGGGAGGTTTCTCTTATATTATCAGACAGGGCTCGTAAGTTAGCCGAACTTGAGACGGCTTTGGTAAAGCGACGTAGAGTGCATTTAGATGTACGTATGTATGGGAAGATCGATTTTGATGAAACTCGTATAGTGCATATAACAGCTCGCAATTCTGGAAGGATAGAACGCCTATTTTTGGATTATACAGGAGTAGCTGTAGAAAAGGGCGACCATATGGTTGAGATTTATAGTCCTGAGTTACTTACAGCGCAGCAAGAGTTGATTCAAGCAGTGCAATCATTGAAAAATATAAATCCAGATGCAAGCAAATTTCTTAAAAAAAATTTAGCGGATAATTTAAATTCCAGTAGGAAAAAACTCCAGCTCTGGGGGCTTTCTAATGAACAAATTGAAGGGATTGAAGGCTCTGGAGAACCCAAAGAAGTATTAACAATTTATGCTCCTACAAGTGGTATTGTTATTCATAAAGACGCGATTGAGGGAAAGTATGTAGACGAGGGAACTAAAATTTATACGATCGCCAATTTGAAGGAGCTTTGGCTAATTTTAGATGCATATGAATCAGATCTTTCTGCTCTCAGGCATGGGCAGGATGTGTTTTTTACAGCGGAAGCTTTTCCAGGGAAAACTTTTAGGGGAAGTATATCTTTTATTGATTCTGTTTTAGATGAGGCAAGAAGGTCTGTAAAAGTTCGAGTCAATGTCCAAAATGGAAATAACCTTTTAAAGCCAGGAATGTTTGTAAGGGCAAGGGTTAAACCACTTGTATCTGACAGTGGAGGCATAATTTCTTCAAATCTAGAGGGGAAATGGATTGGTCGCATGCATTCCCAAATAGTACAGGATGAACCTGGGAAGTGTCCAATATGTGGTATGGATCTCGTCAAAGCAGAATCTCTAGGCTATGTCTCTCTTGAAGAGGAGAATGGAAAACTTCCATTAACCATTCCTGCAACATCTCCTCTCATAACCGGAAAGAGAGCCATCGTTTTTGTTGAGGATATCACACCTTTAGGTAGTTATTCAGCAAGAGAGGTTCTTCTTGGCCCACGTGCGGAAGATTATTACGTGGTTTATGACGGACTTGAAGAAGGAGAAAGGGTTGTAATAAGCGGGAACTTTAAAATTGATAGTGCATCTCAAATTAGAGCAAAGCCGAGTATGATGATGCCTATGGGTGGTAAAAGTATTATGAAAGGTCACGGGCATCACTGATATGAAAAATGAACCAACTTCGCTAACTCATCGCCTTATTCGGACTTGTCAAAATAACCAATTGATAGTCGTCGTTTTGCTTTTATTTTCTTTATTTATGGGGATCATGATTGCTCCTTTTGACTGGAGGCTTGCAGGTGTTTCTGTATCAAAAGTGCCTGTTGATGCGATACCTGATATTGGTGAAAACCAGCAAATTGTATTTACAGAGTGGGCAGGTATATCGCCCAGAGATATTGAAGATCAGATAACTTATCCTTTAACTTCTGCCTTACTCGCTACGCCGGGAGTTAAGACCGTCAGAGGATTTTCGATGTTTGGCTTTTCTTCAATTTATGTGATTTTTGAGGAGAATGTAGACTTTTATTGGTCAAGATCGAGAATTTTGGAAAAATTAAATAGTCTTCCAAGTGGAACCCTGCCAGATGGAGTCCAAGCCGTTTTAGGACCTGATGCTACGGCTCTTGGACAGATTTTTTGGTATACGATTGAGGGACAAGACAAACAGGGTAATCCGACTGGATGCTGGAGTCCTGAAGAGCTCCGCAGTGTACAGGATTGGGTCGTTCGCAATGCATTACTTTCGGCTACAGGAGTAAGTGAGGTAGCTTCTGTTGGGGGATTCGTTAAAGAATACCAGGTGGATGTGGATCCGGATGCTCTTAAAGCATTCGGTGTGACTCTTCAAGATGTACTGGCAGCGGTTAAAGGTTCTAACGTTGATGTTGGGGCAAGAACGATGGAAGTTAATAAAGCGGAGTATATTGTTCGGGGAGTTGGACTTTTAGAATCACTTAAGGATTTAGAAAATACCGTTATTAAAGCTATTGACGGTCAGCCAATTTTTTTAAGGAATATTGGCCACATATCTCTTGGTCCAGCTTTACGTAGAGGGGCTTTGAATAAAGAGGGGGCTGAGGCAACAGGTGGTGTTGTTGTCGTTCGCTATGGTTTTAACCCATTAGAGGCGATCGAAAATGTAAAGGAGAAAATCTTAGAGATTTCACCAAGTTTACCGCAAAAGGTTCTCGCAGATGGTACGGTGAGTCAGCTTAAAATTGTTCCTTTCTATGATCGTACGGTTTTAATTAACGAGACTCTAAATACATTAAGCACAGCTCTTTTACTTGAAATTCTTGTTACAACAATTGTCGTTCTTGTTTTGCTCCGACACTTTCGCGCCTCACTTCTTATTGCCGGCACTCTGCCAATGGCAGTGCTTTTATGCTTTTTGGCGATGAAAACATTTGGGGTAGATGCCAATATCGTTTCATTATCAGGGATTGCGATTGCGATCGGTACTATGGTTGATATCGGTATTGTGATTTCCGAAAGTATCGTTAAACGTCTCGATAGTGGAGCAGAGGAGAGTCATACAGAATCGGTCTATCAGGGTACTTGTGAGGTGGCAGGAGCTGTTTTAACAGCTTTATCTACGACGGTGGCTGGCTTTTTGCCTGTATTTGCCATGGAAGCTGCCGAAGGTAAACTATTTCGTCCACTAGCATTCACTAAAACTTTTGCCTTGTTATCAGCAATGATTATTGCTTTGACTGTTATTCCTGCCATTGCATCTTTTATCTTACGTCCCGCTAAAAAGAAGAAATCCAAAGCAAAAATAGAGTGGATTTTAGTCCTTCCCGTAGCTGTTATTTTGACATTTTTGTGGATGCCTTTAGGATTGGAGAAAGGGATCATTAGTAATGCTTTATTTGTGCTTTTTTCTTTGGGAGGCTTGCTTTTTGGGTGCTACCTATTTATGTGGTCTTATTCCGATTTATTGCGTTTGGCTCTCCAATATAAGCAGCGTTTTCTGATTATTCCAGCATCGATTGTAATGTTTGGAATGGTTATTTGGTTGGGAATTCCCGGTCTTTATAAGGGGATGGATAAGGAGTTTATGCCTCCCCTTGATGAAGGGAGTTTCTTGTTTATGCCAAGTACAATGCCGCACTCTTCTATCACAGAATCTCTCGATTTGATGCAGAGGCAGAATATCTTAATTGATAAGATTCCGGAGATTAATGGAGTTGTTGGAAAAATAGGAAGGGTAGAGAGCTCTTTAGATCCAGCTCCGATCTCGATGGCTGAAACTTTTATAGATTATCACTATGAATTTTTACAGGATGAGAGAGGAAGTTCACAGTTTTATAAGTTTGACCCAGAAGAAGTTGATTTCATGCGCTCAGTAGATGGAAAACCTCTCTTAGCACCCGATGGGGAGTCTTACAAGGTGCAAGGAAAGTTTGCCCGTGATTTTGAGAACAAGCTTATAGAGAAAAGAATGGGATATCCTTTTCCTCTTTGGCGGCAAGCTCTTGACCCTGGCTTAAACCCTGGGAGAGAGTGGTGGCGTGGTATTAAGAACACGAATGATATTTGGCAGGAAATTACTAGCGAGGCGACTATACCAGGTTCAACCTCAGCACCTAAATTACAACCTATAATGACTAGAATTATTATGCTTCAGAGTGGGATGCGAGCTCCCATGGGCATCAAAATTAAAGGTCCTACTCTAGAAGTGATTGAGCAGACGGCCTTGCAATTTGAAGCAGCTTTGCGTCAAGTTCCGAGTATAGAGTCAGACACAGTTAATGCGGATCGTTTGATTTCAAAACCTTACTTGGAAATAAAAATTGACAGAGAGGCATTGGCGCCTTATGGAATTAAAATTTCCGATATTCAAGAAGTGATTATGGTGGCAATCGGTGGTAAAACAATGACCACAACAATTGAAGGGAGAGAGCGATATCCAGTACGGGTTAGGTACATGAGGGAGTTGCGAGACCAGATTGAGACTATAGGTGACATACTTGTAGCGACTCCCACAGGAGCTCACATACCTCTAAAACAGCTAGCCACTGTGGAATATATGAGTGGGCCACAAGTTTTAAAAAGTGAAGATGGTTTTTTGATTGCTTACCTGACCTTTGATATGAAACCTGGATATGCAGAAGTTTCAGTTGTTGAGGATGCACAGAGTCATTTAGACCAAAAGATTTTCGATGGGTCGATTAAAGTTGAAGACGGAGTCTCGTATAAATTTGCAGGGTCCTTTGAAAACCAGATCCGTGCTGAAAAGAAGTTAGCTTTGGTGATTCCTGTAACTTTATTGATTATCTTTTTGATTCTTTATCTTCAGTTTAAATCGATTTATACCTCTTTGTTTGTTTTCTCTGGCATTTTGGTTGCTTGGGCTGGAGGCTTTATTCTGATCTGGTTTTATGGTCAGTCATGGTTCTGTAATTTTGATCTTTTTGGGATGAATATGCGGGAATTATTTCAGATGCACCCTATTAATTTGAGTGTTGCCATATGGGTTGGTTTTCTCGCTTTATTTGGTATAGCTTCGGATAATGGGGTCTTAGTAGCAGCTGTTTTAGATAAAGAGTTTTCTAAAGAAAAACCCTCTAGTATTGAAAGAATTCGAGAGCTAACAATAATCGCTGCTGAGAGAAGGATACGTCCGGCTTTAATGACTTCTGCGACTACAATATTGGCTCTACTTCCTGTTTTGACGTCATCTGGTAGAGGTGCAGATATAATGATTCCAATGGCCATTCCTTCGTTTGGTGGAATGCTGGTTTCTTTGGTGACTATATTTGTTGTACCCGTTCTGTATTGTCTAAGGCAAGAGCGCAAATTCTTGCATAATTAAGCAAAACATCCAGAGTGATATTTTTTGAGCTTAAGAATTCTAAAGCAGATTTCCAATGATTTTCTTCTTGAACATCAAGCTGGATGTAGTGGAAATTTGGAATGCTTTTAGCGACTTTTTCTCCAAGCTCATCATTGATGTCACTTAGAATAGCTGTTGCTCTTGCTTCAGCAAAAAAATCTGCTATC
>JBLFWS010000177.1:0-7063 GCA_047611865.1 Chlamydiales bacterium
CAGCTCAAAGCCAGAAATGTTCTCGTGTCATAAATTTTTCCGCCATAAGGAGCCGACTGCTGCTGCACTTCGAAAAAATGCAGTACAGTCGGCCGTCAGACCCCTTCTTCTTTCTTATGCTTTTTTTTCAAATAGCTGAATGATAAATAGATACAAAACAATCTACTCTACTTACACCCATAATTAGTTCTCTCATTGAACGAAAGTCCTCCTTCAGTATACTGAAATATGCTGACTTCACCCATTCGAGACTATGGAACTGTGGAATAAATCTATTTCCCAAAAAGACAGGCCCTGCCTGATTTTTATCGACGTAGAACCTACAAGTAGTTTCGTCGATAAATTTCTCTACAACCCCATTGCCGCTAATCCTTCTTGCATGCTTATCATTCTTTCGGAAGAAAATGATTTTAAGCGCTTGCGGGAACAGTATAAGAAAAAGAGCTATTACAAAAATCACCAACTAATAATCTGGAATAAAAGCGAAAGCTTATACCTACTCGAATCAGAACTGGAAAATCTCCGTACTCCCATTCCCTTTTGCAAAAACATCATCTCTGCGGAGAAAGACCCCCACAAAGACCTGGTTTATGAGCTTCTTAAAAATCACAGAAAGGCTCAGAGAATTGCTGCTGAGGAAATAAAATTATCGATACGCAACTACTACCGCAGCAACGTTTTTCTTTCGAGGCTACACTCCGTCTTCCGCGAACACACACCCAGAGTTTATGTAGACCGCGCCTGTAGCTCTGCTGCCGTCAAGCGCTTTTCTGATGCTATTGCAAGTGCTCTGGAAGAACTCGGCTGCATAGTCTTTATTCATCCCATGTGCGAAGGATCACTCAACGACTACACCTTTGCTACAAATATCGAAATCGCTCATTTTAAGCCCGACCTAATTATACGTAGCCCCAACTCAATCGATGACACCCCCGCCTTCTCTATCAACCCTGGTCCACCGACAATATATCCTTTGCAGGACTTCTTCCCCCACTTGCATTTTCTCCGACACATCAAACAACACCCTCTGGGAATTTATGACAGCTGCTTCTGCTTACTCCCTGGATTTGCCCCCCAATACATGAACGCAGGCCTGGATGAAGACCAACTCATGTGTGACTTCATTCCCTGTACCCCTAATAAAGTCGAAAATATTACCCCTATATACGATATTGGTTTTGCCAAGACCATGTCCCACGCCCATCACTTTTCTGAAACCGTCGAAATCAAAACTGCCGAAGAGAGCCAACAAGCCGAGATGCTCAATCGGCGGATGCAGGAAGTCATACAAAGAAAGCTTTATCGCCAGTTATCATTCCTGGACTTCGCAGGTTTCTTCCCTGGCAAGTGGATGGAACAAGGACAAAGTTATCTGCACCACCTCTTCTGCAAGCACACCATTCATCAGCTTGCCGACAAAGAATTTTCCCTTTCCCTTGTAGGCTCTCACTGGAACAACTACCCAAGCTTAAAGCAATACTCCCGTGGACACATAGAAAGCCGGGAAGAATACACCAGAACTTTTCTGGAATGCCGTATTAACATCTCTATTCACCCTTGGGCTACCTATCACCCCCGTATTTTCGAAGGAGGCATCTTAGGAGCTTTCTTCTTGGTATACCGAGTTCCCGAAGATGTAATGTGGCACGGTCTTCCAGATGATTTTAAACCAGGAGTTCACTACGATGAATTTTCTACGGAAGAAGAACTTGTCACCAAATGCCGTTATTATTTGGAGAACCCCGAAGAGCGACGGGTAATCGGAAAAAACCTCCAAGAGCTTCTCTCCAAAAAATATAGCTATCGCCACTTCGGGGAAAGGATATTGAAAAAGTTCGAACGACTCATCGAAAAAAATAGATACCGCTCATCAGGTGAAACATCAGGGATTTCACAGCCCAAATAATCGATGGAAATCAGCTCTATGCCTTTCTGATAAGTCCTCGGACTCTCCACACGCAGCGGTAACTTCAGGAAAACTCTCTATTAGATTCCCTAAGGTAAAAGAACTCGCAGCTACAACTTTTAACATCTCTTCAGAAGCCTCTGAACTCACAAGAACCTGATACGTTATCACTGTACGCTCTCCATGATGTGCCACCGCCCAATAGCTATGATAGACTCTCCCTGCTTCCAGAGAAAACCTGGCATTATTTGGGGACCAAGCTGCAGCGTGCACGTTATTCCCATCGGGATGAAGGTTAACTTGGGTATCTGCAAGAACTTCAAAGGCAATAGAGGCCGCAGGAGATGGCTGTACCCCTGATGGATCAAAGACTCCCATCTTCACATTAATAGGTGGGGCATAGTCATCTAAAGCCCAAACATGGAAAAGTGCGTTGTAGATCCTGTTGCCTGCAGCGTCTCCGTTGTAGCTAAGATACTCAAAACTTGCCGGGTGAAAGGTATGTGGCCTTCCCGACGCTATAAGATAAAATTCAGCATTCTCCAGCAAAGCTGGAATACTCTCACTTGCAATCACTCGTAGTTCTGCTTCACTATGATCATTAGCTAAAACTTCTGGTTCATATTCTGCTATCAGTGCCCGCAGCAAACTTAGAGGCATATTCTGCAAAAGCAGGTTTTTCTCCATTTGTATGACCACACTCTGCTCGCAGAGATACTGAGGATTCGTGTACACCCCAACATGAGGCAAACGATCATAACCTCGCAAAGGTATACTCTCGGAATGTGCCAGAGGTATTACCCCCCCAGAAGCTACGTCCTCTCTCATAGAGATGCGAAAGGATTGGGGGCTATCTAAACTCTTGGCCTTATCAAGATCCAAAGCGCTTAAATCATATGGGTAAAATGAACTGCTAAAAAAAAGAACTGCTGTAGTGAATTTTGCTATTACAGATTTTATGTGCATACCAATCTCCTGAGGTGAATTTAAGCCCTTTTTTTAAACGCGAAGGCAGCGAAGAAAGCGAAGATCGCGAAGGAAGAGAAGAAGAGAGGTCTTTTTCTCTAAGGATTTATAAATCCGGAAAAATAATCCAAGTCTTTTTCATGCTTCACGATATGCACTAGCTTCTATAACTTCGCGTTTAAAAATAGGAGTACATGAGGATATAGAGAGATTGTTAACGTAATATAAAGATTTTTTTTAAAAAAGACGGGACTTTACTAGGGATCGATACGATATTCCCCAGACAAAGTATTAATTTGATTGGACAATATGTCCTTTACGATTTTTTTCTTTTGTTCTTTAGACATGCCTTTTTTATCACGCAAGGCATAGAGAATAGCTAAGTAACCTTTTCGTAGTCTCATGCGGAACTCTTTGACATCATGCTCCACTTCCATCTTGGTTCTTTCGACATAGAGTGCAAAAGGAAGCATTGGGTTGTCATAACCCTCTTCCAGGTTCTTCATCACTGAATCAACTAGTTGGTCTACTGCTTTATCAAGGCCCGTGGTGCCTTTTGCTTCTTCCGCCATAATTTTCTAGCCTCAGATTCTGAATAATTTCCATGGATTAGTTTTACGTATAAGATAAATGTCTAGATAGGTTTTCGCCAATTCGGTGGTAAGACTTTAGCTTTTTTTGGACTTTTGCCTGAAATGATTCCATTGCAGCAATTCATACCCAGCAAACTCTTTATTTATTACATTTCATGCATATACATATGTGGTGGTAAACTCTGTGCACTATTGGTCATTCCTTCCAGGCTCGATCTTGTCACATCCATTGCTATCGGCAAGCTCATATCTCCATTCTTTGTTCCATCAGCAAAATTAATGTGAGGCACTCCGTCACCTTTAGCAGTTTGTATAGCTTTTTGAATATCCGCTAGGCTAGCAGGAGCACTTGGAGGGCCTTGTGAAATGGACTTTCCCATCTCTTCACCTTCCGGCATCGTATCAAGAGCTGCCGCTCCTACATCACCACTCTCACTTAAAGGGTTGATTCCTTCAGCGCCTCCGCTTCTCATTCCTCCATCCACTGGACCCATACTCATCTTACAACCTCCCTTAGATCGTTCCCCTAGATTTTTGCTTCAACACTCTTTTTTAATGCGCGTGCTTTCTTGTAAAAAGATTGATACTCTTCTTCTGTAACGGTCATTTTCATCGTGTATTCCAGGGCTCCTATAGCATCATGGTACTTCTCTTGTGCTGCTAAGCATTGACCTACAAAAAAATGAGGTGCTGGATGATCCATGTTTGTCAAAGCAGCCATACTATAGGCTCTAATTGCTACATCATATTTTCCAGATAGGTGCTCTGAAAGTGCCAGACCCATCCAGTAATCGTATACATATGGATTAAGCATCGTCATAAAGAGAAATGCATTTCCTGAATGCTCATAAAGTTTCTGACCGAGAATCTCTCGAGAACATTCATAATAGATGTCCATTATTTCTCTACCAATGCCAAGAATTTCCTCAAGAGTCCTATCGTCCTGTTCAAGAGCATCTAACTTATCGATTACTCCACCTGAAGGGTCCTCTTCCTCGAAGTTAACAAAAAAATCCTGAAGCTCTTCGAATTGCTTAAGCTCTTCTAATGCTTCAGCATCCTTTAGCTCTTCTCGTTTTATCTCAGCTAAATCCATCATGCTCTTGACCCCTTGTTATTTATACAAATAACTTTAATCGCCTAACTGAATTATACAGCCTACTAATATATTATAAAAACAATTTTAAAAGTATGCATTGATAAAGTACAGTGGACGTACAGATTATTACTCGTTCCAAAAGCATTTTTCTTCCCCAAAAGAAAACTTATTATGAACTACGTCTTTATAATAACATTCTTTTATTGGAATTTCGTTAAGCTTATGTTATTTTTATATTATTTTTTTTAAAGAATTGGTAAATTCTATTTTCCATAAGCTCTTTTTACACAGAATCTAAGGTCTAAATGCCTCTATTCTATATTTTATGAAATAAAATAATTTATCCAATTAAAAAGCTTGCCCCAAAAAGTTTCCTCTTTTAGTATGTTAAGAGCCCGTAAAGTCTGAAGCTTCCCTGCGGAGCGGTTTTTCAAATGTTCCTGGCAATTTAACGTAGGAAGTCCTTTAATACATGTTAGTTAATCATTCAAAAAAAAATAAGATAGAATTATCCGACTATAATTACCGTCGTGATATTGAAAATCGCATATTAATGTCCAATTTTTCCACCTTTGACGTGGAAGTCCTCGAAGAAATCCTCAACGGATCTATTAAAATCCGTATTACCGACCTTGCTACCGACCTCGACTCCACTTTTGACGAATTGTACCCCACTATTGAAAAACTTAGTAAAACCGGACTTCTTAAAATCCAAAGCGATACTATCCTTGTTAACAAGGAAATGAGAAAGTATTACGAGTTTCAAATTCTGAAGTTCGACGATACCTTTCGTCCAGATATGGAATTTCTACAACATTTGTTACGTAAAGTGCCAATCCATTCCCTTCCCAATTGGTACTCTATCCCTCGCTCCTCTGATGACATCTTTGGTTCCATCGTAGAAAAATTCTTTATTACGCCTAAAACTTACCAAAATTATATGACGGAACTTTGCCTGGATGATCGCATTCTTGAGGGCATCGTAAATGATGTTTACAGTGCTCCGGATCACAAGGTACGTTCTAGAGCACTCAGAGAAAAATACGAACTAAGTAGAGAGGAGTTCGAGGTACACCTTCTTCACCTCGAGTTTAACTTTCTCTGCTTCTTGAGCTACAACCGCGTGGATAACGACTGGAAAGAAGTTGTCACTCCAATACATGAATGGACTGAATACGGCGCATTTGTTGAAGCCTCTGCTCCTCCACCAATAGAGGATACAGAAAAGCCTATCCCCTTTCGGGATACCTCTTTTCCCTTTGTAAAGGACATGTCCGCTGTCCTAAAAATCATTCAGGAACAGTCTCTTACTCTTGATACTGACTTGTGCCTTTCTTATGCCGATGTAAAACTTCTTATGCTGCAATGTGAAAACATGCCTACTCCAGAAGATGATGTTTTACCCCTATTTAGAAAGTATTTCTCCCAGGTCATCGAAAAGCTTTGTGAGATACAGCTTGCCTACATCTATGAGTCAGAACTTTCCTCGTCGCCTGGCGATGCGGGCTACTGGTTGCAGATGTCTCCCTTGGACCAAGCGATGTTCCTTTTACGGCACCCTCGTAATTTCAAGATGACAAAAGCCTTCTCTCCAACTATACATACGGACCGTAACGTTCGTTCTGTAGAGAAAAGTTTAGCCACTGTCAATCATTCTGACTGGATCTATCACGAGGATTTTCTCAAGGGAATGCTTGTTACTATTGGTGATACAGATGGTGCTACCCTAATAAAAAAGGGCCGCCGTTGGAAGTATGAGATCCCAATATACAATGATGACGAAAAGGAGTTTATCAAAGCGACTCTTTTCGAACGCCTTTTCCAGGTAGGAATTGTTGAAACAGGTACCCACAAAGGGAAAGACTGTTTCCACGTCACGAAATTCGGCCTAGACACAGCTTCTTAAAACTCTTTTTCTACGAACAGCCAACACCTTAAAAAAGGTGCTGGCTGTGTATGCTTCATGGGGTTCCTCCCATAAGCGTTAACTAAATTTCCTTTTGTTATTATCGACTTATGAAAAGGCCAAAGGCCTTTAATATTGCCAGCCCAGGGCAACGCCCCATACGCATCAAGCTAAGGTTGTATGTGGTCGTAAGAGCAAGGATAAAATAAAATAATCCTTACCCACGAAGAGGCTGCAAATTTTTATTTACGAATTATTTGCCCAGATTCCTATTCTGACAGGTACCGTCACACCACCGGAGGTGGAACTTTTCAGTACAATTGGAACAATAGTGCTGACTGCTTGGCGAGAGGAACGAAGTTCATCGAGTGCAGAGAAAAAATTGCTTGAACTAGCGACGCTTCGAACGCTCGGACACTAAAGGGGTGTGCAGAGGGCTTGCCCTTTGCTCGGGTTTGGGGTGAAGCCCATACGCATCAACCTAAGGTTGTAAGTGGTCGTAAGAGAGAGGTTTTGATAGATAACTCTTACCCACGAAGTGGGTTATAGAAGGTAGCCCAGTGCAAGTGCGAGGGAGCTTGCGACCGAGACTC
>JBLFWS010000178.1:0-7009 GCA_047611865.1 Chlamydiales bacterium
GCATTTTTTATTGTTCATGTTTACCAAAAGTGTAAACCATGCTGGTGAATCAAAGTGTAAACTATGTTGGTGAACTGGACCCACCGAGAGCACCGAGAACACAGAGAGATAGAAAAATGCATAAAGTCTCTCAGAATATGCTATCAACTGATCTGTGATTTTTTATTTTCTCTGCGCCTTCTGTGATCTCGGTGGTATGATTTTAATCATAAGCATCTTGTAGACGCATGTTTTATGCAACAACGCGCTGCTTTATTGTAAACAGATGGAACGAGAATGAGCAGTTTTACTTGCTTCCCAACACTTTGATAAGATAGGTCGTCCACCGGCTTTTAATTAAGGGTTGTGGACCTCGTTAAAGTTTGCGCGGATAGCTTCCATTCGTCTTCTGTTTGTACCGAAGTCTTTGTATCCCACTCGTGCAGCAGAACGTACGTGAACCACTTCTTCTGATTGTGAATAATAAAATTCCACGTCGTCAGTAAAACCCCAGAGAAATGAGCAAAATTCGACATGGAGGTAAGTTTCGTTTTGAGTAAGAACTTTAACGCGTGGATATTTATCTACGATAGACCGAAGTGTTTGGATAGGTTCAGAGAAATGGCGATTAAACAGTGGCGTAATGTAATGAGGGCTGTCTTCAGATTGACTGCTGACGCAGTTGGGAGTGTCCGGGCAGGGAGCCAGTCTGTTGTTATGCACACCTAAAGTCAAAGGTACACTGGATGAGCCGAAAATAGTATTAAACATAGAAAGTCTCGGGTTTGACGGGGTGATCTACACTTTATCTTCAAAGAAGTCGTAGATTTGTACTTGGTCATATTTATTAGAGTACCATTCTTGAGGAGGTATGGGAGAGCGATCAGGATTTTTAGAGGTCATAATTTTGGCGGCAACGAGGAAGTTGATAATACATTTTGCGATGTGACGTTCTCTGCCTGTTGCAGTGGAAATAGTACAGATCTTATTGGTGAGTACGTCTTCTGTTTCTTGCCGAGAAGATTTGTTAAAATACTGTGCGACAGAATCCCAAGTACGATAAGCTTGATCTGTGAGTTCTTCGCTGGAGTAGGTCACGATAGTCGTTGTGAGGAGTTCTTTTTCTATAGAACTCATCATGAGGTAGTCTGAAACATCCTTGATAGTTATCATCGAGGCAATCCTTATGCTTTCAAAGGTGCGGCAGTTTACAGGTATGAAGAAAAAAGCACAATCACGAGGATGCAAGTTCTTCTGATGATTCTTTTTGTTCCAAGGTTATCCACTCGTACATTTTGCGGATACCTTCTTTACTTGAGATTTTAGGTTCCCAACTCAAAAGTTTCATTGCTTTGGAGTTGTTGGATGCGTAAAATCTTTGGTCGTTGGTACGCCACGGTAGAGTTTCGAAGTTCAGCTTTACCCCTGTGAGCTCTTCTAGGTACCCAAAAAGTTCTAGAATGGACAGGCTGTTATTTACCCCACCGCCAATATTGATAACTTCTCCTCGAACAGTGTCGATTCTTTTGACTGCTGAAAAGTAACAGTCCACAGCATCGCTAACAAAGAGAACGTCTCTTACCTGTTTTCCATTTCCACAAACGGAAAAGGGAGCTCGGTCGGGATCGGAAAGAGTTTCAAGAGCCTGTTGGCAAAACATGCTAATCCACCCATGTTCAGATGAGCTAAATTGCCGTAATCCGAAAATGGTAGAGTGACGAAATACCACAGCGTTTAGTCCAAAGTTTCGGGTGTAGTCTAGGACATACTGTTCCGCAGCACCTTTGGAGCAGGAATGTGGGGAATGAAAATATAGTGGTAGAGTTTCGTCGAAACCCTTAGGGTAATCCGGACAGGAGTATCGTCTATCACCCTCTAGTAATTTGGTGTTGTTGAGGTCCCCATAAACCTTATTTGTAGAAGAATAGATGAGGGTAGTCGACGGGGAGAGACAACGCAATGCTTCGAGTATATTGACGGTACCTACAGTATTGGTTTCGAAATCTAATCTGGGGTTGATGAAGGAGGTGCTCATAGCAGGCTGTCCTGCCAGGTGGAAAATCACATCTGGCCGATATTGTTTGATAGCTTGCTTGATGTCACAAGGATCCGAAATATCACCGTATACGAATGTTAGGGCGCCTCGCTTTTTTAACCAGCTGAGATTGTCCTCTGAGCCAGTACTGGAAAGATCGTCGAAGATAATAAGATCTTCGTCGTTTTCCAAAACTTGGGCTGAAAGGTTCGTTCCAAGAAAGCCACAACCTCCAGTGACAAGGTACTTCATCGTCATTAACTCCCTTAATTGATGATTTTAGTACTTCGCTTCGGAATCTACATCAATAACTACCTTACCGATATGTTTTTGTGACTCAAGATAGTGATAGGCTTCGCTAACTTGATCAAAGGAGAAAACTTTATCGATGTAAGGAACTATTTTTCCAGCTTCCACAGCTTGGGAAAAAGCCCTTAGTTCTTCGGTGGACTCCATAAAGATCCCCCTGACAGTGATTTGCTTAGGCATAAGGTCATAAACATTAAAGGTACTGGTGTTTCCAGCTAGTATCCCGATAACACCTATGTGGGCGCCGTAAGCACAAGCGCGGACTGAGCGTCCAAGTGTGACGCCACCGGCGGTTTCGACGATAACATCGACACCATGTCCTCCAGTGATTTTCTTTACTTCCTTTGGCCAATTTTCGTCTTGGTAATCGATAATAGCATCAATACCAAACTTTTTGCGAACGAATTCTCCCTTTTCCTTACTAGAAGTGCTCATTATCACTCTTGCACCAAGGGCTTTGGCTATCTGAGCGGCGAAAATGGAGACGCCTCCTGTTCCATGGAGAAGTACCCAGTGTCCAGGCTTTGCTCTGCCGTGAGTGACGACGGCAGCCCAGGCGGTAAGTCCAGCTATTGGGAGTGTCGCAGCTTGGAGAAAGTTGAGGTGATCGGGTATTTTGACTAATGCTTCTGAGGGATACACAAATTTTTCAGAGAGAACTCCGTCAATGCCGGCTCCTCCAAGAACGGTACGCACCCATTCAGCTCGGATCATTCCACCATGCCAGCCACGTATGGGGCTGTTTAGAACGCGGTCGCCGATTTTAAATTCTTTTACATTTGCGCCAACAGCTGCGACTACTCCGGACATGTCAGATGCTGCGATAATGGGAGAACTTTTTGTGTCCCCATACTGGCCTTTTGCGACCATGAGGTCACGGTAATTTAATGAGACGGCTTTGGTGTCAATAAGGACGTCATTAGATTCAGGGGAGATTGGGACGTTACGTTCTTCCAGACGCAACCCTTGAAACCCACTGCCATCAAGAACATAGCACTTGTAAGTCACATTTTCTCCTGTTGATTTACGGGACACCTTAAGCGAGGGCATGATGGTTCCTCCTAACTTTGTGGGATCATTTGTAGCATATCCGTATTTGTGAAAGCAATTTTATTTTTTACGAAAATTCAGGCTTGTAAAGTAAAAATTTTGCAAGAGATAGTGAATTTATGTTATGTTCACGGAAGAATGGCCTTTTCGATTTATGCATTTTTACAGTGGTGAAAAATGTCTGTTGATGAGACGGAAAAATTTTATAAGATGTTAGACGAAAGTAGTGAAGAAGACCTCTGCAAGCATTTTCTTTTGTTGCCTGAGGAATTTTCAGAGACTTTAGAGTGGATGTGTAAACATCAGAATTGGTTAAAAAGCCATCAGACACAGGCTTTAAAAGTTATTTGCTCATTACCAAAAGCCCAATTGGGATCTACAGAAAACCATAAACTTTTCAGTCTTTTGAAGGATTCAAAGGGTTTGTCAGGAGATAATGAAATCGTTCAGGATTTATTGTCTCAATGCATTGAGCAGGGACGCGAGGCACGTGCTGTCGCATTATTAGAGTGTATTAGTGATTTTAAACAGCCCGAGTTGATCCTCCTCGCAGCTGAGAATGGTTTGCCTCAGGTGGTAGAGAAGCTGGTGGCGATAGGCGTTGATACTGAAATAGCTGATGAAGAGGGATATACGCCTCTCCATTTAGCAGTCTTACGTGCTTGTGAAAGGACCGTGACAGCGCTCTTGGATTTACAAGCTTCTCTTGAATGCGAGGATGAAGAGGAAATGACCCCTCTTCATCTGGCAGCCATGCACAATTCCTTGGGAGTCCTCAGAATTCTTGTCGATCACGGAGCAGACCTTTACGCAGAGGATGATTCAGCTTTAACTCCGTTACATCTCGCTATCATGCAGGGACATAAGAGAATAATTAAGGAGCTCGTAGATAAGGGGCAAGACCTCAATGATACTACGCAATTCCTAGAGCCACCTTTGCATTGGGCAGCCGAAGAAAATAATATGGAGATATTTCATTATCTGCTGGAAATGGGTGCTGATATTCACTCAATAGGGATCCATGATAGGAACTTGTTCCATATTGTCATCTTGAATCAAGTGCTAATATTTGATGTGCTGTTTGAGAAAGGTGTAGATATAAATCATCCTGACGATACAGGGAAGACCCCTCTTATGCTTGCTGTACAGGGGGGCTTCGGGAAAATTATTGAGATGCTTTTCGCAAATGGAGCGGACGCCAATGCCGTCGACGAATACGGTAGAGGCTCGATTCATTTCGCTGCACAGATGGGATATGTTAATGTTATTGAAAAACTTTTATCTCATGGTGTTGATATTAACCAGAAAGAGAATAGTGGAAAATCTCCCTTACACCTGGCTAGTATGACTAGGAAAATGGAAATGATCGACAAGTTAGTAGCCTTAGGAGCCGATGTTAATGCCGTTGATGAAAATCAGGCGACGCCTTTGTATTGGGCAGCAGGAAATGGTTTACAGGATGCTGTGACAAAACTTATTGCAGCTGGAGCTCATATTGATGTCCGAGAAGACTTTGGGATGACACCCTTACATTGGGCATCCGGAAGAGGGCACTTGGAGACGGTGAATATTCTTTTGAGTGCAGGAGCTGAAGTGACTTCTAAGGACGAGTTAGGAAGAACCCCCTTATATATGGCTGCGATAAACGCTCATGGTCCCGTTATGATGGCTTTGCTGGAAAAGGGGGCGGATATAAAAGTGAAAGCAGAAGATGGTAGCACGCCTTTGCATTATGCCGCTAAAGATGGCCAGGAACTTCTTCTGGAGGAGCTCATTCAAATGGGAATGGCTGTTGATGAACCCGATGAAAATGGAAGCACAGCTATGCATTGGGCTGTAGACGCCGGGCAGATTTCTTTGGTAGAGAAATTACTAAATCTTGGTGCCAATATTGATCTTAAGAACAATGATGGCCTTTCTCCCTTCGCTTTGTCTATGGAGAATGGGCAGGCGGAATTGGCTGAGCTGCTTTACGATCGTGGGGCAAAAACTCCGGAATTTTTTGATGAAGAGATTAGATAAAACCTGGTGAACACAGATCTCCCTACCTTTAGAAGCGACAGGAAAGGTGTTAATGATTAATGGCCTAAAGTAACCCTTCGTTCTCTGCATACCATTGTTGATATTTGTTAGAATCTCCAGAAAATTGACTTTCTAATAAAGAGTGGCTCCATTGAAGAGCTATTTCCTGATGTCCACTTGAAACTTCAGCCATTTCTTTCAGGCTACGAGCTTGAAGTTTGTGTATGCTATCCGAACAACGATTTTCACAGCTAAGTTTGACTATGTTGTCAGTCATATGAATGCCACATGTAGTTCCGTCAGATTGAAGTACATTTTTGTTTTGAAAGACTTCAGGGACAAGGCCTTGGCTATGCAGAGCTTTTGCTGCAGTTGTCATTGCGTCCTTTTCATATTGCTTATATCCACCTCCAGTGCCGAGACTATTGATTAGAGTACAGGTCATTCCTCCTGCATTACCTGGTTCTAAAACAAGGAAGCTTGCATGGGCAGTAGGGCTGCCTGGTGTACCAAAATTCATGGGGATAAATACTTTTTTTATCGGAGGGAAAGAATTATTTTTTATAGTATTTTTGATGTAGGTCTCTAAACTGGATGTGTTCTGTGGGGCAGCAACGGTTTGATGCTGGGAATACACGATTTTTGCTTTAGGGTTATCGCTTTTTCCCGTTTCATTGAGTTCGCCGATGTCGGAGTCACCATGAGTATCTCGTAAAAGTTGACCGACTAAAAAGTTTACGGTATTGCCGTTATAACCACCTCGGCTGATAGCAGGCCAGCCAGCTCCTAAAATGCTGCAGGCATTCATATTTCTTGTTTGCTTTTTTATAGGTTCAGCGTCAGCTTCTTCGATCATGTTATTCAGAATCTTAGTAACGGAACTTTTGATGGTTTGGTTTTTTACATTATTATTCTGTAAATTATTAATTAGGATATCTTTTTTTTTATTTAATTTAGCTAAGTCGAAAGGGCTAGCTGAAAGGACCTGCTTAAACATGCCCACATATTGATCTATTTTTGAAAATATATCCTGAATTTCACTTCTTGTAGGCCCTTCGGGAGCAAAGTCTAAAATGCCTGAGCGGATCTTTAGGGCAGCATCTGGATGTGAATGAGTGAGAGCTTGAACATATTGATTCACAGATTTTTCGATACGATTTTTCTTCATATCCGGGAACGATTCTAAGGCTGTAGATTCTATTCGACTGACGGTAGTAGCTAATTCTGGAGAAAATTGTTCTCTAGCAACGAATTTTAACCCTTTTAGAATATCCTCTACTGAAGCCTTCGGGATTTTGATCATTTTATTTGCATTAATTAAGAGAAAATTACCGTCTTGGGATCTGGATACACTAGAGATTTCACTTTGTAGAATTTGTCTGGCTACATTGTTAAATGGATTATTTGCGCCTGCACCACTAACCATAAGAAACCCCTTATTTTCATTGGATTGTCCGTAATATTTGCTTGTCTTGACACTTGATATTCAATAGTTCGGACAGTTTTCGTTGAGGATTAATTTGAATATTTTGGAATAATACAACTTTGTATTTTCACCAGGATCTCGACCAATGGAAAACACTGTAGCATCGATTTTAGACGGAATGTCCACTA
>JBLFWS010000179.1:0-7000 GCA_047611865.1 Chlamydiales bacterium
TCGTTTCTTTCTAGGGTCGGAAATACTGTTTAGAGCTTCGAAAAGGGCTAGGCTGGTGGAGTTAAATGTTTCATTAGTTGTCTCTGTGGAAATGCTCATCTGTTATGTACCGTTAGTTTCGTTATCATTGTGAAACGATAAACTTACAATAAATTCAAATTTAACTCACGACTTTGCAGGGATCCTGAGCAGACATGAGGCAGTCTGAAATACTGATCTTTTTTTCCAGTCCTTGCCTTCCTCTTGGAGGTTCTTTTACTTTCTTGAAAATGTTTCGTGCTTTTCTAAGCAATCCTTTAGCGGAAAGATTTACTTTCTCAATTAGTCTTGCAGCCATTTTTCTTCCAAACTTGAGAGTTTACGAAAAGAAAATTCTACACGACTCACAAATATTTTATAATTAGATATTTAAAATTTCACCGGGAATTGCTGACTCATTAGGGGGCATTTGGGGACAGAAAAGGCAGGATGACAGGATGAACAGGTGATGGAGTTTTATCTAATTGGTGTTAACAAACAATGAGGGCCACGGTAGTGGCCTTTTCTCTACTTAGCCCCGTGCTTTAGCTCGGGGAATGGATAAATACATTCCGTGCCACGGTAGTGGCACCTCTCCATTATTATAGTTTAGGCTACATAAGATGAGTAGATCAGTATGGAGTTGGCTTCGATTTTTAGGTTTATTGAGCTCTCAAAACTTCAGAAAAAACTTTGGTTTTTAATTCACATTTTGACAAGAAAATTGTCCATCCTGTCCATTATCGTGGAGGAATCAAAAAAAACCTTTTGAGATAAAGAACTGGTTTTTCGTTAACAAACTTAGGTGTAATAGAATGAGAGGGGGCTATACCTCTAGAATCAACTAGGGGGCTTATAGAAGTCTTCAGCTGATAAATTGTGCTCTGGATGCTCTCTAAGATAGGTAAAAACAGCGGAGTTTTCCTGGAAGAAGTCGTCGATCTTTTTCTTTAAAGAACCAAAAGCTGGTTCCTCAGAGGTCTTCATTTTAAAATCTTCTGCATTAAAATAGCCTACAGGATTCTTCTTCAAAACTTCTCGAGCTTCTTCTTCCGGTAGATCGACAGTATTTTTGGCGGCAGTATCTAGATCTACGACTTCAGTATTGAGAGATTGCCCCGTCAGAATAGCCACAAAAAATTTACCCTTCATCTCAGGGTGCTTCTTTACATGGTTGCTGATAGTGCTATCGAGATCAGTAGAAATGCGATTCTTCAAAAAGAAATAGGTAAATTTCACAGTATCAGAACGTTGCTTCGAAGCAAGCTGCATAAGACTATCGTCTTCCGCTTGAGATGGAGTTAGAGACTGAGCTCCATCTTTTTTCGGACTGTCGAGAAAGCTCAACAGAGTAGACTGCCGTCTTTGAATTGCAGAATTTACAACTTTATCAGGTGATTCCATATTGAAAACCCAATTGCCTGTTTACTGGTTCTAAAAAACCTTTTATCTCAAGAATTGATGGCTGTCAACAGATAATCACAGAACCACCGTGGAGATAGCCGTGAAAATTACTGTTTCGGAGTTGCTTCATTTTGTGGTGGGCAACTTCCATGATGTTGTCGCTAGAGGAGTCGTTGGTGCCCGTGCCTTTTTTTATGAAATCAGACTCTTTTAAACTGTCAAAAGAGAGAGAATCCCAGGGAACACGAGAAAAAGAAATCTTGTCTTTCAGCATAAGAGTGTCTACTAAGGCTGTAACTCCAGAACTGAATTGCTTGTGTTGAGTTCTCTGAAAACCGTCGCGGTCAGGGTTAAAGACAATGATGAGGTATTTATAAATGATAAGGGCCCCATTACTTAAAACAATATGTTTCAAATGCTTGTTTAGTACAGAAATGACTCCTAAGGGGACAAAGGCATTATGGTGGGAAAAAAAAGCATTCCGAATGGATTCAGCCGGTGATGCGGGGTCCATGATTCCGTTGGGGAGTTGGTAGAGTATCGGGGGATATAAAAGTGATTCTCTTTTGTGAAGGAGGACGATCTCAGCTTCAATGCGTTCTTCTGGTGGTGAGGGAGATCGACGGGAATCTAATGCGTAAGTAGTTATAGATGAATCGGATTTCAAAAAAATGCACCGCTATTACGGGTTAAAAAATAAAGCATATATCTTATTAGGAAAATGTAAAGCTAAGTTTAAATAAAAAAAGAGTATAGATAAAAATTTGGTTTATAGCAACTTAGGAAATGAACTGTGGCTTAAGCTTTTTTTAGATAAAAAAATCTGGAGTAGATCTTTTTACCATGAGCTTGGTATAAGTTGCAGAAAGGGACATCCAATCATTTTTAGGAAATCTCTGATTAGAATAAAAAAAAGAATTATGTTGAAACTAGTGTAAGGTTCGTAAGAATTTAGAAAGAGGAAGTTTTGAGTTATGAATGATCATGTACATGGTTATTACCACGAATTCACAGATGACTTTACTCCGAGTGGTCACTTCCACAAAGTCATTCCTTTACATGAAGCTCCTAATATCCAATGGGAAGAAATCTCTCAAAGAGTCCCAAATCTTCCAAAGGGGTGGTTTGAGCTCTCAAGACTTACTTCAGAGGATAGAATTGAATTCATTAGAGAGTTCTGGCTCGCAAAGCTTCCCTACACTCCCCATGTTCACGAATTCCTCACCGATTTTTTTGCTAGCCTTTCATACGTAGGCATTTATGCAACACAACGGGGCTTTGATGATTCGTTCGAAGCACAGATAGTTTATGGTCTGGAAAAGAACCGAGGATTTTATCACGGCTCTCCACCTCTCAATGAAACAGAAGTCGCAGAATTGGGAAAAAGATTTGGAGAAACACTCCATACAGTGACTCCTCACATGCTTCCCGAAGACTATAAAGCTTTTCTGCAAGTGCATGACGGTTTTAGTAAATACACAGACACGGGGCTCATAAAAAGTAATGAGCTATGCTCACGCTATAAACAATTTCAACAGTTCCTTCTCGAGCAAGAACCTCTTATGACGCTTAAGGGGGAAGAAATTGATCCAAAAGGCTTGATCCCATTTTACGAATCCTTCGGATTACATTGCTACCAGTGCTTCTGGGCTGACTGGTACCCCGAGCCGGAAATGGGTAATGTGTATTACTCTGGCATAGAAAAGTCTTTTTCTAATGTCGACATAGAGGAAACTTGGGGTGACAATATGGCCTACCCCACTTTCTTAGATTGGTTAGTCTTTTATCTGGAATCTATCGAATAAGCGAGAAACCCCGGATTCTTTTGTCTTGTAGGTATCTATAAATATCTGGTAACGTGACTCTCTACAAATTTAGAATTACCCGTAATTTCAAAAAAAATGTATTTAGTAGACGACTTATATAAGCAGCATGGAGAGGAACTGGGGCTAGAACTTGTCACCGGTGAAAAAGGACTGAGACGTCGTATCAAAGTCCCTGAAGCCCACAGACCTGGACTAGGCCTCACAGGCTACCTCAAAAGCCATGCAGGAAAACGCATACTCATCTTTGGAAAAGTTGAGATCGAGTATGTCCGCCATCTTAACGCTGTTGAGCGTAACGAAAGATTACGAGGACTCTTATCCTCACCTACACCAGCTGTTATTGTCGGAAGGCGATACCGTCCGCCAAAAGAGCTCGTCGCGTTATGTCTAGAGCTAAACGTGCCCCTTTTTCGCGCAAGTATGAAGACTATGACACTCTTGAGTAAACTCACATATATCCTCACGGAAGAGTTTGCTCCAAGCTTGAGCTGTCACGGCACCCTTGTAGAAGTATTCGGGGTAGGACTGGTTATTCAAGGGGACTCGGCAGTAGGGAAAAGTGAAGCCGCTCTGGGGCTGATCGAAAGAGGGCATCGCTTGATCTCTGACGATATCGTCCGGGTGAAAAAACGGGAAGGCTCTTACCTTGAAGGTTCAGGGGTAGATCTTATTCGACATCATATGGAAATTCGGGGGATCGGGATTATTAATGTCGCAGACCTATACGGAGCTGTTTGCATTAGAGAAAAAAAGAGCATCGATGTAGTTGTAAAACTCGAAGTGTGGAATGAAGATAAATTTTACGATCGACTAGGAATAGATCAGAATTACTGTGATATTCTTGGGATAAAAGTTCCCTACCACGAGCTACCTGTAAAGCCAGGTAGAGATGTTGTGCTCTTACTTGAGACGGTAGCTCTAAACCATAGGCTTAAGCAGATGGGATATAATTCAGCAAAAGAATTTAATAATAAACTCTTGCAAGCAATAGCAGGGAAACAAAAACGAAGAAGAGCAGTGTAGTCGTGAAATTAGTACATAAGGTAAAAGTTACAAATGATTTGGGATTGCACACTCGTCCAGCAGCAGTGATTGTAAAATTATTGCAAAATAGCCCATGCGATGTGTTCTTTACCCATAGACGCGAAACAGTAAATGCAAAAAGCATATTGAGTATACTTATGCTGGCTGCAAAGAAGAACTCGAAAATAACCATTACCGTTGATGGCGAACAAGCCGATGACACAATGGGAGAACTCGTTACAGCTTTCGAAAACGGATTTGGAGAGTAAGTATTTATGGCTCTTAAAACAACAAAAGAAATTCATCTACGTGGGATACCCATCTGTGCGGGAATCGCAATTGGAAAACCCTTCTTTTTTACTTTTATGGATGATGTGGTACCTGAATTTACCATCGCCGCAAATGAACTGGAAGATGAAATAGCACGCTTCAGAAGAGCCTTAAAACGAAGTCGTGCTGATATTATGCGTTTGCAGAAACAATTGGAAGCCGAAGGTGCTCTTGAGGGCGCCGCCATTTTAGATACGCATCTTCAGATGATGCAAGATCCTGCACTTACCACTGAAATAGAAGCGAAAGTTCGCGCGACACGCATTAATACAGAATCTATATTTCAAGCTGTTATCCACGATTACGAAGAAAAATTTAATCGAATTTCTGATAAGTTTTTTCGCGAACGTTTTAAAGATATTCAAGATATATACCGCCGCATCATGGGGCACCTGAGAGACAGTGTACGTGTGTCCCTGGCCGATATCCCTAATAACTCCATTGTTTTTTCTCACGAATTGGCACCTACAGATACCGCAGAGGCTAAGCAAAACTGTGTCAGCGCATTCGTAACAGAGGTTGGGGGTGAAACATCACATGCTGCTATTATGGCACGTGCAAAAGGGATTCCCTACGTCTCCAATGTAAATTTTGACGATCTCGAAGGTGCAAAGCACTCAACAGTTATCGTTGACGGAAGAACAGGTGATCTCATCCTGAACCCTTCAAAAGCTACGCTCACGAAATACAAAGAACTACAGCAACAGCTTTCCCTTCACGTGAAAAGCTTAGAAGATTACGGAGGGCTAGAGGCCGAAACTATTGATGGCTACCGCGTAAAACTCTCCGCTAACGTGGAGATGCTCAATGAAATCGAAATGATCCACGAATATGGCGGTAGTGGAGTAGGGCTGTTTAGATCTGAATACATTCTCCTGTCCGAGGAAGGCTCGATGCTAGAAGATGGCTTCCCTTCCGAAGATGAGCAGTTTCAAGCCTATTGCCGCATTGTCCAGAATATGAGAGGGCTGCCTGTTGTTATTCGTACTTTCGACGTTGGTGGAGACAAATTCAACGAAATCGAGGAATTGCGAAAAGAAACAAATCCCTTCCTGGGATGTAGAGCGATCAGATTTTTACTAAAAGAGCCTGAGATTTTTAGGACCCAAATTCGTGCGATATTTCGGGCTAGTGTTTACGGACAAGTCAAAATCATGTTCCCTATGATCTCTGGACTTCCGGAACTTATTGAAGCAAAGCAATTTGTAGAAAAAGTTAAAAGAGAAATGATCGAAGAAGGTATTGAAATTGATCAGGATGTCAAAATTGGCTGTATGATCGAAGTTCCTTCTGCAGCTATCACCTGTGACCTACTCGCGAAAGAAAGTGATTTCCTATCCATTGGGACCAATGACCTGGTACAATATTCTCTTGCTGTAGACCGCGGAAATCAGCAGATGAGCTATCTTTATTCTCCCACGCACCCTAGCGTCATCCGCCTGATTAAAATGGTTGTTACCGAGGGGAATAGAAACGGTATACCTGTGTCCATCTGTGGAGAAATTGCCGCTGACCCTCGTTTCACAGCCCTTCTTCTTGGGCTCGGTGTTCGTGAACTGTCTGTAGCACCGCGATACATTCCTGTAGTAAAAAGTGCTATACGCAATACAAGTATTGTAGAAGCGTGCCATCTGGCAGAAAAAGTCTTTGGAGTACCTACAGCAAAAGAAGTATACGACTTACTTGTAAAAGAATACGAAACAAGTTTTCCGAACGATTTTTTCTACAATCACTAAAGGTCTAGCCTTCTGGACTCCCATGTAGTGGGTCTTTTGTGGGTTTAAGGGGGCTTGCCCCCTTTTTGGAGTACGGCAATCCTGTGCTGTTTTCTTAACGTGAGCCTTCGGCCTATTTTTTTTGCCTTTTGGATATATTCGCATTCTGACAGGTATCGTCACCCCGTTAGCCTTTCTCAACTTCTTGGTTTGTGCTTCTCTAAGTGAGAGTTTTAAAGAAAATTAAGACTGAAAGTCTTAAATACTGCCAGCCCAGGGCAACGCCCCAATGTCATTAAGTTAAGCAATTAAAGTCACCTTAAGATCATGAAATACTTGCGCTTAGGGTGACTCCTTATCCGTTTAAACGATCTTCCTGGTCGTACCGGGACAAGGTATTGAGCCATGCTTCTTTTTGTGGATTCACAAAAGAGCTCAATGTTTTCTTTTAAATCTAATAATACCTTTACCAATTCGTTTTTTAGAAAGGATACTGATACATTTTTGTTTATTTTATATTCATACATCCTTTTCGACGACTCTTCACCTTTACTTTTTGACTCCTCAGTTACTTCGTGGGCTAACAATGCTCGTAGATTTGCAGTGAATACGGTTGCATGAAAATCTTGCTCAACTGCAAGACATGTCTTCCCACTAAAGTTCTCCATTTCTAAACAAACTTTG
>JBLFWS010000180.1:0-6990 GCA_047611865.1 Chlamydiales bacterium
GGCAAGAAATGATGCGTATTTAGAAATTTTAGGGCTTGGTGGAGATGAAGATGCTCGTAAACTTTGGAAAAAATTAAAAGGTTATCACCGCCGTTCCCTTTCTGAAACTGCAATGTTTCGTTTTAAAAAGTTGTTTGGTAGTTCCTTAACATCTAGAGGGATAGAGAATCAAAAGGCTGAAACGAAAGCAAAATGCGAAGCTTTAAATGTGATGGCAAAACTAGGCATGCCAGAAGGAGAATGGCTAGTAGCTTAAATCCCCTCCTCTGTGTCCTCTGTGATCTCGGTGGTGGAATAGTGCAACAAGGCCGTCTGGCATTGCATTCGATCTCTCTCTTAGCCAAGCTAAAAAATCTCACGCCAGGAGTACAAGTTTGTGGCCAATCGTGCGTATAGAAAACGCAAAAAAGATCGGAACAAAATCCAATTCCCGAATCTGTTTCGGTATATTTCTAAGATCGCAAATACTCGGACTCTTTTCTTTTTCATATTAAATATAGTCAGGTAATAGTTTTTCCTAGACAATGGGAAAAAATAGAGATACAATGCATATGGAATTAAAAGTTTCTTTCTATATACGTAAATGCCATAAAACCATGCGACTATGAAGAAAAGACTCGTTCTATCCGCTTTTCTCTTTCTCACGCTGGCGATTGCCGTATTTTGGCAACCCGTATTTATTTCCTATGTTAAATGGCAGCTTTCTTCAAAATCCAAAGAACTCTTTTCCAGCAAATTAAACTACGAAAAGATCCAAATTGAAGGTGGGGATATCATTATCACCCGACCTTCGCTGGAAAGTTTCATCGGTGATACTCCTAACACCATTCAATTCAGTGCCGATCAAGCTCGTATTTCCTACTCACTCGAACTCCTTGACTGGGAATTTGATGCAGATGTTTCCGTCACCCGTCCTCAATTATCCTACTTTCGTCGAGCTCCTGATTCTTTGACCCTAGAGCAAATCATGGAGCTCCGCTCACTGCTATTTAACATCCCTATTACACTCGCTATCAAAGAGGGTTCCTTCGAATTACACGACCTTGCTCTGGAAGACTCCGCTATCCAAAAGTTTTACTTCCAATTCGATACTCAAAGCACTAATGAAGAACTCGTCTCTTTTCAACTTCATAAAACCCCAGAACCAGGCTCAGAAAATACTCTCGACATTGAACTATCAAAACTTGAAGATGAATTCCAAGCGGCAATCACTGTTAAGGGTGTCCAATGCTCTGATCTTTTAGAAACATTTTCTATATTTTCCTCTAGTTCAAAAACTGACTGGAATATCACCGATGGGACCATCGACGGGCAAATTACCTTTAGCCTTCCAGATAATAAACGCTTGCCTTTCGTAGAAGGCGACATAAAGCTTCAAGGATTGTCCTTCAACCATCCTGCACTCGAATTATCCGGAACCGTGAAACAGGCATCGCTTTCTCTCACAAAAAAATCCGATCCAGACCTTTTCCGTTCCGATACATGGTTGCCCACAATCATTGAAAAACTCTTAACCACAAGCACCGGATCAATTCATTTAAGTGAGGATGCTTTCCTTTCACACCAAACGAAAGGTACCCTGGACTGGGAAATCTCTAAGCTAACGGGTTCTCTAGAAATGGATAAAAACCGTAGCCTAGAGCTCATTATGAGAGGTCTCTTCAAACGAGATAAGCATTTTTCGCCTATCGTTTTGGAAGGCAAAAGCCTTTTTAATGAAGATGAAATGCGTTCCTTTGGCATAAGTTTTAACATTCTATCTGATACGAGTAATGATTTCGCTGTGGCCATTGAAAGCCATCCCTCCCACAATGTCCAACAAACTGCGAGAATGAAAATTTCCAACTTCGGTCGCGATGAATGTGCGATGCTTCGAGATTTGATGAAGCCTACCCTTCCAGGTCTCGACAATATAAAGCTCTCCGAAGGGATTATTAACGCTGACTTTGAGCTTACCTTTGTCAACTCCTACCCTAGATGGTTGGCAATACAGAATTTTTCCGCAGAAGACCTAGAAGTTCAGCTGCTCCCATCAAGAGTCAACTGCCGCCTTTCGGAAATAAAAGGATACGGCAGCCTTGATCTAATGTCAGCGTTTCCTCTGGGGACATTAGAAGGAGAGTTTACTGTTGTGGATGGAGATCTCACTTGGCTTGAGCGAGAGAAAAATGACTGGCACTTTTCCAATATTCAAGCCAAGTTACTCTTTACTAGAGGTATGCTCCATAACTCCACTATTCACACATCATTGGGAAATTTAAATGGAACAATTGACCTCAACTGGTTTTCACCTGAGAACATGGTCAACTGCCGCTTTGAGGGAAAGATGGATTCCTTAGCACCATTCTTTCCCAACCTTTTCAACGAAAGCGCTTTGAAGAAATTCTCCAATGATGCGATAAGCATAAATGCCCGACTTCAAAGACAAGTTGGAGGGCTTCACCTCGGCGGAATTCTTGGAGTTCTCGACCCCGCCGGGACAAATAAAAATATTAGCTTTGGAGCAGATCTAGAAAAAATTTCCACAGACATTTGGGACTTCTGGCCCATCAATAATTCTAACGCCAACAAATGGATCAAACATTCGAATTCTTTCCTTAAATCCGTAACTCCTGCCATCGTTTCTCCTGGAGTCGTAGCCATGTCAAATTGGCTCGAAAAGGAAATGGGAATCAACGGGATTGTGATACGTAATGGTTATTTTAATGCTGAGAGCTTACCTATAGAAAAATACCTAGCCCCCTTTGTTTTCCCTGAAGGTAAGATGGCGCTAAGTGGCCTAGCCAACATGCAAGGCACCTTCGATCACCGAAGGGTTATCATCAAATACCTCCCGCAACAGATCACACTGGAAAACTCCCATCAGAAAATTGAGCTCGACCATACAGCCTTTCTTTCCCCTGCTCGCGAAACAGAAAACTCTCTTACAGCCTACCACTATTTTGACTTGGAATCTCTCCACGACTTCGGTTACATCCCCATACAAAATGCCACATATCTTGACAAAACTTTCCAATCAAAATTCTCAGATATCAAAGCTAAAATCCATCTAACAAAGGGGCACGTAAGAGTCTCGGACATTGATACTACTGCTGACAATCTGAATTTTACTGGAAATCTGGATATTAACTACATCGATGAGGATAACATTGGAGTCACAATCAACACTGAAAGTATTTCGGGAAAAATACCCGATCTACAGACCTTTCTCTCTCACTTTACGACTTCCCCATTATGTAAACTACCACTAAAAGGCTCTTTTTCTTCCGGAAATACGCAGGGTTATTTTCACTTTCTTATTCATCCCAATGACTTGGATTTCAGCTCATATGTCCAAGGGAAAGTAAGCAACGGCTCGTATAAGTTCGAAGCTGCGGATGTGGCTTTAAGTAATCTTTCCATAGATTTTAACTACGACCACGAAAAAAGAGCTCTCGAAACCCACAACCTAAGCGGTATTTGGACAGCTGGCAATGATCTCTCATCAGATGTACTTAATTTCAGCAGTAAAAAAACACGAATCTATGATTTTGAAAACCCAAATGTAGATTTTGACCTACACTTCAACAATGAGGTCGGGCAAGTCGCCCGACTCGTAGGCACTGCAGCTACTGAGCCAGACAATCCGGCTCTGGTATCTTTTACCTTCAATAATGATCTATCTCATATTGGTGAGATCCTTCCCAATGTTTCTCGATTTACCTTAAGAAATTGGGAAGAAGTAGCTGTTCTGCATGCTGAACCACTGATCCGCTTAAACACACTTTTTGATGATGCAAAGCACATCCTTTCTCCAGGGTTCTTACCCTTTAACATGAGCCATATTAACGACTACCGCAATTTCAATCTCTCCGGAGAACTCAAGTCAAAAGTTGAGTTTGATGAAATAGAAAATGCATACGAATTCAGCTCTTTGGGTGAGGATATCATCTTCGATAAAACCCCCGTAGAGAACTTCTACCTAAGCGGAACAAAAAAAGAAAAAAACTGGAACATAAGCCAACTCCAAGTTGATAAGCTCTCCCTAACTGCTGATATAGAACAAAATCCCGAAAACTCCTGGGATATCAATTTCTTGAGCTTACGATACGGTAATTCTTTAGTATTAGGTCTTAAAGGACAATATTTTGAGAATGAACACCGCATAAAAGGTGACTTAAAACTTTTCGAAACATTTCTGGATCACCTCAATGAACTCCCCTCTTTAGAAGGCATTGCTAATTTATGGAAACCTCAGGGGTCAGTCAGAACCACAGGTACAATTGACGCTGCCTTTCATCCCGAAGAAAAGCGCTGGATTGTTGAAGCAAACGTGGATTCCTCATTCGAAAACCTGGAATTATTAGGTGTGCAATTTCAAGATACAGAAAATATCATGTGTCACTACTCTACAGAAAATGGATTAACCGCTGACGGTATAAATCTCTTGTTCAACAGCGTTGAACACGGTGAAACCCGTGATATTCTTAGCCTTGGCCGCCTACATTACTCTGTGAATAATGGCAACTGGGAACTAAACGACATGATTTTCTCCCTTGCACCCAAATCATTAAAAATTATTGAAGAAATGGGATTTAAGCTTCTCCCTAAACAAGCAGAGTCCCACCAACAGCTGATTCAGATAGTACAAAATGCCAAAGATGGCAGGCCTTTTCAAGGTAAGCTCAATGCACAAGCCACACCACTGTCTACGTCCATGACACTCGAACTAAATGACGGCGAGTATTTTTTCAACAATAAAAAACACTTCCTAAAAGACTTTTCCTTGAATAAAAAGTCTGACGAAATTTTCCTACGCTCACGCTATCAACTTGGGAAACATGATCTATTTATTCATTGCAAAGCCGCTACCACTGAAATGAACAGTGGCGAATTATATATAAGCGAACGCCCCTTAAAAGATTTCAATCTCAATCCCTCTCCTCTTAAAATCTCCTGGGAAAAAGATCAAGATTTCAACATCGCCCTTACTAAAGCAAAAGGACATCTCTCAGGCCTTTCCTTTGACCTCAAAGAGCAAAAGACTACCCTTTCAAAAGGCAAAGCTTCTCTTATAGGGAAAGTAAAAATCGACTGGAAAAAAGCAGGCCTACTTCTCCCTGAATCTTTCCAAAACCACGTAACAAAACTGGGCTTGGGTAACGGCTTTGAGGTCGAGGGAGAATTTATCTTTCCTCAATCACACTTCGATGCAATGTCATTCAATGGAAACATCCTCGCTAGAAATTTCGACCTCATGAACCATAAGTTTCAGCTTTTAAACGCCCAATTACAATATGATCCCAGTGCCATCCACCTAAGTAAAGGTAAAATCCACGATCAAGCTCTTAACGTATCATGCGACGATCTAACGGTAATCAAGCATAGCGATGGTGAATGGCATCTAAACATCCCACTAATAAAAGCTGATGGTTTACGCCCTAGCCTTTTCCGCACCTCTGAAAGTCAAAGAGTGAAGCCCAAGACTTTGATTGTCAAAAATGCAGAGCTGCGGGACATAAATGCCTCTTTATCAGATTCTGAATCCTTTACTGGAAAAGGAAGCCTGTACTTCCATAATCCAGCCAAGAAAAACTTGTTCAATATCCTCTTCGCAATTCCCAATGACCTAATAGCCCGCATTGGTTTGGATTTAAATCTTCTTACTCCAACAATGGGAAACATCTCTTATGAGCTTAGAGGCGGCAAAGTATACCTTACAAAATTTTCAGACGTATACAGTGACGGACGCCGTTCAAAGTTTTTCCTCTCAAAAAATGGTGCTGAATCTTTTGTTGATCTCGATGGTAACTTAGATGTGAAAATCAATATGAAACAATTCAACATCATATTCAAAATCGCAGAACTCTTTACTATATCTATCAAGGGAACTCTCGACAAACCTCTTTATACCCTCCATAAACAAAGCTCTGATGAACCCTTCGAGCACTTTGCTGAAGAAGAATCCAGTGAAAATGACGCTGAAGTAGGTGAAGCTGAAGACCAAAATGAAGCTAAAGAAAAGACTCGACTAAGAGAAAAATCAGAGAACACTCCAATTCCTGACGCCGCTTAGCCCCCCTCCTACTTAGTACCCTAATTACACCACTCCATGGCAAGTTTGCAGTTTGCAGTGTGCAAGTTCATTAAAATTTCTCGAATTCCTGAGACGATACATTGTGTATTTTGTATTTGTGAGGTGGTGAGGTGGTGTGAGGTGTGAGGTGTGAGGTGTGAGGTCGTGAGGTGTGAGGTCGTGAGGCCTAAGTCAAATCCGAACAAAGTGCTGTACAGAAGAAAAGATTAAACGCGAAGGCAGCGAAGAAAGCGAAGATCGCGAAGGAAGAAAAGAGAAGAAGAGAAAAAGGAAGAAAGAAAAGATTAAACGCGAAGGCAGCGAAGAAAGCGAAGATCGCGAAGGAAGAAAAGAGAAGAAGAGAAAAAGGAAGAAAGAAAAGATTAAACGCGAAGGCAGCGAAGATCGCGAAGGAAGAAAAGAGAAGAGGAGAAAAAAGAAGAATGAAAAATTAAACGCGAAGGAAGAAAAGGGAAGAGGAGGAAAAAGTATCTTTCATTTCATAAAGTACTTATATTTTTGGCCATTTTAAAATCTGCCCCTTTCTCTACCATGCTTTCACTTTTACGTAAAATCACAGAGCCCTGTATCCACATCATTTACCCCCCAATATGTTTGTGCTGCCAGGAATACACACCCGAAAACCTCAAGATCTTCTGTCCCGGATGCAACGACCTGCTTACACCCATAGAAGCCTCCGAAAGATGTCCTTTTTGTTTTTCCCTAGATTATAACACTAAAAGGCGGATTTGCGCTTACTGTGCCAAAAAAAAACGCATTATCTACAAATTTGCTTCCGTATTTGATTATTTAGGCCCCGCAGCAACCCTCGTAAAAAGTTTGAAATATTCAAATCAGTTTTATTTGAGCAAAGGATCAGGAGCCCATATGGCATCTTACCTGTTAAATCTAGGTTGGCCTATTCCTGATGTCAT
>JBLFWS010000181.1:0-6978 GCA_047611865.1 Chlamydiales bacterium
ATGTACCCGGCTGATTTAATTCCATATTGACAAGCTCTCTGTGACCTTTTTGAATAAATTTCGGAGTAGATTCTGGATGATCAAACAAATTATAAGCTGCCTTAACATCATATGTGCTTGTGAACAAATGAGGAATAGATCTACCGGGAAACATTGCTTTTATCGGTAGAAAAAGCACCTGAAAAATGCCTCTCCGCTCATTTGGTAGTTTCAATATTTTCGATAGAGCTTGCTGTGTGATGTTTCATGTCAGTCTCAAAATTTGGGTTGAAAGAAGAGACTTAGTATCACATTAAAAATTTAGTATGAACAAATTTAAAAATTTGGGTAATGACAAGGCTAAAGAACGGGGCTATCAAGAGGGAAGACCACTACCGTGGCCTTAAGAAGAAATCACCTATACCCCCCTCTCCAACAAAGAAATAAAATTATCCCATTATTAGCTAATTTGAATAAGCCGGCTATGGATAACTCCTAATAGCCACGGTAGTGGCACCTCTCCAATACTTCAAGAACAGGTAGCTTAAGCATAGCTTTACTTTTCTCGATTTAGCCTTCGCAATTTTGGCAATTAGACATATTCTAACGGCATGATCCCACAACCCTTTTTGTTACCTAAAAAAGCCTCTTTCTGAACCATGCCGAAAATTCCAGTTATACTTGGACAAGTAGATGGAATTTTCAGGCTTCGTTAGGTTGAAAAAGATTGGGCCAAAAACCGATTCTTGAAGTTGTTTGTGTATATAACAAGTAAAATAATAAAAAACTAAATAACTCATACTCTAAGACTCAATTTAACTCTTTATCAAGCCCAATAAAGTGGCTAATTCCGTACAACTAAAACATTTATTCATGTACAATACCTTCCATAATAATATTATTTATATGAGGCAAGATGTTTAAAAAAACTCAACTTATGGGAATTCTAAATGTCACTCCTGATTCTTTTTTTGACAAAGGACAGTTCTTTGATCACGAAAAAGCCATACAACAGGGCCTAGTACTTCATAGCTCTGGGGCTGATATTATTGATATCGGCGGTGAATCTACACGACCAGGAGCTGAAGAAGTAACAGAACAAGAGGAACTTCAACGGGTTATTCCTGTAATTAAAGCTCTGAAAAAGTCCATTCCCATTACCTTATCGATAGATACTGTAAAAGCTCGAGTCGCCGCAGAAGCTGTAGCCGCCGGAGCAGAACTCATTAATGATGTTTCAGGATTCACAGATCCAAATATGTGCGAAGTTGCTGCATCTACTGGAGCTAAAATCTGTGTTATGCATATGCAGGGATCCCCTAGAACTATGCAGAAAAATCCGGCTTATCCGGAAGGAGTAACAGAGCACATTATGAAGTGGTTTGAAAACAAAATTACGACTTTGATTAATTTGGGTGTTACTGAAAATAAAATCATTCTTGACCCAGGTATTGGCTTTGGGAAAACTGTTGATCAAAATATTGAAATTTTGCAAAATATTTCCAGATTTAAATCTCTGGGATTTCCTATATTACTGGGGTTGTCGCGGAAGTCCTTTATGGGCAAAATTCTCAGCAAACCCCCTTCAGAGCTTCTATCTGCAACTATTGCGGTAAATACTTGGGCGATAAAAGATAATGTTGACATCCTAAGAGTTCATGATGTTCAAGAACATCGCGATGCGATAGACTTAGTGGATAGAATTCAGAAAGCTAAAGTTTGTTAAAACCCTGAATGTTTTCATTGTCAATAAGTCTGTTTACGCATATAGATGGAAACATAAGTGCCCTTGAGGGCATCTAATATTCAACTACATATAACTTAATCAATTAATAAATTCTGGATATGGAAGTTTTTCAATTCTTCGTACCACTTCTTGAAATAAGCATTATTGCTATAATGCTTTATTACCTCCTATCCTTTTTCTGGAATACGAGAGCTATGGACCTCGTGGTGGGCTTCACGGCCTTTCTTCTGCTATATTTGTTCGCCAGCCTGCTCCACCTTCCTGTTCTCCAAAGAATTATGCTGACCGTAATGAATGTTGTTGTCATAGCAATTCTTGTAATTTTTCAGCCTGAGTTACGACTTGCCCTCTCTAGAATCACAATCAAAGGTAGAAGGTTTCGTGCAATTACGGAATTTGACAGATTTCTTGATAACATAGCTTCATCGGTTTATCGCCTTGCAGACAAAAGAATTGGAGCTATTATCCTCCTGGAGAACCAAGACTCTCTTGATGAGTATGCTTCTAAATCTGTTATCCTTAACGCTAACTTCTCTTCCGAACTTTTAGAATCTATTTTTATGACTACGACACCTGTCCACGATGGGGCTGTCATCCTCCGAGGTACGTCTATTGTTTCTGCTGCCACCATCCTACCCCTTGCCGACGATAGCTCTCAAATTACCAAATCAATGGGCACTCGACACCGTGCAGCTTTAGGTATCAGCCAAATTACTGATTGCTTAAGTATTGTTATTTCTGAAGAAGACGGAAAAGTTTCTGTTGCTCGTGATGGTATGATGACTAAAGGAATAAAAGTTGATCGCTTTAGAGGGATCATACGAAGTATTTACAACCCACCTAAACTAAAAATGAAATCTGGGATAAAATTACGACAATGGCTGAAAAAGTAGGTTCTTGGCTGCAAAGACTGCTGTTTGAAAATTGGCAGCGCAAAAGCGTCTCTCTAATTTTTGCAATGATAATTTGGTCAATGGTGAACAGTGCCATTACCATAACTATCACGATCCCTAACGTACCTATCCGTATTGTAAATCTCCCTATTGACAAAACCATGGAAGGCTTGCTACCCACTGGATTCCTTCGAGAAGGAATGACCCTTACCCTAAAGGGAACCAAAACAGCCCTTGCTAGATTAGAACCGGGTGACGTAGAAATTATTCTCGACGTATCTGGTAAAGGAAACGAATGGGTTGGAGACATCACCCAGAAGAACCTAATCAGCTTAAATCCAGAAGTTGATCTCCAGCACAATGTTGAAACCGTTATCCACACAGAGTTCATTGTAAAGCTCAGTAACCTAGTATCCGAAAAGATTCCGATACGCATCTCTAAACCCCTTGGAGAACCCCCTCAAGGTTACCAGTTTCTAGATATTTGGCCCCAGAAATTTTACCAAACCGTAAGTGGGCCCGAAAAGCTTGTTGAGAAGCTAAAGGAAACAGGCCTGGACCTCACCTTTGACCTTAATGAAATCACAAAAAATGACCTCGATCATTTAAAAAGTACCTTTCCTGGTGACGATGAAATTTACTACTTTGTGCCTAGCCAATGGAAAAAGATAAACACGCCCTTTCAAAAAGAGGGCTGGACAGAGATAAACGACCCAAATGTTTACAATCTTCATATCATTTTTCTTCGAAACGAGTTTCTTCCAGTAGAGCGAAATATTCCCGTCACTCTCTTTTTTCCACACAAACACTCTACAACGCTTAACCCTGATACCTATTCTTTACATGTTCATGATCTAATCAGCAAACAGAACGGTATCACCGTTCTTAACTTACCGCTATATGCCGGTAACGTTAGTAGACAGTTCTTGGATCTAGTGAGAGATCGTCTTCAGATATATATCCTTGCTGCCCCCAAAACAGAAAGGGAGACCCTTTCATGGAGTGTTCAGTTCATTAATCCCAGCGAACTGGAAATGCAATACATTGAAACCCTCTTGCCAAAAGACCCTGAAGCAAAGGGCCTTCATCCGGAACTCCATGAACAACGGCTTCAAGAGCGCTTTCGTGACTATATGAGACATCTTACATTGTTCACGGAAGATTCCAAACTCTTGGAACTCGAGATTAAACTCCTAGGAAGTACTATTGAAGTAAATGGCATAGCTTCAAAAGATAATTAATCAATTCTACACTGTAGATAAAACCCAATACGGTACTATGCCTTATAAAAATGTTGTAATACTCAAAAGTAATCTATCTTCCTGTGGAGGAATAGAAAAATACACTTTACGCACTGCACAAGCTTTTGTGGAGAAGGGATGCAAAGTAACTCTTTTAACCAGTGGTGATAAGACTCCTGCTACTTCTGAAGGAATAGAAGTTATTTCTTTGTGTAAGCCTAAACCTTTGAGTGTTTATAATATTTGGGACTTTGACAGGACATGCCAAAAGTGGCTGAAACAAAATCCCGCTGATGTAATCTTCGGAATGGATCGTAATACTTACCAGACTCACTATAGAGCCGGTGATGGAGTTCATGCAGCTTATCTTAAAAGACGATCAAAAGATGTCTCTTTTCTCAAAAAAGCCACTTTTTCTATAAATCCACTCCATAAACTGGTTTTAAATATAGAACAGCAAGCTTACGAAGATGATAATTTGCGCTGTCTTTTTACCAATTCCGAAATGGTGAGAAAAGAAGTTCTGGAACATTACAAAATAAAGGAAAACAAGGTTTCCACTGTACACAATGGAGTAGAATGGTATGAAATGCAGTCTGACTTTGACCAATGGGAAAGTAAGCACAAACCCAACAGAAACAGCTTATCACTTGACCCTCACGCCTTTCAATTTCTGTTCATTGGAAACGGTTTTCGTCGAAAAGGACTACATTTATTTTTAAAAGGTCTTTCTCAGCAGCTTAATGAAAACTGGCAACTTTCAGTGGTCGGCAAAGATAAAGAGACGCTAAAATTTCAAAATCTTGCACGAACACTTGGTATTGCTGAAAAGGTAAAGTTTTTTGGCCCTCAAGAAAATACCATAAAATTTTATCAACAAGCCGATTCTCTAGTAATCCCTTCAATATATGATCCATTCGCCAATGTGACCGTAGAAGCCCTAGCGATGGGTCTATTCGTCATTTCTTCAAAAGGTAATGGTGGTCACGAAGTGCTCTTGCCGAAAAATGGTGTCGTGATCGAAGAATTAATGAATAGGAACTCTGTAGAAGAATCGATAAAACACGCCCTCAAGCATAAGAAAACGAAAGAAAGCGCCGATTTTATCCGCAATAGTGTAAAAAACCTGGACTTTGCCTTTCAACTTGGTAAAATTGTTCAAAAGACCCTCAACACCTTACAGTAAAGCAATGTCTATTAAAGATTGGCTCGGAGCCTCATTAGTCAAAATCGCAGGTTATCCCATTTCCCTTATGTCCTATAGCATGATCCATAAACTTGGTTGTGCTCTTGGATCTGCGGCTTTCTACCTTGATAGCTACCATCGTAAACGCACAATGAACAACTTAGCTATTGCTCAAGATCTTAATCTTGATGAAGATGAGATGCGAAATGTTGCTATAAAATCTTTTCAAAGTTTTAGTATCACATTTCTTGAGTACTTTCGCTTGAGTAAAAGCAAGGATAAGTTAGAAGAGATTGTCGTCTGTGAAAATCCGGAAATATTCGAAGAAGCCAAAATGCATGGAAAAGGTGTCATCTTCATGTCTGGACATCAGGCAAACTGGGAGTGTGCCCTACTCGATATTACCGCTCATATTGACGGCGTCGCTGTGGGGAAGCCAATCAAAAACCCCTATCTTTACGACTGGGTTTGCTCTATTAGGGAAATGAATGGAAGTAAAGTCATCAACCCCAAAAAAGCCATTTCATCAGGTATAAGAGAGCTTGAAAAAGGACATTTTGTAGGTATGGCTTGTGATCAAGCATTACCTGAGAGTTCCTACAATCATTTGTTTTTAGGTGTAAGAGCCTGGTCCTCCTCCTCACCAGCCCTTCTTTCGTACAAGACTGGAGCTCCTTTAGTGGTCATCACCCTGCGCAGACATAAAGGTAAATACTATATTCGCTACTCCCCCCTCATGTGGCCAGATTCAACCAAGCCTTTAAGGCCTGAAATTACTCGTATGATGGATCACGCTTTTCAGATTCTCGAAGCAAGCGTTAAAGAAACCCCCGAGCAATATTTCTGGCAACATAACAGATGGAAGCAGGTAGGCATCAACCACGTCCACAGAAAATATAGGCATGATTTCATTCTCATAGTTCTCCCCAAGGGAAAAAATAAATACGACGAAGTCATATCTCACTTAGAAGTCTTACAAGAAATCTATCCTAGAGGTTTTTTTACTTTTATGCTCCCTGAAGGTGCTTCTTACACTCTACCTATTAAAGACGCAAAAATTTTCCGCTATTGCCATAAAGATGAAATCCTGGTTCGAGACTGGCGCTACCAAATGGTCGTTGACTTTACAAATGACAAAGCTATACGCCGCCATTTTAAAAAACTCGGAGCATTTCATGTTTTCACTCAGAATGATTTCGAAAAAATGGCTTCGAGCCACCCTAATTACAAGAACGATTTAAACCTTGGTGAACTAATGGCCTGTGCTTTGGTCAAAGCCTAATACGACAAGTCATTTAGATTGTCGAGTAGCTTTGCTGTTCTAATAGACTGTTAAGCTTAATTTTTGGCCGATTCCTAATATCCTAATTGCATCAGTTCTTTGATGATGTCTTTGACTTTACTGAATATGTTTGAAAGTAACTGTATATCATTACTCGTTTTACCTATTTTCGCCTGATTTTTTAAGGCTCCTGCAATACTTGCCTCTGAATTTGCCTCAGGATGTGTAGTAATACTATCTACGGTGGAGTATCCTATTTGAGCCTGTGTCTCTGAAAAAGTCGACACTTCTCCTAAAGGAGAGCTATGAGATAGACTTACCTTCGGATCTCTTACTGAAAGACTCATTTTACCTCCGCAAATTAGATAAACATAAGCTACAGTATAACAGGCAAATACTAGTAACAAGTAAACGAAATATTAATTTCCTGTTAATACCTTAATGAATCCTTTATACAAAAACCTCCTCAAGCTAGCTTTATACCCATCTTGATTGAAGAATCGGCTTGATAGCGTTTAGACCGGAGCTCCAATAGCCCTGAATTTGTCTCGAATACGGATTCTAAAAGATAACCCTAATTCACTTCCTGGATCCAAACCGTTGAGAGTCGTAAAGAAACCATGAATTGCCGTTCGAAAATCGTCAAACTC
>JBLFWS010000182.1:0-6874 GCA_047611865.1 Chlamydiales bacterium
AGTCACCCGAGGCTTTAACCGGACGTCCTCCGGACTCATGAAGGCTTCGCCAATGCCAAACTATAATGGGTATACTGTCAAGATGGGTTGATTTGACGCTTACACAGAGTCCGTAACAGATTAGCTTTATGTCTTATTACTTGTCGTTTGACAAAGCATGTCAAAGTCCACGTGTTTTTGAACGACTTCAATAGCTTCCTGGACTTTCCTGGTGTCTTCTTTGCGTATTTTCCCCGTATGGTGTGTTATCATATTCATAGCTTCGTAGCTACTAACGGGGGCATATATGATAGGGTATTCTTCCCTTATTGCCTTTTCGAGAATCCTCTCTGAAGGGGGGAACTTTCCTGTAAGAAGCAAGCCACCTGCAAGGTCCGGGTCGTAGCCGTTATTCTTGTTTATTTTGTCCTTCTCCAGGATCGCATCGATGACATCCTCACGACTGCTGTGTGTAATAATTAGCTGTTTTGGGATTTTCATTTCCATGAAGTGTTCGACACATGCTGTACTCATCAGTCGGGTGTTGAGGTAATGGCGATAACGGTGGCGCTCACCGGAAATAAGTTTGGATTTGAAGAGGTTCTCGAAGTCTTTCATCGTATGGGAATTTAAAAATTCACTGAAGGGAATGCAGCCTATCAAAGGGATGCCCCAGTTTTTTAAGGCTTTTGTAACGTACTTGATGATCATTTCACGTTTATCATCGTACACCCTGTTTAGGATAACACCCCTAATGGAAACACCCAGGCTTTCACACATATTGATGTTTAGGGCTAGTTCATCGAAAGTCTTGCCTATTCCTCCTGATGCGACAATCACGACATCGATACCTAGAAGTTTTGCTACTTGGGCATTGTTGAGGTTAACAATGGACCCTACCCCCATATGGCCTGTGCCTTCTACTAGAGCAAATTCGTTATTGGAGACGATATGATCAAAAGCAGTGAGAATTTTTTTTTCAAGACTTTCAAAGGCAATTTTACCGTCTAAGTAGTCTCTGGTGAATCCAGAGGGGAAAAGAACAGGACTCATCATAGGGTACTCTTCGTCGAGATTGAAGTGCTCTTTGAATAGCACCACATCCTTATCCACAAGGAGTCCATTTTCGACCATTTTGTGTTGTTGTCCCACTGGTTTAATGAATCCTACGCGACCGAAACGGCTCTGTAATCCGGAAAAAATTCCCAGGCTAGTAGTGGTTTTTCCTACGTGTTGTCCCGTTGCAGCGATGAAAACAGCTTTATTTTTCATGTGGGTCTCCTTTTAATCTCTACTGGGTTTAATTCCCCGCAGCTCAGCTGCGAACACTCTTTTCTTTTGTTTTTGGAAAGGGGGCTCAATTTGTGAAAATGTTAATTAGCCCCTTCTTATCCTAAGCACCAGAGGTGCGGCATTATGTAGGCCCGCTCGTAGCGAGCTTGCGAGCAAGGCCGGGTTTACAGGTAAAAAAACAACCGGGGGTACCAGCGGTGCGACACTATCCTCAAACACCTTTAAAAAAATGACTATTCTGTCAGCATGTAAATGTGAATACCCCATCAGTTTGCTGCGGGGAAAATTTATTACACGAGCTAGCTTGTAATTTGACTATACGACCTAAGTAAGAATTTTGCGTAGGGTCTCTTTTGTTTCCTCGAAAATTTCTACATCTGCTTCTAAATTTTCCATTTCTTCCAAGGTGAACCACTGTAAGCCTTCTGTCTCATGATGATTCATTTCCTCAGCCCCTCCCACAGGACGGGCAAGAAAGATCATGTCAATATGACGATGTGCAGCTTGATCGCCTAAAGCCGGAATTTCTTCTAAAAGACACATATAGGGTCTGGGAATACTTTTGGCATTCCATTGATCTATCCAAACGTTCTCTTGACGGATCAATTCAATTTCTAAACCGGTTTCTTCCTTGGCTTCACGTATGGCAGTTTCAGAAGGGATTTCGTTAGGGTGTATGTGACCACCGGGAGGGAGCCACTTTTTGAACTTCTTGTGATAGATTAATAGAGTCCTGTCATTTTCTACGATGTAGACCGTGGAAGTAAAATGAGCTTCTATCATCAAGAATTCGCTCCTAGAAAATTTTTGAAAGAGTCTTTTTGATCTTATCCTTGATCTGTATTCTTTTCACTTTGTTTCGTAGTTTTTTTATGAAAGGATCACGATTAAGGAGGTGCTGAAAAGTTAGCTTGTAACCTAAAGAAACCTCTTTTCTATTTGCAAGAGTAAAGCTTTCTTCACCGCCATAGAAGTGACTGAGAAAACGAGGGATATGTAAAACTTTGGAGTACTTGGAAGCTGCGTGTAAAAGGAAAAACACATCAGGGCCAGCACCGAATTTTTTGGCAATATCATGAAGGCGAGGGTCGCCATCCTGGAAGTCTGAAAATAGAGCATCCTTTCGGCGAATCATGGCACAGCCGGGAGAAACAGGGAGGTCTCTTGCAAGGATGGTATTGAGTGTATAGGCTTCTGAAGAACTTTGCGTACTCTCAGGATGATGGTAGGCAGGGATGTCCTTGTCCTTTAAATGAATCATGGTACTAGTGTACACAAGGCCAGCCTGCGGGTCGTTTTTAAGAGCCGTGAGACATTCAAGGATGCACTCTGGAGATAATGTATCATCAGACCACAAGATCTTCAGGAACTCTCCTGTGCAGTGCTGTAGTCCTGCAATCCAGTTGTAAAGAGGACCTAGATTTTCTTCATTTTGAAAAATCTTTAGTCGAGAGTCTTTTTTTGCCCACTGCTGCAAAATATCCCATGTTCCGTCAGTACTCTTGTTGTCACTGACGATAACTTCGAGGTGGGGGTATGTTTGATTTAAGGCACTTTCCAAAGTTCTTTCAATGAGCCGTTCCCTGTTATAAACAGGTATGAGGATACTGACAATTTCTTTCATGTCTAACTTACCTCTATAGAAGTACTTTGCAGGGACTGCAGCCAATCCAACATTTTACCAATCCCCTCCGAAGAGCTGGTTTTAGGCTCCCAAGAGAAGCTTTTGGTGGCTTTGCTGTTGTCACAGACAAAGACTTTTTGGTCACTGGCACGCCAAGGGAGCTCTGTGTATTTCAACTGGACATTTAGCTTTTTTTCAAGAAAAGAAAAAAGTTCCAGGAGTGAGAGGCTATTTTTTATGGCTCCGCCAATGTTGAAGGCTTCCCCAGAGATTGAGTCAATATTTTCAGATGCTTTCATATAGCAGTCGACAGCATCGTCGGCGAACAAAATGTCCCGTACCTGTTTCCCGGTGCCAGATATAGTGAATGCTTCTTGCTCTGGATTCAACTTTTGTTCTAAAGCTTGCTGGCAAAACCATCCGATCCAGCCCTGATCAAAAGTGGCATGTTGAGAGGTGCCGTACATTGTGGAATGTCTGAAAACAACAGTTTTAAGGCCAAACATGCGAGCGTAGTCTAAAACGTATTGGTCGGCACTGCCTTTTGAACAGCCGTAAGGAGTATGGAACTCAAGGGGAAGGCTTTCATCAAATCCTTTAGGGTGATCGGGGCAGACGTAACGAGTTTCTTCCTCTGCAACTTGAATTTCAGAGAAGTCACCATAAACTTTGTTCGAAGAAGAATAGATGATAGCAGTTTCCGGAAGATGCTTGCGAACAACTTCTAGTACGTTGAGGGTTCCGAGAGCATTTATCTCAAAATCCTTGTAAGGGGAAGCTAACGACGTCGTCATTGCCACCTGACCTGCGAGATGAAAAATCACATCAGGTCTGTGTGTTGTGATCACATTTTCCACATCGTGGTAATTGCGAATGTCTCCGTTAAGGAATACGAAGTCCTTGTTTTGCTTCTGAAGCCATTCGAGATTTTTACTACTTCCATTTCGGGAAAGATTGTCAAAGAGTACTAAGGAGTCATTACTTTGTAAAATGCGCTGAGCAATATTTGTGCCTAAAAATCCGCAGGCACCAGTGATTAGATATTTCATTAACAGTACTCCTTTTGACAGTGTTTAATACTTTTTCTTAGCCCTTCTTCAAGCGAGTAAAGGCAATTCCATCCTAAACTATTGAGCTTGCTAGTGTCTGCTTGGGAATGCATCAGTTCTCCAGAGCGATAGGGGAGAGCTGAAAAATCCAGAGTCGTATCTGACTGGGTTTTCTCTTTAATTAGCGTGGCAAATTCCTTAACACTTACTGGGATTCCCGATCCCAAAGGGAACTCTCCACTTCCAAGGTCATTTTCTACAATCAGTAAAAAGGCTCTGATCACATCATCAATATAAATAAAGTCGCGCTTTTGTTTACCAGGAGTCAAAGGAATGCTTTTAACATTTTTGAGGCAACTATTAATGAGAAAGCTTGGCAGACGACTAGGGTTTTCACCAGGACCATACATGTGCTCAAGCAAGATATTTGAAAAGTCAACTCGATGCTTTTCGGCCAAGGTACGACCCCATTTGGCAAATTGCTTTTTACTGGCAGCATAAGGGCTAAGGTCAGAGGGAAGTGAGGTGTCCGTATTGATAAAATGACGAATACCGTGTTTTAAGCCTGACTCTAATAGATCTAAAGGAAAGGAGGTGTTAGTGGAAAAGACTTCACTGATACTCTCTCCAGTTCCATAGATTGTAGCCGTGTGAATAATGCTGTGAATGGGTTCTTCTTGAAAAACACTCGAGAGAGTGTCCCGGTCGAGATCGAAGGATCGGACTAAAGGTAAAAGATCCTCAATCCTTTCTGTATTAGACTGAGATCTTTTCAATATAGAGACCTTGTAACCCTCCTGAATCAGGGAACGAAGAAGGCGGCTTCCGAGGAAGCCCGTTGCACCAGTGAGGATAAGGCTCTTTTTTTTTGTCATACTTTGGCCAGGTTTTCCGCAAAGATGTCCTTGAAAGATTGACAGATGTAATCTAGATGCTCCTGGTCTAATCCAGGGAAGACTCCTAGCCAGAAAGTCTGGTTCATTATTCTGTCAGTATTGCTAAGGTCTCCGACAACGCGGTGCTCAATTTTGGAATAAGCAGGTTGTCTGAGAAGGTTTCCTGCAAATAAGAGCCGTGTCTGAATCTTTCTATTCTCAAGGCCCTGGATGATGTCATTACGGGACAGGGGAGAGTCTTCACGTACGGTAATGGGGAAACCAAACCAGCTAGGTTCACTATCTTTGGTAGCTTCGGGAAGTATCAGGAAATCCTCAAAGTCTTTAAGTAGTGCGTGCAAGGTATTAAAGTTATCGCGACGCTTTTGGATAAACGAGGGGAGCTTCTTTAATTGAGCAACACCAATGGCCGCCTGCATATCGGTGACTTTCAGATTGTAGCCGATATGGCTGTAAGTATACTTATGATCATAGGCAAGTGGAAGGTCTCCTAGTTGCCAACAAAAACGTTTATTACATGTATTATCATGCCCGGGTTCACACCAGCAGTCTCTTCCCCAATCCCGAAAGGAGGCGATGATTCTCTTGAGCAAGCCTTTATCCGTTAAGACAGCACCACCTTCACCCATTGTAATATGGTGGGCAGGGTAAAAGCTTACTGTAGTGATATCTCCAAAAGAGCCAACTTTTTTACCTTGGTACATGGATCCAACAGCGTCGCAACAATCTTCGATGAGCCAAAGCTTGTTTTTTCGAGCTACTTCTTTCACAATTTCAAGGTTAAAGGGATTACCAAGAGTGTGTGCCAGCATAATGGCTTTAGTCTTCTTGGTAATAGCTCTTTCCAAGTGGGTAATGTCAATGTTGTAGGTTGGTATGTCTACATCGAGGAATACTGGGATACAGCCATTCTGTATGATGGGATTGACAGTAGTTGGGAAACCCGCTGCGACAGTAATGACTTCATCACCAGGAAGTAAGCGGCGCTCCCGTAAAAGGGGGGAGGTTAGTGCAGTAAGTGCCAAGAGGTTTGCGCTGGAGCCCGAATTTGTTAAAAGACAAAAGCGACGGTCCATGAACTCGGCAAATTCTTTCTCAAATTGCTCAGCAAAGCGGCCTGTGGTGAGCCAGAAGTCTAATGAGGAGTCCACTAGGTGGACGAGATCATCACCATCGAAAACTCTGCCGGCAACAGGAACAGAGCTAGTGCCGGGAGTAAATTCAGATTTTTCCCACTTCACCTTAGCATAGTCTTTGCAAAGGTCTAAAATCTTTTCACGTAGTTCTTTTTCGCTCATCGTAATGCCAGGCTCACTTGACTTGTGGAAGGGGAATTTTCTAAAGTTTTGAAATATTCCAAGTACCACTCAACAGTCTTTTGTAAACCATCTTCCAGGCTATGCTTAGGTTCCCAGGATAACAAGCGTTTGGCTTTTGCAGAACACAGATACTGTGCTTTGATCTCGTTCTTTGCTTCGTTGAGAATGACAGGTACGATCTCTTCTTTGTTCATAAGCAAACGAAGGCTGTTGACAATATCGAGAACGGTCAAGGGCTTTTGAGGGCCAAAGTTAAAAGCTTCTCCACGAACCTCGGGGTTGTCAAGGTTTTGTGCCATAGTAAGGTAAGCATCAACGGCATCATCAATGAAGACGTAATCCCGGATAAACTGCCCGTTACTACGTATGAGAGGAGACTCGTTATGGTATAGGCTTTTGATCGTATGGGGGATGATGCGACTCCAATTCAGGTCAGCACCACCAAAGATGTTGCCACAACGGGCAACGACTACGGGGGTGTCATAACTGTGATAATAGGACTGAGTGATCAGGTCGGCGCAGGATTTTGAAACATCATAAGGGTGTTTTCCTCGAGGTGGCATATCTTCTGTGTAAGGGAGGCTTTCACTATCACCATAAGCTTTGTCACTAGAGGCAACAACAACTCGTTTTACGAGAGAAGGATGTTTTCTGCACGCTTCTAAAAGGCAGTAGGTTCCTCTGATATTGGACTCAAAGGTTGAGTAAGGACTT
>JBLFWS010000183.1:0-6788 GCA_047611865.1 Chlamydiales bacterium
TAATGGAGGTAGAAATACTGCTTAACAACAGACCTCGAAAAGTGTTAAACTTTTCCACACCTATAGAGGTTTTTAGCCGCCTTAGTGAGGCTGCCTAAATGTCGCACTTCAGAATTGAATCGGCGAGCGAAAATAAATTCTAAAGTTTAAATAAAACATTCCGACAACCTAATTATCTTTAATAAATTTAAGCCAAGGAAATTCATGAGCAATTATGAAGATCTTTCTTCTAGATCAGCAGATACTTATGCTCACACCTCTTCAATGAAAAATAGTTTAGAATATAGCGGTTCCATTAATCAATCTGAATTAAAAGAACTCGATGCCAAAGTAGATAGCTTTGTACAAAAAACCCAAATTATAGGCAATGCACTAAATACAGAAGTTATTGCACGAGCAAGTTTTGACGTTGTTCCTATCGATTTAAAATCCCGCCAGGACGAATTTACAGGAATCCGAAGTCAAGTCCTCGAACTCAAAAAACTTGTTGCCGAACTTAAAGACCTCGCCACTAAAGAGGGAGAGTTTTCTTCCACAATGGAAAGTATTGGTAAAGACCTCACAAACTATAAAACAGTTTTAACAATTGTGAACGATCCCCCTTCCTTAGAAGACGCAATTGATGGAATAAAAAGACTAAAAGAAAGCATCCCCGCTCCCAATACCCCCTATCAGGAACTTCTCTCTAAAAGCATCCTTGAATCTATCAACAGGTGCGAGGAGAAATTCACAGAAAAACTCGCCTCTATGGAAGCAGTCCATTCTGATGGAGAAATAAAAATAGCAGGAAAAGGCCTTGAAATTTTAAGTGCTGAAGATACAGCTCTTATTGAAAATGGTACGCATAATGCCCTTAATTCCTTTGAATCAGGAAGAGGTGGTTGGTTGATGATGCCTGCAAATACGGAAAGAGCAAAATTATCCGAGCCCGTCAAGGTCGGAATGGGAGGTGTGGCTATGAACGGTGATTGGAAAATTCACTTTAGCATTCATCCCGAGGATATGGCAAAAGCTATTCCTATTATAATCAGACATATTTATGATCCATCCACACCAAAAGCTGACATCAAAATCGCTACAAAAGCTTTAAGCAGGAGTCCTAGCCACCAAATTGGTAAAGAAGCTGCGTTGATTTTTTCAAAAGAAACAGAATCTTCCGCTGAAGGAAGAGAAAAGATCTCTCAATTTTTAAAAAATATATGGAAAGCATTTCATGCCGATGGAATCCGTCCTGAACCAGGAAAGCTTGCTACTACTGCTTCTAGAGATGAAATTCTTGCAACTCCGGATGGTGTTCAATCACATGAAAAACAAAACATTTCTTGTAAAAAGTTTAACGCTCAAATTGCGCAACCAGACGGGGAAGAATTCTTTCATTACCGTTTTGAAAACGTTTCCGTTATGGACGATGAATCCTTAGTCGGAGTGGAAGATCCTAGATGTTTATCTTACAGTCAAGTCGACGATTTAGAAGATTGCTACAAGCATAATCCTTTAAAGGAAGAAGATTTCCTTGCCGAAGTTAATTTAAGGGATTTACCATAATTACTAAAAAGAAAAATAAAAAGGGGCCAGATCCAGGGCTAGCGCATCAAAAATTTGCTACGAGTAAAACCTTTTTAAGATAATCATCTGACCTGTGGCACCTTCTTGCCTTTGCTTTCAAGCCCCGTTTATTACTCTTTTCACCTCTTAACATGTCCAAAGCGATCATTCTAGCCACTCTAAGGTTCTCATTTGCAGCAGCTCCTATTTGAGAGGCGTCTTCATTAAATGTTACATCTAGGTGCCAATGCAACTCATTCTCTATCGACCAATGTCGCCTTATAATTTTGGCAAAATCTTCAGGGATTCTCTCTTTCAAGATGGAGATATAATAGCGCTTTTCCGAACGTTTCTCTCCTTTCTCTTCCCAGTATCGACAAACAAGTATAAGACTCTGCAACCCTTTCCAATCTTCTTTCTGTGGTAGCCATTCTACATCTTTGGAAACCCAGACCTCTTGCCTATCCTGACGCCCATGCCCTTGTTTTTCTGCGATATAATCTGAACATGAAGCATATTCTGGAGCTTCTAAAACTTGGTTGAAATAATTTTCGACTTCCCCTGAAAAGTTCTGTTGATTCTTTTTAAGAGCAATTAAATAATCTGCCTTTTGTTTTCGAATAGCGCCTACAATAGATTTCTGACATCCCATTGCATCCATGGTGACAACATCGCCTTCTTTTAAAACTAGAAGATTGAGAAGTTCTTCTGTTGCAGGTATTTCATTACTTTTTGATGGGACTGTTACTGATCCTAATACAATGCGATTTGCTTCACTCCAAACTGTTACTATATGTAGGGAGCTCTTTTTTTTTGATGCTCCTCGTAACGCTTTTCCATCTATACAGAGCTGGCCTGATACTCTTTCATTGAGGTCTGTAGCCCAGGATATAAATGCGTTAAGAAACTCTTCAGACTTTAACCTTTCCATCACTCGGCGGATTGTATCAGGACAAGGGACTCCATTCTTAAAAGGTAAAAATGTTCGAAGAAATGACAGTTTATCTTTACCCCACTCTTCAAAAGCTTCCCAGCCCTCTTCCCCACATAGCGTAGAGAGTACTACGAGTAAGATAATCTCCATTAATGGGTAGCGAACAGGGCGTGTTCTTGGGTCATTGCATGTGCTGAAATGAGTCAATATTTTGGCTGGGGTGATTTCTTGTTTTGACATTGTACCTCCTTGGTAAGGTAAATGTCATGGTCAAGAAAACCTTTTGCATCAACTAGATTTTTGATGCGCTAGCCCTGGGCCAGATCAAGTCTCGTTTATGACATATAAACTATCGATAAAACTTTTTTTTCATATCATGTCCTAATCCCCGACCATCTCTTTAAATCTAATTTCACAAAGAGGTAGCAGAGAACTTTTGAAAGACTTAATAGCTCTGAGAGTAGATATTATCACTCCTCTGTCCGTTGCCTCTCCAACTACCAATTTAAAAGCTGTTTCAATGCTTGTTTTCTGCTCTTCGCTTAGGATATCTTTGTTACACTTGTCCCATTCTTCTCGAATTCGACTTAAATATTCAATTTTATAGGGAGGCGGCACCCCACCTGAATTCATTTTAATACATAAACCCTCCATTAAATCTCCTATAGCTTTATCTAAAAGTACAGGCAAACTAAATGACTCCTTTATCTTTTTCTCAGAATCGATAATAATTTCTCCCAGATCTCGATCTACTTCCGCCAAAAGTTTATAATCAAGCATCTTTACGAGCCCTTGTGACAGATCATGAGGGGACCGCATTACTGCTTTGTGAAATAAATTTGTGATGGAGACACCCGTCCTCCCCCCCGAGGTAACGCTTGCTTCTGCATCTAAAGCTCTCAACTCCTTCAACTTTTCAAGAGTTTCAGTTCTTTTCATCTCAGTCCCTGCTTCGAAAAAACCTTTAAGAGTAGGATGAATTTTCTCTGCTATATCCAACACAGAGCTATGAAAACCATGCTTCCAGTCCATCTTTTCATAAATAATACGTTTCGTTGGAATAGAGGCCGCATCTGACCACGACTGATCACCCGTAATTAAAACCTCCGCTTCGCTAGCCCTAAGTAAAGTTTTAAAGTCTTCATTGATAAGTGGAAATGCATTGATTATTCTTAAGGTTTTCCCTCCCTCCTGCAAGGGAATCTCACTGGATACGCAGGAGGCATTCTTCAAACTAACAATTTCTACACGACCAATTCCTTTTTCTCTTAAAAAATCTAACTCCAATTTACAGGGACTTTTCTTTGCTTCATAAGAGTCTTCTGTTCTCCAAGGAAGAAGCATATCAATATTGGCGGTATCCTCAAGTTGATCTGCGACAATGGTATGCAAAAAATGATTCATTGCTCCAGCACTGTGTGCATAGCCAAAAAACATCTTATTTTCACCTTGATAAGCATCTACACTCTTACCCGCGAAGATACAATCTTTTACTTCTCTATTTGAAATGCTATCAATTAGTTCTGGTTGAGTATGTGATTCCCCAGTTTCTATATCCTCTGCCTCTGTAAAGACTCCTAACTCATCAGCTCCTAACCCTGCTGAAACAGGATATGAAAATAAGTCCTCATGAAGCGGATATTCCTTTGTATATCTTCTATATCCGTACTCTCTAATTTCCACTTGAGGTTTTGACGAAGCTGCCCCATAAATTTCATCTATCTCAGCACTTTCTACAAAGCAAGGAGCCACCAGAGTCACTTCCGAATCTTGAACTGTTTCAGAAGATCTAGCTTCAGATTTAGTAAAAATGGAAATGCCTTCCAAACCTCCTAGTGATCTAAGTGTCTTTATCGTGGCTTCAGAGGACATACCCTGCCCATTACAAGCTACAATATTGACATCCATATTCCTTTTTTTTAGTGCTTCTGCAGTTTTTTTAACAAAAGCGAGATCTCCGAATCCTCCCTTCTCTTTTAAAACGATTGAAATCTTTGTATTTTCGGGAAGCGCTCTACCACTTACAACTTTATCTATAAGACCCATTTTAACTTGCCCCACAAACGAACTGACAGAACTCGCTGATCTAGGCATAGACAAGCCTTCTAAATAAAAATCTCTGGGACTTACCTCCTTTTTGACATCTTCAAAAGTGCCTCCTCCAAATAAAGATTGGGAACTTCCTTGAACTTTTAAAAATAAATCACATGCCAATCCGTATTCTCTACTGACTATGTCCTTTATTTCTGAAGCATGCTTAATCTCATCATCTTCAGACGATTTCACAACTGGCTCTATTAGCTCTTGTAGTTTACTAAATTCTTGATGTATCTCAATGAAAGTTTCTTTGAAGGTCGCAAGTTGAGACTCACTTAATTCATCTCTCTCGTGAGTAATAAGTCTCCCATTAAAATCACCTATTTTCTCATGAAACTTACCTATTTTCTCTTGTGTTTCTAAAATTTTTGGAGATAAAGAAGGTGTTGAGTCTAATGGAGACTCTCCATCAATAGCCATAATCGTCCCCTCGTAAAACATAAAGTAAGCTTTCCCGTACAAACTAATATCGGATAGTTCACCCCCTCACTTTAAGCTTAAGTTTTACTAAAGGAATAAGAGTGAGACTTTCCAGCTAGACTTTGCCAGGGGAGAAAACCAATAAATGGCATTTATTCATCGTTTAACGCAAAGTCGATTTAGAAGAAAAAGTTGAAGCCCCAGCACTAAGCTAAAGCTGAATCTATAAAAAAGGGAACATGCCTGGAGTGACACAGATGGGGCTAAAATCCCATGACCCTCCCTTTAGACTTCCGGTTAAATCCCGTCCCATTTTTATAGTGATTTTGTGGAATAGGCAAAGCCTTCATGAGTCCGGCAGGACGACCCGAGGCTTTGATTGGGCGTCCGCTTTCGGAGTTGAGTGGAATTGGTACCACAACAAGGGTGTAAAAAAAAATCTAACTAGGCTTATATGGTACCATCTGTGTCACGCCACAGTGGAGCTGGATGGAAAGACTTATCTACCTGTCCACGACCATAGAGGCTCCATTGCAGTCCTTGTAGATCCGACAGCAAACACCGTCATAGAAAGCTATCGGTATAATGCTTTTGGTGAAGAGGAAACGCAAATAGCTAACCCATGACGTTACTCCAGTAAGCGTATGGACGAAGAGACGGGACTTATCTTTTTCGGCAGAAGGTACTATATGCCAGAGACCGGAAGGTGGACTACGCGGGATCCGGCTGGTTTTGCTGACGGGCCTAATTTATATGCTTACGTTCATGGGAACCCCATGAGGTATTATGATCCTTATGGGTTAACAGCTCGGGAATTTGCTGAAGCAGCTGGTAAAAGTTTTTCTGGCGGCCTCAAAGACATGGCCTCAGGAATCAAAGATCATTGGTTGTTTTGCGGATCCTAGCTGTAATCCTGAAAAATCGATTCAATTTGCCGAAAATGGCGCAGCCTTTGCGGAAAACTGTGCCGCATATGCTCAGGAGTGTGGGGTTGGTGGCTGTCTGGATCAGGCCCGTGGTGTTGCCGTAGATGGTGCTGGTAAGATTCTTAAGGATCTCAAAGAAAGTGATGATAAACGAAAGGGTGAGATCACTGGTAGCGTTGCAGCTTATTTATCCCCTGGTTTGATATTTAAAGGCTTGAAATGGTTGCGGAGATTAGGAGAAGGTCTTGAAGTTGTTGCGCCAAGTGTTAAAGCTGAGGAGGCTGTGCCAAAATCTTCTAGATTGGATCTTCTTAATAAGCAATTTGCAAGTTTGGAGCAGATTGGGGAAGAAGGTACAATTATTGCTGGTGGTAATGCTAGGCATGCTTTTCGGAATGCTGAGAAAGGGGGCAGAGTTGGGGTGACACAAATGGGAGTTAATATACAAAATTAGATTTATTTTTTTTACACCCCAGTTACGGTCCCAGACGACACCAACGCCCCCCCTAATTATAAATATTTTTGGTTCATCCGCATCTAGTATCCCTAGAGGCATAGCATTTGCATAGAGATAGACAGTCAAAACCAAAGGGAGGGGTCTATGTCTACTTCTTTGCTTTATCATGCTTTTGGGGTTTCAGGAGTAAAAGTATCATCTCCACACCTCAAGGTATCGGCTGTGCGGATGAACCAGTAAATTTATCATTGAGTTCATTAACTTAAGTTAGAGTCTAATCTTGACAGCAATTCCCGCTGGAATCCGAAAACGGTCATAACAAGGCAGTTGAATAGGAAGCTAAGATTTCAAGATAAAAGAATCCTTCTTCGAAAGCGGACTCTCGAAATTTTTGTAACTGTTAGGCAGG
>JBLFWS010000184.1:0-6785 GCA_047611865.1 Chlamydiales bacterium
TCACTTGGTCGGAGAAGGCTCTTGCACAACGTGATTTTCTACAGGGGGAGTGCGGTGTAAGAATCGAGGATAATATAGCCTCGCGGCTGGAAATTAATCCCTACCCTTATCCAAATAACCGGATTAGGGAACTTCCCTACTTGATTGGGACTTATGAGATGGCTTACAAAACCTGGCGCATCGTGTATAAGCTATGTCCCGAGAAACAAGAACTTTGCATTCTGGAAATAACTAGTGGCTACGACAAGGATGTGCTTTCGGGAAAGCTTTCTTCTCGATGGGATGACGTTGGAGTACACGTGGCTTTTTTGGAGAGGTTTTTGCCAAAAAAATAAAGTCAGGGCCCCTAAAAAGCCTGACCTTAATTCGCTATCTACGCTCCTGCCAGCTGCAAACGCGGGCTATGCTCTTCTTTTTTCACATATTGACCCCTACATATCTGAATAGTTCCAGAGCTATCTGCTTGATAGGCCAGAACAATGGAGGATCCAAACTTCGCCATCTCCAAGTTACCACGAGTATAGGCAGTGTTTAATGGAGGCTGGGTAGACCAACCAGCTTCCGCAAGGGTGCCATATCCATTACTTGTGCTTGTTTCGTCACTGCTGTTGTATGAGACTTTTAACTTTGGAGTCATAACTCCCCTTATTGAGAAAGTCTCAGTCATAAGCTGGGCTTTTTCTGGATCAGGATGGACGAGATGCATCACACCATCCAAGGAAGCTGCAACGAAAGAGTCACCTGACAAGTAGGCTTGTAAAAGAGGCTCATTTTCATCTGGAGTGAGGGGATTGGGCCCATGGAGAAAGTGAGCTACTGGGAATGCACTTGGACTCCACTGCCCCATTGTAGTGTCATCATAGGGACCGCTATACGCGCTATCTGCATAGCTAACAACATTGAATGACTCGGTATTATAGCTAACGACGCTCATAGTTTCTTGTCCAACGGTCTTGAAGATAAGGGGAATATTGGATCCCAAGGAGCTGAGTGTAAGCTGTCCATCTGTATTATGATTAGTAAATTCGATATTGTTCCATTGAGCATTTTCAAAAGTTTTGGAAAAGATGTCGCCTGTATCATTTTTCCAGGCAAGCATGTAGCTATCTCCATTTTTTGGAATGTGCTAAAAACTTGGAGGTTTTGGACCTGACAGGCTGCCGTTATCCCATGTATTGGATTGGCTACCTTACTACGGAATCGGATCTTGCCAGACTTAAGGAATGTCTGCCGCAGCTTATTATAAGGGATGAAACGTAGAAAAAAAAGGGAGCGAACTTTTCAGCTCGCTCCGAAAAGCTTATTCCCATTCGATCGTGGCAGGGGGCTTGGAGGAGACGTCGTAAACGACTCTGTTGACGCCGGGTACCTTATTGAGGATTCTGTTGGAGACTTTCGCCAGGAATTCTCCGTCAAAAGGATACCAATCAGCTGTCATTCCATCCATAGAGGTGACGGCTCGTAAGGCGATGACATGTGCGTGTGTTCTACTGTCGCCCTGAACGCCTACTGTGCGGATAGGTAAAAAGATGGCTCCAGCTTGCCATATCTTATCGTAAAGATCATCTTCCTGTAAGGCATTGATATACTCCTCGTCAGCAAGCTGTAGGATATGGATATTTTCTCGGGTAATTTCTCCGATGATACGTACAGCTAGGCCTGGCCCTGGGAAAGGATGGCGGTTGAGGAATTCTTTCGGGACGGAGAGTTCTTCGCCAAGTAGACGAACCTCATCTTTAAAGAGCTTATTTAAGGGCTCTATCAAAGAGAATTTCATATCTTGAGGCAATCCACCCACATTATGATGGGACTTGATTACGGATGAAAAAGAGTGAGCACCGGAGGGGCTGGACTCAATGACATCGGGATAGAGAGTGCCTTGAACCAGAAATTTGATTTTCTTGTCGAGGGTATGTTCGAGTTTTTTGGAAAAGTTTTCAAAAACGCTTATGAAGTTCGCGCCAATGATTTTTCTTTTTTTCTCAGGGTCTGTCACACCCTCTAAGTTACCGAGAAAGATCTCTGAGGCATCGACTTTGGTGACGGGGAGGTGGAGGTAATCGGTGAACATCTTCATTACCCTCTCACCTTCATTATATCGGAGAAGCCCGTTGTCCACGAATACGCAATGTAAGCGATCACCGATAGCTTGGTGAACGAGTTGAGCCGCTACACAGGAGTCAACTCCTCCTGATAGTGCGCAAATCACGTGCTCACCTTCCGGAACAGTTTCCCTGATTTTTTTTATCTGCTCTTGAGCAAAGGACTTCATGGACCAGGAGGGCTTGATATTCGCAACTTTCTGGAAGAAATGTTCGAGAATTTCTTTGCCGTTTTCGGTGTGTGTGACTTCTGGGTGGAATTGCAAGAGGTAGATATGACTTTCGGGATTTTCTGCGGCAACGATAGTGCCTGATGCACTTTTGGCGGCAACGATGAACCCAGGGGGAAGTTCTTGTGCTTCGTCGCCATGACTCATCCAGGTGTTAAAGGTCTTTAGCCCTAAAGAGGAAAAGAGGGTGCTCTCTCCATTGAGGTGAATGGGCATTTTTCCATATTCCCGAGTTTCAGCCTTGGCAATTTCCCCGCCGAATTCTTTTAAGAGGTATTGCATTCCGTAGCAGATACCTAGGATGGCGATCTTGTGCTCCCAGCAATATTCGAGTACTCCGGCATCAAGCTTAGGGGAGTTAACGTCTAGTACGGATGACGGACCACCGGAGAGTACAACGGCGGAAGGAGAAAAGTTTTTCACTCTCTCCAAGCTGGCGTTACAGGGGAAAATGGCACTGTAAATGCCTTGTTCTCTCGCTCTACGAACGATGAGCTGGGTATATTGGGAACCAAAATCCATTACGAGGACTTTAGAGTCTTGAGTTATGAACTCTTCCTCTGTTTTTGAGGGAGCAGCAGTTTCGAGTCCAACAACAAGGAAAGAAAAGCAGACTATCTGTAAAGTAAGACAAATCAGGAAGATATAAATGAGCATGATCACCTAGATAATTACAAAAGTTTAAAATTATACAGAAACAAATTCCGATCAATTGAACTCATTTCGGTATATCTATGGCACAGGGATGCTGGGGTATAGGGGGATAATTGTAAAGCAAAAGTGATCTGAAAAATCGAAATAATACTCTATATTTTTAAGATCATCTTTTCTGTACTTTTACCCTGATTAATTTTTTTTAGGTCTGTAATACAGTCAACTACCCCTCCCTAAAGGGATAGGCTTGTTAAGGTAAGTCTGAAGTTGACCAGTCTAAGCCCTTTAATGGGCTACGTTAGGAGCGAATATATCGGCACCGTGGGATGCTTCACGAGTTCCACGCTCTGCGGTTAGTGGTTAAACAAGTGTACGGGTTAAGCTAGTGCTTCTGACAAAAACCGCTCTATAACATTGGCGGGGTGGCCATTACCCGGGAAACCGGAGAATGTGGGGAGCCCCCCCCCCCACTTTTAACATTTAACAGGAGGTCAGCGCTTCCTCCCAGACCTAAAGGTCAGGGTTTCCGCGCTGTCAAAAAAGATGAATTATGTAGATTTGGGAATCCGTGCAGCATCCATGTCTGGTGCCGTGTCTGTGGGAATTGAGTGGTCGAATTTAAGTGACTCACGAGACGAGATCGTAAAAAAAGTATCTGTGCTTGCTTCAGCAGTTTTTACATTTGCCAGTTTTGTTCAACAAGCAGCTACTTTTGTATCAAAGTCGAATAGTCCCATTTTGTTTTTCACTGCGGTGCTTATTCCTTTATCTGTGAAATCTACAGTTTATTTATTTGATCCAGAAGCTTCACAGTGGATAGATGATCGATTAAGTACAATTTCCCATTTAGCCGCATTGGTATCAACGGTGTCTTTATTGGTATTGGGAGTTTCCTTCATGAGTTTTGCAGGGATTTCATTGGCGATACATTCTAGTGCTTTAATCCTTCAAGGTCTTCGGAAAATACAAAACCTGCAAAACGAGCTAGATCAAGAAAGGCAAGCTATTGATAGCCCTGATTCTTCTCATCAAGCCCTCCAATATCTTAGAGAGGCTTTGCATGCAGAGCTTGTGATAGAGCAAGACATGGCCCCATCTGAAGGGGCTGCGACTATAGAATCTGAGGAACAAGAAGTCTTTGCTGTTTCGAATACAAGCTTTATTTCTTATGTCGAAGAACATTGCCCACAGATTTCCAAGGAAGAAGCTTGCAAGCTAACGGTAAAAGGAAAGCATATTTTAAAAGCTCTTCTAGACCGAGCAAAGGTAGATCTCGAAACGAATCCTTCGGAGAGTGTCGCTGCCATTGTTTGGGCTTTGATGTATGATGCTGTAAAGTCAGGTAAAGGTTTTGAGGAAGGGACTTGGGATGTTCCAGATACTGGTGATTTCGATCTCTTTAACTTTCTAAGGAGTCAAGAGGGAGCGCACTCTCGTTTGTCGAGCCATTATAAGGGTAGGGTAACTGAGGAGGGGCACTTTGGCTTAGACCTCTACAAAAGAGACGCAGAGGGGAATTTTATAGGCTACCTCCTGCCCGCCTCCAAGCAAACGATTGTTTTTGCTAAAATCAGGTCGCAAGATGGAGAAAATCGTTTTTATTTGAAGCCTGAAAATTTTGGAGTGCAAACCTGGAGCCATTGGCTTGCCCATGCCTACGAGTATATAGCCACTCGTCCGGCACACTTTTGGGGAGACACAAAGGGTGAAGGTTTTCGAAAGGAACACCTCCCAAGGGAAATAAAAGCAAAATTCCAAGAGATATTTTCTCAATTGAAAGAAGCTGTGCCTAGTGATTGTGGAGAAGATGTACAGGCAAACCTACCTGTCTTTGGTATTGGCTTTATCTACCGCTTTTTACAATCCGCTTCTTCTAATGCGGAAATTCAAGAGAAATCTCCCGATCTTCATTTTGCCATCTGTGCTTTTATGCAAGAGCTTTTGGATAAGTACGAGGATAGCGTCGAAGGGAGAATGGGAGAAGAGGTCTTTTGCACAAGCCACTGGTTAGGAGATCAAAGGGCTTTTATAGGTCCTCAAAATCTTTCGCAATCCATGATTGAGTCGGCTCTTTCTCAAGAATCTCAGCCTCTTGCTGATGATGAAGAATGGAGTAGTATTGAATTTATTGCGGACCCAGTAGCTCTGCCGAGTCAAGAAACGGAGGCCGTTCGACAGCTGAAACAAAGAACTTATTTGGGATACACAACTTACGCGCCTTATTTTGAACTTCTTCAATTACAGCATACTTGTCAAATTGTGGATCGTTTTCTTGCGCCAGGTGTGACAATGAACATGGAAGAAGCTATCGAATTAATTATTCAAACCCCACCTGCTAATCTATCGAATGGAGAGCGAGTTATTTTTGTTCCTCTTGCCTTAGATAACCCCTGGAAAGGGGGTTGGGTTGACTCACTATTTAATCGGGTGGGCCTACCTCTAGCTGGGGGGCATGCTGTTTTAGCTATGATAAATTTAAGCACAAAACAGATTGAATATTACGATTCGCAAGGTCGCCATGGAGGGGTAGAGGAAAGGATTCTACTCGCAACAAACGGGATTCCACTAAAGGATCTTTTTCAAGCTTTGCAAGAATGTTTGGGCTTAGAAGGAATTGTAAGTAGCTCTACGGTACATCAGGGGAATTTTGACAAACGCAATTGTGGTGTCTTTATGATGCGAACTCTGACAAAACGTCTAGGCGGAGACAGTTTTGGAGAGATCAAAATTCCTATGCAGCACTCAATTGATACATTTAGAGACCAAGTTATCGACTCGATGCAAGAGCGCGAATAAGCTTTAGTTGAGTAGTTCACGCTGATGCTGGATTTGCACAGTCATTTTATCAGCTAATGCGGCGCAATCAGGATGGCCATTTTCATCTGCAAGCTTGTACCAGTGTAGGGCTTTTGCAGGTTCTCTGGTACAGTGCTCGTGGAAAATTCCCATATAAAGCTGTGCCATTACATGGGCTTTTTCTGCAGAGATTTTTAGCCAGTGTTTGCCAAGGCGATGGTTTTGTGGGGTCCCGCTGGGTTCTATGTGAAGGCGGCCGAGCTGATATTGGGCTTCTGCGTCACCTAGTTTCGCAGCGGCTAGTAGCCAATGTCTGGCATGACTTTTGTCTTGTTTACAGTTTTCGGGATCTCTGCCCTTGTACAAGCTAACGCCAATATAGGAAAGATTTTGGGCGTGTCTGGTTTTCTCGACTAAATTTGTACTATCAAATCCGGAATTAAGGATTTGTACCATTTTGTTCAGGAATTTGGGACTAAATTGGCCGTTGAGCCCAAGGGAAATGTTCGTTCCTTCATTCACTTGGCTTATGTCGGTTTCGTGGTCGACTCCTCTGGCATCAAAATCAAAGAGATTGATGGCTACGTAAGAGATGTTTCTTATGTGGGTGTTGGTTAGCGGGTCGAGCATTTTGGTAGCAGTGTGCTTCCATTGATCAAAGGATTCAGCGTCGTAATAGCTCATAATCTCTCTTTCCTTGCTTATCATCGTTGTAACGGCGCACAGATAGAAAGGGGCGTGTTTTTCCCGAGCTTGAGTGATTAGTTCTTCAAAGGAGCTTTGGGTAAACGTTTCACGATCTTGTAAATTGGGGAGAGGGTGGTTTGGGGATATTGACATCTGGTATTTCCTGGTTAAATGACTAACAAAATGTGGAATTATAGGTTTTTATTTAAAAAAGTTCAATAAAATTATATTAAATACCGTTAAATAGTCGCATTTAGTACTTGTAGAACCTATTTGTAGTAGTTTAGTTTTATAAAGTAAATGCTCAGATATCTAA
>JBLFWS010000185.1:0-6777 GCA_047611865.1 Chlamydiales bacterium
CGAAATTGAGACTTATTGCCCGAAACGTCAACATAACCGTAGGTAAAGCCAACACTTGCCTCCAAGTTTCCTGAAGAGTCTTTTTCATCACTGTCCTGAGTAGCATGCAGAGAAGGCGGTGAAAAAAGTCGCCAACGTCATAAAAAATCCCAAGGCCAGTTTGCAAACAGCGTTTTTTTGTCGATTGTTTTTTTTACTCATTACCTTCTCCTACGCACTCGTTCAGTTAGTACCTTAGCGAAGTGCTGGTGTGATTAGAACCATGAACCTCAGTATGACAATCTAGACAAGTTGTGTTTACCCCAATAGCTCTTCCTGAGTGGTTGCTGCCGCCTAAGCCTCCGGTATTATTCAAATCAGGCTCAAAATGGCAGCTCATACAAAGATTTGTGGGACCTGCTACAAGCAGGCGAACATTTATTGAACCATGTGGGCTATGACAAGTAGTGCAACCATCACGCAACGCCTCGTGTTCAAAGACAAAGGGGCCTTTCTGGGCTTTATGACACTTCAGGCACGTGTCATCAGAGGAGTCGAGTCCTGGTTTGCCAGTACCATCTACATCATCTCCGTGCATAGAATGACACATGGTACAGTTCATTTCCCCTTCAATCACAGGGTGATGAAATTGAAGATGATTTTTTGCTTTAACGTCGAGGAGACAGGCAAAACACGTTTCCTCATCTGTCAGAATAATTTCGCTTTTCTTTCCGCCGGAAGCTACATGGCGGCTACCTGGTCCATGACAGGTTTCGCAAGATTCAGTTCCGTGCATGTCGGGGTCGCGATTTTCAACGCTTAAAGTGACATTTGTATGCTCGCTGAGGTGGAAATACTTATGTTGAGTTGGATGACACGCTTTGCAAGTATTTTCGCCAACATAATGTGCACCCTCAGTAACAGGGAGGCTCATGACCGTTTCGTTTTGCGAAAAATTACTATACGCTTGGATGAAAAGAAGTGTGGATACGTACAATAAAAATCCGCAACTTAATATTATGCGCCTTCTTTTTGTGTATTTTTTTGAAAGCACGGCGAACCTCTTCTAGTCATCAGTGTTATTATTCAAAGATCTTATGAAATTAACAATGTCCCATCGATCATCTTTTGAAAGGTACTTGTATCCAGGCATTGCTCCGGCACCCTTAGAGATAATTCCAAACACCTCCTCATCACTCTTTTCTTGCACAAGAGAACTAGAAAGTTTGTTAATTTTAGGATTCATGTATTGGCTCATGGGCCCATCAGCCTCACCTGAAGCACCATGGCAAGAACTACAGTTTTGCTCAAATACACTCCTACCATTTTCAACGGAACTCGCTGATGTAGGGATCGGGTTATCGGAGGAGGATGCAGAAAGAGTGGGTTGATTTACCCAGAAAAAAAGCTAAGAGTTATGAAGAAAAAAACAAAGTTGGTGGCGACTTTATTCATGATGCTCACTTTCCTTTACTCAATTAATTCCATATACTTCCAAGCTATGAAATCAAATTAAAAATATCAAGATCTTCTTATCTAATTTTAAAAAAAATACGAAAATATCTTTTCTTAATTTGCTTTTCTAAGTATCTAGCTGCTTAGAAAAGCCTATTTTTTCTCGTTCCTCGATGAAAAAAAACGTTTCTCTCTAATAGGTTTTTTCTTCTTCACCAGATACAGGGGGCTATCTGGTCTAAGCCTGCCATACCGACCTATACCCAAAACGGGTTAGTTTGACGCTTGTTTGCACCAATCTAATCCGTCTGTGGAAGTGTGGAGATCCCCACACTTCCACAGACAAAAAAAATACGACTTCTGCATTGGTTAACAATTTGATTACTTAGCTCGCATCAACCAACATTCTCTATATCGGCAATTTCAATAACAGTTTCGCTTGCTCTCACTGGAGTCGCCACTTCACGATAATGAAATTCTGCATCTCCATTAGATTCACTATTCCTTAAAATACGACAATCGTTCGGTGTGAATCCATACAAAGATTGACTTGCTATTGATAAGAGATGCTCCTCAAAGTAAGTCTGGAGAGAATCGTCTACCTCTTGATCGTTGGTACTGCTCATATCAGAGTAGTATTTTTTTGTTGTTTCAAAACTTCCGGTGTTGACTAGTCCTAATTGAACAAAATATGTGGCCATATAAAGAAAAGCGATTCCATTAGCAGGCCATTCTCCCATATGGCCAAGAGTGTAATTGTCGCCATCATAAACAAAGACATCATCATAAGCAGCTTTAGCTCCAATAAATGAAAGAGCTGCCTGGGCCACCAGCAAAATGGGTACTGCGACAGACATCGTCGTTGCCATAACTTGAGCCATACGACCTTTTCTTCTCCCAACGGATCGTAAGCCTTCTTTCATTAGTGACAGGGTCTTGGAAAAAGAGAGTTTGGATTGAAGTTCTTCCTGAACGGTTTTGAAGATTTCCTTCGATCTATAATCGATACTTAATTGCCCATTAGAAGGATTTCGAAAGTCAAAGTCTGGATAGGCCTCTTCGAGCATTTTAATGGTTAAAGAACGACTTTCCAGAGGAGATTTCTGAAGTAAAAATCCTTTCTCTGAATTATACTTCAGATGCTTCAAAACGGTATTGTAAACAGCAAAGGCGTTGTCTTCGCTCAGTTCGATTTTTTGTTCTTTTAATAGGGGAATAGTCTTCTTTAGGACAGTGCGGTATGATCCTTCCGCCAGCATGCTTGAAATTTGAAGTCCGCCAATCACGGCGTATTGGATTATTTGAGAAGACCATTCTCCCGTATGTCCATAAGCATCTATTGGTGGTCGTACTCCATCTCTTATATCTCGTATAAAGATTCTCTCAAGTTCGTAAACACCATAACCTGAAAATACGATCATGCTAGCAAGTGCTGCTGTACTCACTCCGCTTATTACAAGAGCTAGATTTCTTCCTGAATTACCATGTTTTTCCCGAATAGCTTCAAATCCTTCTAAAAACTTTTCTCTGCGTGATGTGTTACTTACTAGCTCACTGATTCCTTTGTCAAGTATGTGTGAAGTTGTTATGGCTGTCATAATAGGGCCTCTCTAAAAGTAGTGGATTGATATGTAGCTTTTAATACAAGTAGTGGAGGCTACATGTACCCTTGAATACAATCAAGATTTTTGTACATAGCTTACGAGCAGGTGAGCGAGATCCTAAACAGGGCAGGTTGTCCACGGGGCTTTAATTGAAACGCAAAATCTTCCAGAACGACAGGGGTGTGATATTTTGAAGGTTTAACCTAATACAAAGTTGCACCAATCTAACAGTGTAAACACAAACAAGTTCAAGAATTGAGATTTTGAACTACAATACAAAACCCAATAAATAAGCCTTCAGCTGATGGAAGCAAACGTGCTGTGTAAACTCAAACGAAAGGGCGAGGCTTTACGGTACATTTGTTTCTGCAAGCTTGTGCTCGCCGAGAATCTTTTTAAAGTCATCCAGAGAGATTGTGGCATCAAAAAGCAAGCTTGCCTCCAGACCATCGAGACATTTTTGAAGAGAGAGTATTTTATCTTCTTGTTCCTTTTTCTCATCAAGCATTTCAGAATTCATTTCCTGGATATCCAGGCATTTATTTTCTAAAAAAGCCCTCCCTTCTTGAAGGTCTGTATTTTCCCCTTTTAATGCCTCATTCTCCCCTTGGATTATCCCAATTTCTTTGAGGACTTTGTCGTAACGGGACTTCTCTACTACAGGAGGACGAATGGAGGTATAGGAGTCATTGTCTCTAAATCTTTCGAGCTCCAAAGTTTGCTCTACTATTTTTTCCCGTAACAATGAACATTCTTCCTGAATATATCTCTTTCTATATTGTAGCCTCTGCAATTCATCCTTTTGAATTTCATAACGAGTTTGAAGGTTCAAGGACTCTCCTGAGCTAAATCCCAAGTCACCCAGCCCTGAAAAAACCTCACAAGATTCATTAATGCGATTGCTACTGTCCATATGCCCTATTAATATCTCATTGATGTGAATGATTTCCCGTTGATCTACTGCACTCCCCTTTTTACTTTCCAAAATATTAAGTAAGGCTCGCTGATTCAAACTTTTGTGAAAGAGGGGAAAATGTCTCCTCCATAAGATGGTAGGAAAAAGGGTTTGCCTCTACAATAGAATTTGGGAATCCTGAAGAACTTGACATCTTCGTACCTCAAAATAATGAATAAATTCAAAGCGCTTATCCTATCACTATCTAAGCTTTAAGTCTTCACCTCAAGCAATTATGGGTTAATGATATTACCGAGAGAAACCGGAAAAAAATTCACAAATTTGACGCAAGGTCGGTATATACCGAAACGACTTCAAGAATTGGTATAAATACTCATTGACCCCACCTAAAATAAATGTTACATCTGCTCTTTATCAGAAAAAAAATTAATTGCCAGGAAAGGTTGTTCTTTTGAAAAAAAAAAATCTTATTTCCAAAAAATATTCTTATTATACAACAGTTTACTAATAGCTTACCTCTGTATTAGCTTATCCTCTTGTCATATCACTTCATCTGCAAATAAAGAATCACCCTCAATTGTGACCAATAGCTCGGAAAATTCTAAGATTACCCATGAATCCGATCCTTCAAATAGGCTTACACTTGAAAACCTTCCTGATCAGCTGACACTTGAAGATGCTTTAGCCCTGACTTTGATGTACAATCCTGAGCTTCAAATGTATTCAACAGAAATACAGATTCAAGAAGCAAGAGCCCTGCAATCCAGTCTTTTCCCAAATCCTGAAATTGAAGGCGAAATTGAAGAATTTGGAGGAACAGGGCCAAGAAAAGGCTTCTCCTCAGCTGAAACGACAATAAAAGTGAGCCAAATCTTTGAACTTGGCGGCAAAAGAAAAAAACGAACTTCAATCGGTCTTTTTGAAAAAAAATTGGCTCAATGGGACCTTGAAAGAAAAAAACTAGATGTCATTACAAAAACAAAAATAGCATTTATTGATCTCATTCTTCTTCAAGAAAAATTAGCACTTTCCGAACACCTCATCCAACTGGCTAAGGAAGTACACTCCACTATTGAAGAAAAGGTCAATGCTGGAAAAGTCTCTCCCTTAGAAGGAAAGAAAGCAAACATTGCTTTGTCATTTAGCCAATTGGAAATGGGGAAAATCCATAGGGATATTCTCGTGGCAAAACAGTACCTGTCTTCATTATGGGGAGATTTAAAGGTAAAGGTCCAAGGAGTTGTCGGAGACCTTAAAGTAACTCATCCAAAAGCTCTTGAACACAACTTCGATCAAGCAAAAGAAAACCCTGACCTTGCCCGCTTAAACACTGAAATGCTTCGTTCACAAGCAATCTTTCAGCTAGAGCAAGCCAATCGAATTCCAAACCTTACCATAAGTGCTGGAGTAAAGCATTTTGAGGAGACTAGTGACCAAGCTTATTTAGTTGGACTCTCTTTTCCTTTACCCCTATTTGATAGAAATCAAGGAAACTACTCAGCATCACTGTACGAGGATAAAAAAGCCAAGGAAAGTTCTTTTTTAGAAAAAAATAGAATCGAAAATGAGCTTCTTCGGCTTCATCAAGAAGCTGATTTTACCTTTACCGAGATCACTACATTGGAAAAAAATATTCTACCCAATGCTGAGGAATCCTTTACCGATTCCAAAGAAGCATATCTTCAAGGAAAAAGAGATTATCTTGATCTTCTAGATGCTCAAAGGACTTTATTTGAAGTAAAAGTAAAACATTTAGAATCTCTTGGGAAATACCATAAACTGCATTTTCTCATTGATCGTTTAATCGGAGGGTCTTTAGGTGAAGACGTTGAAAAATAACAATAAAATGATCCTCTTGAGTGCCGTGATAACAGCATTTATATTTGGGGTATTCGTTTCTAATATTTCTATCCTATTTAACGATCATGAAGAAGACGAAGAACATAGTGAAATGCATGAAGACAAGCATGATGAGCATGCTGAAGAGGGTTTAGTCCTCTCCCTTAAGGAAATCAAAGAATTCGGTATCACGACAGGTCGGGTAAGAAAGGGTTCTCTTTTACAAAAAATTAAGCTCAGCGGTGAGGTCTCTTACAACGAAAACCAGCTTGCACACATTGTCCCACGAGTAGAAGGAGTTATCAGCCAAGTAAATTTTAACTTAGGAGACCTTGTTAAAAAAGGAGATGTCTTGGCTGTTATTGAAAGTAGAGAGCTAGCGGATGCTAAAGCTTCATACCTTGAATCTCTAGAAAGAAATCGTCTTGCGAAAGTTCGGTTTGATCGTGAAAAAAACTTGTGGGAAAAGAAAATTTCTTCTGAACAAGATTACCTTGATGCTACCCTGCTAAAGGAAGAGGCTCGCATTCAACTTCTTACTACCGAACAAAAGTTATTAGCTCTAGGAGTTTCCAGGGAAGCCCTTGCCTCTATTGATAATGGAAAAGAACAAGACTTTACAAGTTATAAGATTACGTCCCCAATTAAAGGCACCGTTGTTGAAAAACATATCGTTTTAGGAGAACGAGCCCAAACAGACTCGAACCTATTTACGATTGCTGATTTGAGTTACCTATGGGTCAATCTCACTCTATACCCTAAAGATATTGCTCATTTAGCCAAAAAACAAACGGCCTTTATAAAGTCAAATAGCAGCAACATTCAAACTGAGGGGCTGGTGGAATACATAAGCCCTTTTCTTGAAGAGAGCACACGAAGTGCTACTACCCGCGTAGTTATAGAAAATAAAAAGGAGAAATGGCGACCAGGGATGTTTGTAACAGCGGACATAGCTATTGCAGAATTTGACGTTGAAAAGAGAAT
>JBLFWS010000186.1:0-6747 GCA_047611865.1 Chlamydiales bacterium
GGTACACTTTTGAGGGTCTTAAATTGGTGATAAAGCCAAAGTGCTTACGCAGAGTTAATAGAGCGTTTGCTTCACAACCCTTCCATTTACCCATATGTTGTTCTTCTACTGGCCCTCCAACAGATCCAAATAGTATAGCGTCGCAGCTTTCAGAAAGGGCAAGTGTTTGTGAGGGTAAGTGCTCCCCGTAGACATCCCACGCAGCACCCCCTACCAGTCCATTTATAAAAGTAAATTCATGACCATAGGCTCGTTCAACGGCCTTCAGCACTTTAATAGCCTCTGCCATAATCTCTGGACCGATGCCATCACCGGACAAAACAAGAATTTTCTTCTTCACTCTGCCTCCTCAAGCGTTTCTACTTTTGAACTATAGAAAAACACCTTCTTTCTTTTCTTGAAGCTTTTAATAAGTTTCAAGCGGGAGAGGAGATAGTCGAGTTCATCCATTTCATCCATTAAACATTCCCTGCGAAATGGCTCCAATTCGAATTCTTGATGGGTACCACAGGGCAGTGTTACCAATAGACTTTCGATATCCACTGTGAGGGTATAGTCTCCACTCCCTCCCTCGTTGCTGACGATCTTTTCTATGATCTTATCTGGGAGAATAACGGGAACGATTTTGTTCTTTAGTGCATTGTTGTAAAATATGTCAGCGAAACTAGAAGCAATAACTGCCTGAATTCCCCAGTCCGCTAAAGCCCATGGAGCATGCTCCCGGGAGCTTCCGCAACCAAAATTTTTGCCTGTCACTAATATCTTTGCGTTATCGTACTTCTCCTGGTTAAAGGGGAAATCCGCTTCCATTTGACGAACTTCAGAAAACACATGTTCTCCCAATCCCATCTTCGTTGTCGTAGTGAGAAAGCTCGCTGGTATGATGACATCTGTATCAATATCATCTCTTTTTATGGGGACGACTGTCCCTTGAATACTCTTCACAACAATCTCCTTTTAGATGAAGTCTCGTGCATCTGTTATTTCTCCTCTTACTGCTGTTGCGGCAAGCATTAGCGGACTCATCAAGTGAGTAATGCTTCCTGGCCCTTGTCTACTAATAAAGTTACGATTACTCGTACTTGCGCAACGTTTCCCTGGGGGGGGCTTGTCTTCATTCATCGCAAGACATGCGCTACAGCCTGCTTGCCTTATTGTTATTCCAGCCTCATAAAAGATCCGATCCAGGCCTTCCTCTATAATCTGCTTTCGCACTCTCTCTGAACCAGGAACAAAATAGGCTTTTACCCCCTTTGCTATCCTACGTCCCTTGAGCACCATAGCCGCTGCACGGAAATCAGAAATCCGAGCGTTGGTACAAGAGCCAAGAAAAACGTAATCAATAGGAGTACCTATTAAAGAGCTCCCCCCTTTAAGCTTCACATACTCCAAAGCATGCTTTGCCAGAAGGGCCTGCTCTTTATTCATATTTTCTACTTTAGGAATAGCTTCTTCGATTTCGATGGCCTGTGCCGGATTTGTACCCCATGTAATCATGGGAGCAAGGCCCTCGATGTTAAGCGTTATCTCTGAATCATATTTTGCCTCTGCATCACTTGGCAAAGTCCTCCAGAAATCTACGGCCTCATCCCACTGCTCGCCTTGGGGAGATGCTGGCCTAGCTTTTAGATATTCAAAGGTAATGTCATCTGGAGCTATAAGACCTGCACGAGCTCCACATTCTATGCTCATGTTACAAATGATCATACGCTCTTCCATATCCATCTTTCTGATCACGTCACCGCAATATTCAATGACATATCCTTGTGCTCCGCTCAACCCAATTTCTTTTATCAACTTAAGTATAAGATCCTTTGCCGAAATCCCCTTTCCATAGCTCCCTAGAAACTCTACTTTCATCGTTTTTGGTTTTATCTGGAGTAGGCTACCCGTTGCCAATACATGACTGACTTCACTGGTCCCGATACCAAAAGCCAGTGCGCCAAAAGCTCCATGTGTTGCTGTATGGCTATCTCCACAGACAATTGTCATTCCGGGTAAGCTAAGCCCCATCTCTGGTCCGATAATATGGACGATCCCTTGCCATCCACTACCCATGTCAAATAAGCGAATCGAAAAGTCTTTCGCATTTCGCCGCAACGTAGAAATCTGATCGCGGGAAATCGGATTAGGCAAAGACCGCCGATCATCCGTCGTGGAGACATTATGATCTATTGTGGCGATATTACTTCCCGGGTCAAAAACCCTCAGACCTCTATCTCTCAAAACCTGGAAAGCCTGTGGAGAGGTCACCTCATGAATAAGGTGCAGATCAATGGCAAATAAGCCAGGATATCCCTCCCTCTGCTCTATCACATGATCTTCCCATAATTTATCGATGATATTTTTTTTCATTAAAAGACCACCACTTCTTCATTTGATATTTGTTTCACAGTTCTCTCCTATCCATATACAAAAAAAAAGAACCGCAGATCTCGAGAGAGCTGCGGTTCTTTGTTAGATCTTACATTTTGGGTAGCTCTAACACATCAGCCCGCACCTCGTCTCTTTAATTAGAGCGATTAGTTGCATTAGAATAATGCATTTTAGGCTTGGACGGTTATTTTTTAAGCTACTGTTCATCTTCTTTCGGATACCTTCAATTTTTATGTTCTCTTCCGAGCAAAAAAAAAGCCACACCTTGCTTAAGGTGTGGCTTATATTGTAATTTTCTTCAGCTATTTTAAGCCTATGCGCGAGCCCACACCTTGATTTTCTTCGGTAGCAGTAGTTGAATAATCTTGCGGATAATTAGGGCTTGGCTTGCTTTCATTTACTGACTATATCTTATTTATTTTGTAAGATTTGATGAAAGCACAATCATCACTTTCAAAACAAGGTTTTTCTTTTACGAAAAGCCGTTTCAATAGTCTAGCAATGGATTTATATTAGAATGGATCAGTGTTCAAAACACTGATCCACTTAGGCGTTGTTGCATAACTTAATACGTTTACAATCATTTATTTAACCACAGAGAGCACCGAGAACACAAAGAGATAGAAAAATGCATAAAGTCTCTCAGAATATACTATCAACTGATCTGTGATTTTTTATTTTCTCTGTACCCTCTGTGATCTCGGCGGTAAAATTTTAATCATAAGCCTCTTATAGACTCATTTTTTTCGGATTCGACAACTTTGTCCTGGTGTCTTAAAAAAGCCTCAGTCATAAGAACGTTCGTTGCAGGCTTTATAATTAAACCATCGGACTTAAGTGCACCCTCTGAATGAGGGTCGAGATTGTCGCCCGTAAGCAGAATAATAGTCGCAGGGTTATAAGCTTTACAATTCTCTTGTAGCTCGCTTTCAAAGTCGCGTATGGCTAGTACAGCATTTAACCCCGCGTCATCTCCAGAATCTTCACCATCAGGCATCGTATTATCTAAAAATATTAGTGAGTGAGGAGGTATAACTCCCTGTTCCAGATTTTCTTTACAGGACTCAACATAGTGTTGCACAATCCTTCGTCCAGATCGAAAACTCTCGGTAGGACTAGTACTTTCACCTAACGGCCCAACTACTTTTTTTACGACTCTTTTAGACATCCTACTGTGAAGTTTACATGCCATCTCCATATCGTCCGCGAAAAGAATACGCCTAGGCAAATACTCTGGACTTAAGCGACGTGTCTCCCTTGTCTCTCCTCCGGTAATTTCAAAGCTCTCTCGAAGGGATGTATCCCCTAGTACTGAACCTCTTAACTCATCGATCTCTTGTAAAAGGCCTTCCAATCTTTCTGATATTCCAGAATCACCTAGCTTTTCTTTTACTAAAACGAGCAGGGTTGCCAAATTCCCAATTAAATCTGTGATCTCAGCAGAGTCTTTACTACCACTATCAAATGAATCTAGCCTTCGTACGGCTTCGCCTACATACTCACTTAGATCTGGTCTAGTAACTTGTACATCTTGAAAAAAACTACGAGCACTTCCTGAAAGCTTATCTTTTATAGGCATCTTCGGACAATTTCCCTCCGTTTTTACATGACACCCACTAATTTGTTCTACCGTCGGTACAATCTTTTGGGAAGGTCTACGGAAAAATACCTCAGCATTCCGTCCTGATTGATCGGATTTTTTTGGATAAATTCCAGCACATTCATCTACACTACGACTTACATTTTCTGCATGATTAAGCGTATTGATTTGTAGAGACCTTTTGGATCTACAGGTCACTCCCTTCATAAACGAAGGAAATCTTTTTGGGATAAATTTAGTTTTCACTTTTTCGAATTTTGAAATTTCTGGCAAGCTCACCTCTGATGCTTGCAACCCCTCTGCCCTTAATTTCCCTTCTTGAAAAGAAACCTCATCAAAAGAAGATAGATCCAGCGGTTTAGCAGCTCTCCCTCTGATAAAAAATGAGCTTCGGATTTTTCTCTGACTATGCCCTGCCAAGGGAGCCTCCAAAAGGGGGAGGGTACGAATATTTGATAATAAGAAAGTCACCTAAACTCCTACGCGCGCTTTACTCAAAATCCTACATTATAACTTCTGTAAAGTCAAGCTCTCCCTTCTTTAATGTAGACGCAACGTGATAATGTCACCTTTAGTTATAATCTTTGGATTCTCTTTCTGAATTGGGAGTGCCTATGGAGATTATACGAATGAGTAAAAAATAACTTTACAGAGGTGAAATTATTCAAATAAAAGATAGTGAACAAATGGGTATTAGCCTTAGGAAGACAAAACGCTTATGCAAGAGATATAGGAAAGGAGGGCTAGCAAACTTGGCGCACCGTAATCGAGCTAAGCCCAGTAATAAGAAAATGAACTCCAACATCCGGATAGGGATGCTGGAGTTGATAAAAAGCAACTATCCTAATTTTGGTCCCCAGCTGATTAAGGAAGAGCTTGAAGAGCGTCATGATCTTAGAGTCAGCCCAGAATGGATCAGAAGTCTAATGATAAAGGAAGGGCTTTGGAAAGTAAAGAAAAGGAAGAGTTTACGTTTTTATCAAAGAAGAAACCGAAGGCCTCGATAAGGCGAACTTATACAAATTGATGGAAGTCCTGAGTATTAGTTCGAAGACAGAGGTCCAAAATGCTGTTTGATCAACATGGTAGATGATGCTACGAGTAAAATCATGGAGTTTAGGTTTATAAAAGAAGAGTGCCTGGAGGGTTACTTTCAGGGAATGAAACGCTATATTGAAACATATGGCCGTCCTTTAGCCCTTTATTCAGATCGTCACACGATTTTCAAGTCGCCTAAAGCGGAGGAGAGGCCTAAACTAACCCAATTTGGCAAAGCCATGAAAGGAACGGATATAGAGCTTATTTATGCCAATAGTCCTCAGGCAAAAGGTCGGGTAGAAAGGATTCACGGAACTTTGCAAGACCGTTTGATCAAGTTAATGAGACTCGAAGGCATTTCCTCTATTGAGGAAGGAAACAAATATCTTGAAAACTATAGAGAAGAATACAACCACCGTTTTGGACGAGTGGCTCAGAGTTCTGAAAATGCCCATAGAGAGCTGGCTAAAGCTACAGATATTAGCAAGGTTTTGTGCAGAAAAGAAAAACGTAAGATATCTAAATCGCTGGAAGTTCAATACAAGCATAAAACCTACCAACTGATCTCAAAGGGAAATGGCAGAAGGTTGGCAGGTAAAACAGCAATGATAGCAAAGCATGTTGATGGGATAAGAATAGAGTTTGATGGTGAAGAGTACGATTACACGATCTTTGGAGAGCAGTCTTACTGTGAGCGTGTGATGGACCGTAAAAAGGTTGATGCCTTTTTGGATAGAAAGAAGCCATTGTCAATTATCCAAAGACATCGGATGGGAATAGTAGTAAATTTTTAATTTGCCATCTTCCCTCCATGGGGGGGGGAAGGGGTAACAAATCTAAAGACTAACCCCAATTGAAAGTGTCTCTTTTATTACAAAGGTGACATTTCTACTTTGCTCAAGAGGGTGACATTTTCATTTTGCGTTGACAGCTCTCGCTTCTTTAATTAATTACAGACAATAGTGTTTTTTTACAAATAGTCTGTCATCTTGAATCTATAAGAAAGATAGAGCGTCCACAGAGATTAGAGTAGTGGCCCGCAAGAGTGTTTATGCATTTTTTTCAAAGCACTGCGAGCAGCGTGAAAACCGCACATCCCGTGAACACCGCCTCCTGGGGGAGAAGAAGCTGAACAGATAAAGACTCGTGGATTGGCTGTAGTATAAGGATCAATCCGTGTTACTGGTCTCGTAAACAACTGAAATGCATCAGCGACACCACCAGTCACTGCCCCCCCTACAAAATTGGCATTATAGAGAGAGAAGGCTTTGCTGTTAGTGCAATGTCGTTTAAGAATAATATCTTTAAAACCTGGAGCAAATCGCTCAATCTGATTTTCAATAGCCTCTGTCATATCTACAGTCGAAGCGTGAGGGACATGGCAGTACGCATAGCCCGTGTGCTTGCCATCAGGAGCGCGTGTTGGATCAAATTGACTTTGCTGGCAGAGCAAGACAAACGGAGCTTCGCAATACTCCCCTTTCCAGGCTGCCTGCTCACTCCTTGCTATCTCTGACAGAGTTCCACCAAGGTGAACAGTTGATGCCTGTAGGCAGCGCAGATCGGACCAGGGGATGGGCCCGTTAAGGGCATAGTCTAGTTTAAAAACACCTGGACCATAACGGTATTCCCTTAGTCGTCGCAAATACCTGTCGGGTAAAACCTCTCTAGAGATGTCCGCTAATTGCCGAGGGTCTGTATCAAAAAGAAAAACACGGGCGTCAGGGAGTTCC
>JBLFWS010000187.1:0-6742 GCA_047611865.1 Chlamydiales bacterium
AAAAGTGTTACCCATGTGGGTAAACAGTGTAACCCATGTGAGTGAACAAAAGTGTTACCCTTGTGGTTAATTGCACCGTAGTGGCACCTCTCCAATATAAGCAAAGAACAAAACGTTTATCAATTTTTATACCCTGCATTTTTAGAAGATCGGGCATGACTCAGTTACATAATCACAAATCCCTTCGCTTCTCTTAAGTCATCCGAGATTTTGGTCAGACAGCCTATAGGCTTAGGAAAAAGTGTTACCTTGAATTGAACCATGCCCAAAAATGCATAGAGAGATTATTGCCCAAAGGAACTTGGAAAACCGTTCACAAGGAATAGGTTGAACCTTCATAAACGCCAGAGGCGTGGCATTATGAAGGCCGGGTCGAATCCGATCGGAGCGAGAGACAGGCCCTGTAAAATGAATCTCGATACTACTAGAGCAACGGTCAGGTGCGGCACTTCCCGTCGTATCGCAGCTGCCGCAGCTCAATATAATTTACACAAACCTGAAATACCGGGCCTTTCTCTCGCTACGCTCGGATACGACCCGGCCTACATAATGCCACGCCTCTGCCGTTCAGAAAAATTTTACGTTTCACTTATTACAAATTAAAATCACAGTACGATCTGAAGTTATAACTGCCCAAAAAGTGGTTCACCACCACTTAAAGTTACACCCCATTTAAGTTTAATGCAAAAAGCCACTTCCTAGAGAAGTGGCTTTTTTAGCTTACCGCGACTGATAATAGAATAGAATCACCATCATGAAAACCTAGCCAATCCAGACAGCTGTTCCAAAAAAACATAATTTCTTCCTCGTTTCTTTTGAATTCGACGATACTTTCCTTATCGACTTCCTGTGTATCTACATTGTCAATTACAGCGAGGCTATACCAACCCCTTGCTGTTTCTAAGTCCGCTTCAGGATGAAATTGTAAGGCTAAAGTGTGATTTTCTATTGCGAAAGCTTGAGGGTAAAGTTTTGTTTCTGCCATAAGGACAGCATTTTCCGGCAATGTAAATCCATCATGGTGCCAGGAGAAAACTTTTGTTTTATTTGCGGTCAAATTTTGTAGAGGTGACTTGTAAGTACTTTTTGTCGCTCTAAGAGTGATCCAGCCTACCTCAGCCTCACTACCATGGTTTACCTCACCACCCAGAGATTTCGAAATCATTTGAGCGCCGAGACAAATACCGATTGTTGCTTGTTTTTGTTGCACACGTCTTTGAATAATTGAGAATTCCTCATAAAAGTAAGGGTGTTTTTTTGTTTCATAAACACTTTGGCTACCTCCAAGGATGATGAGTAGATCGGCAGCATCCGAATCTAATAAGGAAAGGCCATTCTTCCACGCTTGAATTGTTTCTACTTGAAATTCACGATCCTCTAATAAGGGCTTCAATCTAGCCATAGGACATATAACATCGTTTTCTATCACAATTGCCTTACGAGGCATTCCTTCTGCTGTAACCGTCACTATTATGTTACAGCATAAAAACAGCATTAAAAATGTCATACGCGAATTGAAACTGTTAGGCATTACTCACACCTCTAGAGAGCATTTGAGTTTAGCTCCCTTTATGATCTACATCAAAACTTCTATTCAACTCTGTATTTAAGGGCCTATACATAAACAACTTCAAAAATCGGTTTTTTGGATCTCTAGATCTTCTCGTCTGATGAGGTTCGATATAAAAGCATATATCCCAACGACGCTGATTCCCTGCTCGATGAAATGAGAGCGCCGTAGGCGAAGAGACGTCTGATAATTTCACCTTACTTACAATTCAAACCTATACTACTCGGAGTTTAGAAATAAGTTCATTTTTTATGTCAGATAAATAAAAAATCTTAGAAGCTAATACCCTATTCATTTTTTTCCACTCAAACACTTCCGCTTTTTTCCGATAACCTGTATTTAGGCAGGTCGAAAAGAGGAAATGATGAGTAATAGCTACGATGGGGCGAGTTTCGCCTATTTATCAAATGTTTATAACACCGGCCAAGTCTTTCATTCAAAAGAACTCGACAAGCTTCCTGGCAAAACAAAAAAAGAAGGACTTACAGAAAAAGACTTTGAAGCAGAAGTCAACAAACTAAAAAATAAGATCTTTAAAGAATTCGATATTTCCGATGACAGCGAGCTCTTAGCTCAGATCGATGTAAGTAATATTGATCTCTCACAACACAATGTCGGAAACCTCACTTCTCCCATCGAAACCATTAAGTCAGCTCTCGTTGCAGTCAAGGCGCTAGAGGGTCTGATGCTTCAACGTGGCGAAAATAAAACAGTAAAAGGCGATGGGGTTTTAAAAGCTCTAAAAATTAACCGCGCCAAGCTGGAACAATTACGTGATCTGAAAGCCAAACAGAGTGGAGAAGTTAATGTAAGAAAAATTCAGGTAAAAGAAAGAGTGAGCTTCCCTCAGATGGCCTCTACTGAGAATATCGCAACAAACTTAAAAACCCATATCGAATCTGTTTCAAAAAATTCAACTTACACTAAGCGCGAATACTCTCAGTTTGCTGAAACAGTACGATGGGCCGTCACAGAATTAGCAAAAAACCCTGATTTAGAAAGTCGAATGCGAATATCAAAAACACACGAGACTTCCACAGTCTCTACTTCCAAGGGCTATGAGATACTGCCTATTGAAGGACACGCAAAACCTATCCGTTCCTTTTGGGTATCAAAAAGTTCCGACGGACACTCCATCGAAGTCCAAATGATACACTCTGGTCCAGAAGCTTTAGTTGGAACAGGCTCGTATAAGAAGGTTAAACTTTCCAGTCACTTTACGATCCCCTTATCCCCAGCTCCAGGAGATGACAAAATCCAATCGACTTATACAGTACTTGTCCGCTCCTCAACGAAACCCAATAAGCCAAAAGATGTAGCTGCACACCTGAAGGCTCAAGACCCAAAAAATAAGTCCCCCGACAAATCTACCGTAAAGAAATTTATCGAAGATGGTGCGGCAGAAGGCCCCGAGAAACTTTGGGAGCAATTAATACAGACAAAGCTCTCTTTAAAAGATATGCGACCAGGTTTAAAGGTCGCGGGCGTTGATAGTATGAGAAGGGATTTATTTCCCGTAAAAAAAACCGTTGGCCGCTCTCCAAAACATTCACAAAAAATAGAACAAAGCAAAGTAGAGATGGAGGAAAAACGTTTTGTCGCGGACCTCACAAAAATCCAAAAAAATCTAGCCCCTTGGGATGGAATTTTATTACTTCATGACGTTGCTGAAACTCTTAGTGAATTTCATCGATTGGGAATTATCCACCGCGATGTTAAAGGACCTAATATACTCGTGGACATTCAGGACGATCATGCCGAGGGATACCTTGCGGACTTTGACTTACTTATGGCACCTGGTAAAAGCGATATAACTAATGCCTATCACTACTGGGATTCGGCCACAAGAAAAGGTAACGCAAGCAAAGCCGCCGATATTTACGGTTTTGCCATGACCATGGGAGACACCCTCTTTGGCGAAAATTTCGGAGAGTTCCGCGCAGCCCAAATTCAGGCTGAAGATCCACAAGAGATGATAGGCCCATCAGTTGTAAGCGCCTTTAATAACCTTGGCTTAGATCAGGCTGCCAAGGAAGCCTCTGATGCTTGCAACTTAAGTCATAAAGAATTTCCCCCCAGGGTGCTTGAAATAATTGGAAAATACTCAAAAGAAAACTCGGGTATTAGAACGGCATTAAGATACCCCAGAAGAGCCATTGAAGAACTCAGCAAATGTCCACAAGGCCCAATTCTCGATAATGTACATTTCAACAGCTTGTTAGAAGATAAAGTCAGAGATTTAGTCGATGGCACTTTGAGCGATATGGATATGGATGATCTAGCAAGCGAAGTACAGAATATGGACCTTTCATTTGACGGGAGGACTGCCGATGAAATCATTCTCGAATATTTAAAGGATATCCGCGATACGCCGGACCTCTCCACAGAAGATCGCGACCAAATAATAACGTGTATGTTCGAAGTTGATGTCTTGGCGACAAGTCACTCTATTATTAAAAAGGTTATCAAAGCCAACCAAAACCTACTCCATGATCTGGAAAAAGCAAAGAGAGCTACCCCTCGCCTGCTCCGTCGTCTTACGCTTCGTGAAAAATTAAATCCCCGTGGCACCTTATCAAGTGAAAGATCGAGAAGAAAACTGCTTAAGGAAGCTCTCGGAGATATTGAAAATTATTTCCCTTCCATGGCCGAACTACAGGAAGACCTACAAAAGATGCTCGCGAATCTTAAATATGGTGAAATTGATTAGATTCTAGAAAATAATATTTCAGTTTTCCCCGGAGTATCTCGATAATATATATACCACCATCGGCCACAAACCTCGTTCAAGTCATAAAACCCGCTGTATTCACATCAATTATAGGGGACTTATGTGTTTTCCAAAATTTGTTTTTTTTCAAATAAGCTAATTTTTTTTGCTCTTACGTTCATCAGCTCTATAGGCTCCTTACTATCTCTGCCTTTAGACGATTATGTCAAAGCCCCCGACGACAGCTATAAATGGAGTTTACATCGTTCTGTAAAAAAAACAGGCTATACTCTCCATACCCTTAAAATGACCTCTCAATCCTGGCGTAGTAAGGAAGAGGTAGACAGAACCCTTTGGGAGCATTGGCTGACCATACTCATTCCCGACAACATACAATCAAACAAAGCTATGTTATACATCGACGGTGGCTTAAACGGTGGTAATCTCCCCTCTCGATTCAAAGGCTTCCTAAATGATATGGCCCAAGAAACACGCACCGTTGTTGCCTGGCTTAGATATGTGCCCAATCAAAGGCTTAAATTTCCCGACGACCCTAATCCAAGATATAAAAAGAAAGGGCGTATGGAAGATGCTTTACTCGCCTACTCCATTGATAAATTTTTCAAAACTGGAGATACCTCGTGGATCTGCCACTTCCCCATGACAAAGTCAGCGGTGAGGGCCATGGATACCGTAGAAGCATTTTGCAAGGAACAAAAAGAAGCTATTGATATAGAAGGCTTTGTAATCGCGGGAGTTTCCAAACGAGGCTGGACCACCTGGCTAACAGCTGCTGTAGACCCCAGGATCATTGCCTTTGTGCCAGTCGTCATAGACCTTGGCAATATGAAGGACTCCTTTTCTCGACACTACAATGCCTACGGCAAGTGGTCAAGAGCCCTCAAAGACTATACCAGAATGAAAATTTACGAACGCTTTGGTACCCCAGAATTTGATGCTTTGATTCAGCACGTGGACCCCTATGAATACCGGGATCGATACACCATGCCGAAGTACATCATAAACTCAGCAGGAGACCCATTTTTTCTACCCGACTCTTCACAGCTGTATTTCCACGATCTTCCGGGACAGAAATATCTCCGCTATATTCCCAACAGAGGCCATAACCTCATCTTTTCCGATGCTGCCCGGAGTGTGAAAACATTTTATCGAAGCATTATTGAAGAGAAAGATTTGCCTCGCTATTCCTGGAAGAGGAACCCCGATAACAGTGTAACTGTCGAATGCTTAGACCATGCTGAAAAAGTTAACCTATGGAAAGCAACAAATCCCAATGCTAGAGATTTTCGCTTTAAAACCATCAAACGCGCATGGAAAAAAACTCGCCTCAAGGTTGATAGCCGTAAATTTACGGTAAATATTCCTCCTCCAAAAAAAGGATGGTCTGCCTTCTTTGTAGAGCTCGTCTTTGATAGTGGAGAAAAAGAACCCTACAAATTTACGACCGACGTTTTTATCATACCCGACACCTTTCCTTATTCCTTGGAAAAAGAAGACACGGAAAATTAAATTTCCCCCGCTGCAAGCTAACGGAGTATTCACAATTATCTGCTGCCAGAATAGTCATCTTTTTGAAGGTGTTTGAGGATAGTGTCGCACCGCTGGTGCTCCCTCTTTTTTTTATCTCTAAACCCGGCCTTGCTCGCAAGATCGCTACGACGGGGCCTACATACTGCCGCACCGCTGGTGCTTCAGAAAAGAAGGAGGCTAATTGACATTTTCGCAAATAAGAGAGCCCCCTTTCCAAAAACCAAAAGAAAAGAGTGTTCGCAGTAAAGCTGCGGGGAATCAAACCCAGAAGAGATTAAACTTCAGTAAGAACTGGGCTTACTTCCTTCAACCAAGCGATTGCTTTTTCTTTGGAAGAAAAAAGGCGTGTGGGAATAACAGGCTTATTAAATCCCATATAGAAATTAGCTATGATATTACCAAAACTAGAACCTGTCAGAATAGCCACTGAAGAAAAGTTCTTAGCATTTCCATCACTCGCAAAAAAAACTCTACATTCTCGTGATTGTGACTTTATAAGTGTATAGTCAGTGAACAAAGGACGCTTTTTACCATCGACAAGATAGTGCTCCTTTATAATATCCACCCCTTCAATAGCGTCTTGAAGGCTCATATCAACGCCTTTAAAATGAATTACTTCGATAATGCCATCTTTCCGGAGATGTGCTTTAAAGGTTCTATGAGTAACAATCTTTTGGGTCATATTCTTAGGCTTGTTAGGTTTTGGAAAAAGGACAATCTATAGGTAGCCTGTATTAAAAACACATTGTTTGAAAATATTTCAGCAATTCCCGGTGTTTTTGACGTTCGCCGATTCAATTCTGAAGTGCGACATTTAGGCAGCCTCACTAAGGCGGCTAAAAACCTCTATAGGTGTGGAAAAGTTTAACACTTTTCGAGGTCTGTTGTTAAGCAGTATTTCTACCTCCATT
>JBLFWS010000188.1:0-6701 GCA_047611865.1 Chlamydiales bacterium
ATTTGACAGAGGGGAGTTTGGATGAGCAGGGAAGCTTGCTGTGACAGCTGACCTGAAAACTAACACGAGAAAAAAGTTTAGGTGAAAGTGTTTCCTTTAATCTATCACGGGTGCTTTCGACAGCTTGCTTTTGAAGATCTATGGCGAGTACCTGCCCTTGCCCCTCTCCAAGAACGAGTTCAGCTAAAGCCAGAGTATCATGACCATTTCCACATGTGGCATCAATAACGACGTCGCCGATCGTCAAAAGTCTTTGCCAATATTGGTGAGCAACGTCTAGATGGGATCTAAATAAACTAAAATTACTACGCATGTTTTTTTATTTAATTGAGATTGGGAAATAAATTTTACATGAAATGACAATAAAAATAAACGCTTGGCTTTGTCTATCGGGTTTGAAGCAAAATCTGAAAAGGAGTATAAGGGTTTCCTTATACAAGTTATTTAGGAGTGAATTGTGCAAAAAACCGACGTTTTAATCATCGGATCAGGAATTTCAGGTAGTACTGCAGCATTGTCTCTTGCGAAACAAAACTTGCATGTAACCCTTATCTCGGCATCTTCTCGCTATGAGGGGTCGAACTCCTATTTCGCTCAAGGTGGAATCATCTATCGTTCAGAGGACGATTCTAGTGATCTGCTAGAAAATGACTTGTTACAAGCAGGAGCTGGACTTTGCTTGCCAAGAGCGGTAAAGCACCTTGTCAGTCATGGGCCACAAGCAGTGGAAGAAATCCTGATCAACGATTTAAATGTAGAATTTGACAGAACCCCGAATGGAGCACTCTCCCTTACAGAAGAGGCAGCCCATTCCAAGCCTCGCATTTTGCATCACCGAGACCAAACGGGAAAGGCTATAATGGAGTCTCTGGAGATTAAAATTCAGGAAACCCCCAATATAACTGTCTTGAACGGCCATACAGCGATAGATCTGATTACTCTAGCCCATCATTCAAAAGATCCTTGTGATATCTACAAAAAGCCGACTTGTGCAGGGGCTTATATTATGGAAAATGCAAGTTCTAAAGTAGAAGCATTCTATGCCAAGGAAACGATTCTTGCCACAGGGGGAGTTGGAGAAGTTTTTCTACATACCACAAACCCAAGTGCAGCCAGAGGTGATGGGGTGGCTATGGCTTATCGAGCAGGGGCTCGGATCATGAATATGGAATATATTCAGTTTCACCCAACTTCCCTATGTATTCCAAACGAACGTCGCTTCTTACTCTCTGAAGCCTTGAGAGGAGAGGGGGCAGAGCTTTTGAATAAAGATTTTAAACCCTTCATGCACCTTTATAATGAGAAAGGCTGTCTGGCTGCGCGGGACATCGTAGCTAGAAGTATATATAAGGAAATGCTCAAAACAAATATTGACCATGTGTGGTTGGATATCTCCACAAAAGATTCGACCTGGATCAAAGATCGCTTTCCAAGTATTTACGAATATAGCCTCAGTAAGGGCTTTGACCTTACTAAAGAGCCCATTCCCGTTGTTCCGGCAGCACACTATTCTTGTGGGGGTATTGCGGTAGACAGGGTAGGGCAGACTTCTCTTCATCGTCTGCGAGCCATTGGTGAAGTATCATGTACAGGTTTACACGGCGCCAACCGATTGGCATCGGCATCATTGTTAGAAGGTCTTGTATGGGGTAAATCTTGTGCGGAAGATATCGCTAGTCAGGTAGGAAGGTACGCCTATTATTACCCCGAAGTAGATGATTGGAAAATGAGCGATGAAGAGGTAGATCCTTCTCTTATCAGCCAGGACTGGATGTCTATCAAACAAACGATGTGGAATTATGTAGGTCTGGTGCGGAGTGAGAAAAGACTCACTCGGGCTCTCGGAATGCTACGTTCCTTGCATTGGCAAATCGAATCCTTTTACGAAAAAGCAAAACTCACACCTGGCATTCTTGGCCTCAGAAATGGAATACAAATAGCCCTACTTATAACACAGGGGGCTGTGAAAAACCGAAAGTCTTTAGGCTGCCACTATAGGGAAAATTGATTATGGGTAGGACTTGTGCTTTTTTAGTTGTAGAAAACACTTCCCATGGTTTATTATTTCGACTTTGAAATGCAGGTACTTGTAGTTGATACAAGACCTAATTCTGGGGTATTAGCTCAGTTGGTTAGAGCGCCACGTTGACATCGTGGAGGTCAGCTGTTCGAATCAGCTATATCCCACATTCTTTGATTTCCGCATCTTTCCATATTGTAGAGACGCGGAAATTTTTTTTTAAACAAAAAAGGTGGAGACTCTTTCTGTGACTGTAGAAAAAGAACCCCTTTCTCTTACAAGCTTACGACAAACTGCTGCAGAGCTTCTCGCAGCTTCAGTTATCGAAATATTTCCTGACACTCAGCTTGTTGGCGGGACTAGCCACGAACTCGGATTTTCTTATGATTTTGTATTTAAGCAGCCTATTGGTAGTGATACAATTCCGATTATCGAAGAGAAAATGCGATTTATTGCCAGTGAAGAGCGAGCTGTAAGTACACAAGAAATGGTCCCTAAAAATGCCGCTGCGTACTTTCGTCATCACTCACAGTATCTTAAAGCCGAGATTGTCGAAGATTCAATAGAACCTCTTATAGAAATTTTTAAGATGGGGCAGTTTTTTGACGATTGCCCAGGGCCACACGTTCGAAGTTCTCGCGAAGCCGGGTTCTTTAAGCTACAAGAAATTTATACCCTTGAAGAAATTCTGCCCATCGGAAAATTGGAAATAACACGTATTTCAGGTGTCGCACATTCTGACAAGGCATCTCTTAAAAAGGCTTTGAAATCATCTGTGAGTGCTAGCAAAAGAGATCACAGGCGAATAGCTAAGGATCTGTCTCTCTTCACAACAGAAGAAGAAGCAGGGGCTGGACTCTGGTTCTGGCAGCCAAAAGGTGCTTACACACGGCAAAGCCTTGTAGACTGGTGGCAAACAGAGCAGAAAAAAATGCTTTTTGAGCCCGTTTATACCCCAGGTATTGTCCGGAGCTCATTCCTTAAGAAATCAGGCTATTTCCACCTTCCGGATAATGGTCGAGTAGCCTTTCCGTCCCTTCATTTAGACGGGCAGGAATACCTACCTACTCCTTCCCACGCCCCATTACACGCCTTGGTTTTCCGATCTGGCTTGCATTCCTATAGAGAACTACCCATTCGATACTCCGAATGCGGCCCTCTCTATTATCAAGAGCAAAATAGCCACCTTTGGGGGATGTTTAAAGCACGGGAAAATTGCGTAGATACGGCCTCTATTTTCTGTGCTCCAAGCCAAGTGCTGGAAGAACTTATTTCATCCTTGCAATTCATTGTGAAAAGCGTTAAAATGCACGGCTTCGGGTGTAAGCTATGCCTAAGGACCAGGGGAAGGCGATTTGCTGGAACTGTGGCCGACTGGAACAAATACTCCAAAATTCTCTCTGAAGCTGCAGAATCTTGTGGCATTGATGTCGAAAGAGAAAAAGATGGTTTTAACGGCCCTTCCTTACAAGCGTACATGATAGATTCCCTAGGCAGAGAGTGGAAAGGTCCTAGAATTAGAGTAGATCTTAACCACCCTGAAAGATTCGGCTTGCGCTATCAAGGTGCAGACGATAAAATGCATACTCCAGTAATGATTACGAGAACCTTGTTCGGATCGCTGGAAAACTTCGTGGCATTGTTAATAGAGCACTACGAAGGGTGCCTGCCATTATGGCTAGCACCAGAACAGGTACGTATAATCGCCATAACAGACCGTTATCTTGATTATGCACGGTCCATAAAGCAAAAGTGTTGCGAAAATGGACTACGGGCAAGTATTGATCTCCGTAGCGATAAGCTTGGGGGAAAAGTACGAAACGCCCAGTGTGAAAGAATCCCTTACACAATTGTTGTTGGGGATATAGAAGAGCGGAAGGAATTGATCACTGTCCGCCCCTGGAACCAAAAAGAAATCCAGAAGGTGAACTTGGATCGGCTGATCAATCATCTAAATAGCGAAATAGCCGCCAAGAAAAATATTGCATTAGAACCAAGTCAATAGGATGAGCCAGTTTGAGAATTAACGGAGAAATTCGCACGCCCACAATGAGGGTCATTGGAGCGGATGGTGATCAAGTCGGAATTATTTCCCGAAGAGAAGCCTTAGATCTTGCTGAGAAAGCTGGACTCGATCTCGTAGAGATCGTCGCAAAGTCCAATCCACCCGTATGTAAAATTATCGATTACGGTAAGTTCCGTTACGACCAAACGAAACGGGAAAAAGAAAGCAAGAAAGCGCAAGTCCAGATCAAAGTTAAAGAAATTAAGGTAAAGCCTAATATCGACACTCACGATTTTGATTTCAAACTCAAGCATGCTAAGCAATTTCTTGAAAAAGGAAACAAAGTTAAGATTACTTGTAGTTTCAGAGGCCGAGAAATGGCCCATCCTGAAGTTGGAAGACGTGTTGTTGAAAAAATGATTGAAGCTCTTGAAGATTTTGGTACGGTAGAAGCCCCCATGAAAAGAATGGGTAGAATGCTCACCACAGTTCTCTCTCCATGTGCTGCACCTAAAAAGCTCAAAAGCGAAGAACAACCCAAGCTGAGCGAAAAGTAGAAAAAGCTTGAAATAGAAGAGCTTGATACGGTATCATTCTGGCGTTTCGTATTGAATGAGCTAAATCTTTTAATTCTATTCGGCTCTCTATCATATAGAAACCTTATTGCGTAAGTCTCTGATAATAAGAGAATGGCGTAGTAAGTAGGCTTTCTACAAAGAAAGTTTGAATAGCAAATTTGGTATTTAGGAGAATTGCAGTGCCAAAGATGAAAACAAAGAAAGCCGTTGCGGCTAGGTTTAAGGTGACAGGTACCGGTAAGCTACTACGTAGACGTCCCGGAAAACGCCATATCCTAACCAAAAAAACGTCTAAGCGTAAGCGCCAATTAGGCAAAGACGCTCTTGTTGACGGTGGTCAACTGAAGATGTACAAACGCCTAATGGGTGTTTAAGAAAAGCAAAGAGAATGGATGGCTGGGCTTTAAGTGAGATGGTTAGACAGTATATGTCCCCTCCGCCTGAGTGATCTTAAATGAGGTCCTTATAAGGATCTAAATATGGAGTGATATCATGACAAGAGTGACTAATGCGGTAGCATCGCGCAGACGTAAGAAAAGATTATACAAGCGAGCTAAAGGTTTTATCGGCGACCGTAAAAATCACCTAAGATTAACCGCTGGTGCTGTAATGCGCGCGTTGGCTTTCAACTACCGCCACCGTAAGCATAACAAGCGTAATTTCAGAAGACTTTGGATTACACGTATTGGTATAGCAGCAAAAATTAACGGTATGTCTTATAGTAAGTTAATGCACGGCCTAAAAGTCGCAGGCTGCGAACTCAATAGAAAAGTACTAGCTGACATGGCTATTAGAGACCCTGAGGGTTTCACTGCTGTCGTCACAGTCGCAAAAGGTGTGCTAGCGTAAAATCCACGCACTTTTGTTGAGTGAATAAGTTATAGCCTGAGTTCCTATATATTGGATCTCAGGCTTTTTTGTTTATCAAATTTCGAGGTATGAGAGTGGAACAGACAGTAGAAGAATTGCGCAAAAGTTTCGAAAAAGAAGCAAAAACAATAAAGACATGCCGGGAAGTAGAGGACTTGAAAGTACGTTTCCTCGGCAGAAAGGGTCCTGTTCAGGAACTGATGAAACTGCTTAAAGATGTATCCCCTGAGAAAAGGCCAGAAGCAGGAAAACTTATTAACGACCTCAAAACAGAAGTAGAAGCTCTCTGTGAAGAACTTTTTGAAAAGCTAATTGTCACAGAAGAAAATGTACGGTTGAAAGAAGAGAAAATCGATATCACTCTTCCAGGAAAAAAACGTTTTATTGGTAGAAAGCACCTTATTTCACAGATGCTTGATGATGTCTACGATGTGATGTCCGGTATGGGCTTCTCCATACAGTATGGTCCTGACGTAGAAAAAGATTACTATAACTTCGAAGCTCTAAACTTTGAAGAAGATCACCCAGCTCGTGATATGCAAGACACCTTTTATATCGCACCGGATGTTCTTTTGAGAACCCATACCTCAAACGTACAAGTAAGGGTTATGGAAAAAACAGATCCTCCTATACGAATAGCTGCGCCAGGAAAGTGCTACCGTAACGAAAGCATCACTGCACGGTCACACGTATTCTTCCATCAGGTGGAGGCTTTATATGTAGCTGAAGGTGTTACATTCACCGACTTACTTGACACCATGAATGAATTTTTCGAAAAACTTTTCCATCGTGAATTGAAAACACGCTTTCGTCCTTCATACTTCCCTTTTGTGGAACCGGGACTTGAAGTCGACATCAATTGTCTCGTATGTAGCGGTAAAGGCTGTGGCGTCTGCAAACATACTGGTTGGCTTGAAGTTGCGGGAGCAGGAATGGTACATCCTAATGTTCTTAGAAATGGTGGTATAGATCCGGAAAAATACACTGGATATGCCTGGGGAATAGGTATAGAGCGACTTGTCATGATGAAACATGGGATAAAAGATATCCGAATATTCACTGAAAATGATACTCGTTTTCTCGAGCAATTTGCTTGACGATATACCTTTGAATAAGGTATAAACTTGTCCTTTCACAATGGAAGAGTGGCAGAGTGGCCGAATGCGTCTGTCTTGAAAACAGAAGTCCGTTCACGCGGACCGTGGGTTCGAATCCTACCTCTTCCGTT
>JBLFWS010000189.1:0-6692 GCA_047611865.1 Chlamydiales bacterium
GTCGACACTATCAAGTCTATTTCAACATTTTCAAGAGAACAAGTTGATTTATACAAAGATGCTGCCAGGAAATTGAAATTTGATGACAAGTTTAAGCTTGGCCAGGATATGTCTCATATAGCCTCAGCCGTTAAAGAGATCTCACCAGAAAACTTTAATCAAAAATCTTCCCTTTTCAAAGATCTCTTCACGGGCTGTCGCCAAAGCGAGTGGCTTGACTTTGCTCAAGCTATTGACCAGATCTCAGCAAAAAACCTTGGACACGCGGCACCCCTGCTTAAAGACCTCTTCAATGAAATGAGCCGTGACTATGAAAGATTCAGAATAACGAAAATCATTGCCAAATACTCTCCTGAACAGCTTGCTCTCTTTATCGATATTGCTAAGATGACTGACCCCGAACGTAGCTTTAGACTGGCTGAAAAAATTGAAGTAATCGATCTCTCTCCAGAAAAACTTACTCTTTATTTAAATATTTCCAAAACAATGAAGCCTAAGGATAAATTAAGGTTATCCAGAGATATTGCCACTTATCCCCCTGGAAAAGTTAAAAACCTCATTGAACTGAATAAAGAACTTAGCGATGAAGTTAAATTCACACTACTGAAACTTCCTTCAAAGGATATTAAGCAACTCCTGGAGCTTTCTAACGAAATTAAATCCGGAGATGAGATCGACCTTTCCAAAGCTCTTAAAAAATTTATCCGGAAAAACCTCCATACAGAGGAAGATATAATAAGTTCAACTTTAGCGGATGAGATAAATCTAAGCCTCACAGAAGCAATCAATACAACGGCTATTATTATCTCAATCAGAAACCTGGGAAAGCTTTTAGCCAAGGTAAAAAAACCTGAAAGAGAAGAACCCATCACTGTCGTCCAAGCTCTAGCAATTGGAAAAGACCTTCCTCAAGTTATTAACTCAATCAAAAGCCTGGAAAAGCTACTAGTTGACATGCCGCTTCACGAAAAAAATGAAATCATAGAATGCGCTAACGCCTTGGTGGAAAACATAAGGACTGATCAAGAGACCCCCTCTTTTAAGAGGATTTCTGAATCGGTATTAAGCCTGCAAAGAGGGGTGCGCAGATTGCAAAAAAGGGGCCTTATAAAAGAAATTATCACCCTCTCACCAAAGGAACAGAGGGTAAAAGCCCATGAACATGCTACTAATGGACAAAAAAACTATGATATCAAAATTCAAAGCTAAACAAGGGAGCCTCTGGAGAATCTAAGCGGTGATGGTAAACAAGACTACCCTGACATGCCCTCTGTAAAATTTGCACGTTTGATTCCTTATGAGTCTTTTGTAAAGACCCTGGAAAAAACATTTGCTCTCACTTTAGAAGAAATAGCCTCTTCCCTCCAGACAAGAGAGACTACATTATTCTTGCAGACCGAAAAGACAAAAGTTCTAACTGGGTACTTACACATCTACACCATCTAATGAATGAAATGCCTCCACTCAATATTCTCACAAAAGACATGCTTCCGAAATATCTCAAAGATCACCCCGAAATCCAACATATCGTAATGCTTGATGATGGTGCTTATTCCGGGGAACAAGCATGCGAATATATAGACGACATCGGTGATTTTATTCGTGATAGATCATTTCACGTGTCTATTCCCTATATGACGACATATGCTTACGAAAATATCCTTAAGACTATCAAAGAGCAATCGGCGAAAGCACACTTCCCTATTGGACAACGAATGCTTAGTTACAACGAACTACTTAAATTCGGGTACTTCGGTTATCAACTTGATAAAAATCTACGACCAAATGTCGCTGAGTTTCTTAAACTTCCCCCTATAACAGAAGACAAGATCAATGAGAAAATTGATGAAATAAACAAAAAACTGGACCTGCTACAGATAAACATCTTTCAAAATCATCACAATGACCAGTATGTCAAAACCGAGATTCAATCATTCATTGATGATGTCGCAGAGTTATTTCCTGAAGAAGAAAGAAATGAATCTGTTCATGAGCTATTGCGCAAATGCTCTTCTTGCATAAGAGAACTATCTCAAAGAAGGATCGTAGACAAGAATCTCGAAAAACATTCCATCAATGAATATATCAACTTCCTTCGAGATAATAAGGAGTACCCACACCTTGGAATAAGTTCTCGAACGGGAACATGGATGGCACACAAAAGTGCTGACTACGTATCAACCGACGTTTCAAGTATGGTAAGGGCAACCCGTGAACAAACGGCAATTGAACCTTATAAGCCAAGTGCAAATAGTAAACGTTTCAAAGATCAAATTCACAAGCTCGAAGTACAGACTCCAAAAAACAAGCGGCTAAGGAGCTTTATAAGCTCAAACCCTAAACTCCAATGGTTGGAGAATTCTATCCAACTCGTCTACTCTAATCGAGGGGTCTTTCTACTAGGAAGCAACTATATAAGAGATGATGATTCAAATGACAAACAGGTAAAAATAATCGTTGACAATGAAGAGATCTCTTTAGGTGGTTATGATGGAGAATACCAATGGAGACTAAAAGTTGGCCAGAGCTTTCAAATCCAACAAGGTGACTCAGAAGTTAGCTTGTTGCTTACAGAAGACGGGCTGCAAAAGCAGTAATTATTCTCCAAACTTGAGTTTTATACGGAAACAAGTTCAAATTTGTTTCCGTATAAAGCTAGGATCAATCCCTGTCTTCTTCATTATCCAAGGCCCCATCATAATAGTACTTTTCTCCTTTATCATAGCTAAAGTGAAAGTATTCACCTTTCTGCTGAATTTACCTCAGAAAGAGGCTTAGAATCCTTAATCGTATGGATAACCTGAGAGAGAGGAGTAAAAAGGCTCATTGATTTGTATTTCGTTTCCTAGTCGGTACTCCAAATGGTCGTAGCGACTCTCGAAAAAGACCATATAACTCTTTATATCCCTTAAAATCTCTGAATGCAGATCTTGAGATATGCTTTTCGACCATTGCGTTAAGGAACGGTACATATGTGAGATTCCATACATCTCCATTTCCCTTCTTATCTTAGGGATTTCCGATCCGCTTAGAAGATCACCGGCTTTCATCCTATTTACGATCTTTAGAAAACGGTCTTTCTGCTTTCTAAAAGTCTGCTCTTTTCTAATCACTTCAGTGGGGTATCTATGGAAAACTCCAGGAAATTTCCTCTTCAATGTCTGACTTTTCCCAAAGGTCTTTTTATACTTATGCATAAGGTATTCTGCCCCATGCATAATCGAATCACCAAGAGCTTCTGAATCAAAAGATATGTTAGCTCCGTAATTCTCAGGTTTGAGAAACATTCTGGCTGAGTCATCATGCGTGGCAAGAATGCCAAAAAGTACTGTGCGCTTTCCTGATGGGAGGGGTACACCACCTTGTGGGAATATATCTACTCCCAATTGTCCTGTTGTTCTCAGTGGATAATGACAAGAAATACGACCGTAGCTTTCTTCAGCATTATGGAAAAAGTTAAAAATCTTGCGCTCAGGATCCGATATATCAAAGGTTCCTTCTACGAAACCTTTGTTTTGGTGGGTTACAGCATAATGCATCAGAAACCACACAAATTTAGCCAAACACTGACCTCTATCCTTTGCTTGTATCTTGTCCGCTTCACCAGAAAGGATCAGCTCTAGCACCTCTTTACCTTCCACTACGTATTGCAGAGCATCCTCCAAACGAACTCCCGGACAGTAATTCCCGAGGTATCCCTCAAAGTTTTGGTAAATCATACATTCTTTAGTCTCGATCGTAGTGATGATTTTTTCCACTTTGGGCAATAGGCTTGGTGTAGATTCCGTTGGCGGATGACGTTGATAGAAGTCCTTCATAGCACTTTTAAGCTGTTGGAGGGTTCTGAGGGAAACAGTAATGATTTCAGGGTTCACATAGCTTTTACGTAGTGAATTCTGAAAGCCCATAAGGTCATTATGGCAATTATCATGAATATCTAGCTGAAGATTCTGATAAGCTTGTATGTCGGATGACAATCGAGATAGAAGGTGGTCTGCAATGCTCATAATTTCTCTTTGTTAGACAAGACACCCCTCAATATCAAGTCTATAATTACTTGTAAACGTTTAATATTACCTATATTACACGACTTTTAATTAAATTTCAAATTATACCGCACTCAGCCATAAACTTTGAATTAGCGGTCAGAGGTGTATTTGGAGAGGGACGTTGTTGCATAAAACATGCGTCTACAAGAGTCTTATGATTAACATTTTACCACCGAAATCACAGAGGGCACAGAGAAAATAAAAAATCACATATCAGTTGATAGCATATTCTGAGAGACTTTATGCATTTTTCTATCTCTCTGTGTTCTCGTTGGTTAAATAAATGATTGTAAACGTATTAAGTTATGCAACAACGCCGTATTACAAGACCATAGGGAGGCCAGGATAAGCAGTGAGGAAGCCGTAAACAACTTATAGTTCCTTTCTGCCTATCCCAAAAAGAATGCTATCGATTCGCCTCATCAGTGGGTGTTACTCCCCCGAAGAAACTAAATGACTTCATAACAAACTCGTCACTAAACTCTGTTGCTTCTTCTGTCTCTATTTCTGTCTCCTCTTCAGCATCGACTGTCTCGTCTTCAGCATCTATTTCATCTGCCACAGTCTCTTCAGAGCCGATGCTCTCTTCTGCCTCTGCTGTCTTTTCCTGAAATTCTACTTCCATTTCTACTTCTACCGTTGCTTCTTCCATGTTCACTTCAATTTCGACTTCTGCTGCTTCCTTTTGGACTTCCACTTCCACGGTCTCTTCTAGAAAATCCGCTGCAGCTTCTACCATATCTGCTTGAAGATCGGCTTGAGCTTCCACTTCTACCACCTCTTCTTGAGGATCAGCTTGAGCTTCCACTTCTACCATCTCTGCTTGAGAATCAGCTTGAGCTTCCACTTCTACCATCTCTGCTTGAGGATCCGCTTGAGCTTCCACTTCTACCATCTCTGCTTGAGGATCAGCTTGTGCTTCCACTTCTGCCATCTCTGCTTGAGGATCAGCTTGAGCTTCCACTTCTACCATCTCTGCTTGAGGATCAGCTTGAGCTTCCACTTCTGCCATCTCTGCTTGAGGATCAGCTTGAGCTTCAACTTCTACCATCTCTGCTTGAGGATCAGCTTGAGCTTCCACTTCTACCATCTCTTCTTGAGAATCAGCTTGAGCTTCCACTTCTACCATCTCTGCTTGAGGATCAGCTTGTGCTTCCACTTCTACAGTCTCCTCTAGAAGGCCCGCTGCAGCCTCTACTTCTACCATCTCTTCCTGAAGATTTATTTCCTCACGTACTTCCACCTTATTAAGACGAACTACGTCGCAGTAACCCTCGTTTGCTCTTCTTGAGAACTGATTTGCCGTATCATCAATAATTTCTCTACCCAAAACCCCGTCATCGTCATGAACCACTAAAAGGATGGATGAATCTAAAACAGCAATTCCTTCTGGCTTGTGTGCGAAGCTTAAGGGTCTGTTTTCCGCATCATGAACTAAGCTGGGAGCACTTTTTGCTTCCAGACCATCCATGGTGAGGTACAAGAGAAAGCCTCCTATTCCCATATCACCATCGACTTCATTTCCATTAACTTCCTCGTAGCTTGTAAGAATTAGAAGGCGATCGTTAAATTTGTCATACTCTAAGCCAGAAAGAGCTACCTCCCGACCAATCACCTCTTGAACCACTGCTGTGCTATCGTATATCTCCTCAAATTCCCCATCTAGCTCAAAGGACACTCCTTCTCCTTTGTAGCCTACGGAAAGGATTTTAATGACGCTTTTGTAGTCCAAATGGTTATCTCCAATTTCACGAATTCCAAATAGGAGCCTGTTATTTGGAATTGCAGCCAGTCCTTCTACTTTAAAATGTGTGGGTCCCTCTGGATACTCTTCTGAAATCATGGCTTTACGGATTTTATCGCGTAATCCCAAAGAGCTGTTTATATTATCTCGGTTATGGAGATCCACTATGGTCACCAAATTCTCACTTCCTGTGGGCCATGCCAAAAGAGTGTTGTACCCGTCAAGATTTTCTTCCTCGCTGAAGCGATCAAAGCCGGTAGTCGCAAGGATTGTCTTCTTGTCTGGTGTAATGGTGAAATCTTCGTATCTTCTCGCTTCCAGAAAAGGCTGAGCGGTACAATAACTGCGGCTATTAACATCAAAGCCTTGGCCTTTTACCAAAGGAAAGGAGAATATCGACGAGCGCTCTTTACCTGGGAGGGGGTTTTCTGTGCCGAAAATGATTTTTTCGCCATCAAATACAACTGCTGATGTCTCACAAAAAATAGGGACACTATTTTCATCTAAAAGATGCTCTTCATCGAAAGCGGTGACTTTACCACTTTCAATAACTTTCCCCAACAGTGTCTCTTCAGCAACTGAAAGGTTAAAGGTAAGACTAAAAATAAATAGGAACAGTAGAGCTCCCTGAAACGTTTTCACGACTCCCTCCTTATATATCTGAAAATTCTGGATACGTGCCAACGAGAAAAGGAAACACGCTCCCATATGTTTTCGGCATTACCTCCTTGATATTTGATCTTTTTTTTAAAAAAAGATCAACGCTCCTTGGGCCGCCTCCAAAACAAACTATGTATATATTGACATAATTCATTACTAACTGTTACAATTGCAACTTGTTTAAAACTATTTTTTATTATAGAAGGTAATATAATATGTCATACGCTGTCCCAAATTTT
>JBLFWS010000190.1:0-6635 GCA_047611865.1 Chlamydiales bacterium
TTTTTTTCCATGATTTATCGTAAACAAAGAAAAGGATAGGTCCCAATATGTTGTCAACAACGGCAACCTTTGCCAGGGCAAAGGCGCAGGTAGCACAAAGTGAAGCTTTGACAATGGAACGAAGTCGTGACTCTTTCTGGTAAGCTAGGTCGCGTATTAAAATTACGAAACGCTGCTTTTGGAGCCTTTTACAGTACTTTTAAATTGTACTCGGCTCGCCTTAATATCTAATTATGGAGAGCCTTATACAATTCAAAATGGCGTTGTTGCATAACTTAATACGTTTACAATCATTTATTTAACCACCGATAGCAGCAAGAAAACAGAGAGATAGAAAAATGCATAAAGTCTCTCAGAATATGTTATCAACTGATCTGTGATTTTTTATTTTCTCTGTGCCCTCTGTGATCTCGGTGGTAAAATGTTAATCATAAGCCTCTTGTAGACGCATGTTTTATGCAACAACGCCATTCAAAATCACAAAAAAATGCCCTCAAAATCAGAGATTCCCTAATTTTAATACACGACCTAGGTTTTTTGTTAGCCTCTATGTGGCCTCTTTAAACGTCCTTTCGAGCCAAGTTTCAAATTCTCTTGCTGCTTCTTCAAAGCTCTGTGTATCTGTTGAAGCGATATGTTCAGATCCGTGGACGAGTTGAATATGAAGATTTAAATCAAGGGGGCCACTTGACCGTGGAATTCCTTCGATAAATTCGAGACGTTCCTTCTGCTCATTAAGCGTGTCTTCTACACTTTTTGATACGACATCAACCAGATCTTCGACGCTAAACGATTCATTAGTAAGACTTTTAACAAAGTCTACAAATAGTTCTGAATTACCCTTTCTCCAATAATAGGAAGCAAGCTCAGGACCGATTTTGGGGTTGTCGATAATATGGCCATCTCGTTTGAAAAAGAATTTTCTGGTTTGTTCTACAGCACATTGAGCCAGGATATAGCCGTGGTAATAAGCTGAGCTTTCCATTTCTAATAGATGGGGGATTGCGAGCGTTGGACGGGGAGAGGCTTCAATAAAGGATAATTGTTTTTCTAGATTTCGACAAATGTTCATTACCTTTTCAGTGCTCAGCTCTTCGTCAGGAAGACAGTATATAGCTCTTTCCACAAAGGGAACGATAAGCATTTGTCTGATTGCTACAGCGCGTAGGGGGTGGGTTTTTTTGATTTTGTTTTCAATAACCTCCCAAGGGACGCCAGCATAGCGGCTCAGCCAGTCGCTGTCAGAAAGTAGAGAGTCGAAAAACATAGATTGAGTTTCTGCCATGGCTACGGAGCTAGGTGCGAACTCCTGACTAAAACAAGGAGCCCCCATGAAAATATTCGAAAAGTGTGCTGCATGCCCCCCTTCATGAAATAACGTTTGTAAAGCATTGTATCCACTGCCCATTTGCTTCGGAACAGCATTTGAGGTGAAGTTAACTTCTGCACGAATTAAAGTTCCATCATCTTTGCGATAGGGAGCTACAGGAGCATGGCAAAAGCCATTTTCATATTTTCCTTTTCTATCAATTAAATCGAGTTGTAGTTTTGCACCTTCAAAACTTACTCCCATAGCAGAGAAGGACTGTCCCCAACGCTGAACGGATTTGGAAAAAGGCATGTAGGGATCAAGATCTTTTATGACTTGTCCCTGAGTGTAATAGCGGAAGTTCCAAGGTGTAACAGCTTCTTCTCCATTATCTTTGACCAGTTCACTAACAAGCCTTTTTCCAGCATCTCGTGTTTTTGTTTCGATAGTGTCGAGCCAGGAAAAAAGGGTTCCCATATTGATCCCTTCTGTTTTATCTAGCTTGTAAGAATAAAAGTCTAAATAACCTAAAAGGCGAGCCATTTGGTTTCGAGCTTTGATGATATCAAGAAATCCGTTATCAAGAACAAAGGTTTCAATAGATCGGAGACCCTCAAATGCGGCTTTACGGATGTCAGGATTACTATCACTGGCAAGTTTAAGGCTGAGTTCTACACTTGAACAGCTAATGTGCTCTCCTGTAGATGGGTCTGTGTAACCTAATTGCATACCTTTACGGGCTCTGGCTAAGTTGCTTTCCATTTTGATAATGTCTTTATTCAGCTGGATGGCTTCTTTATTTTCCATGACGTTGGTTGCAAAGAATGAAATCCAACCCTTTAGAGTGACAGCAGCATCATCTTTAGAATGGGGAAGAGCTTTTCGACAGGCCTCTAGATTGTCAATATTTTGAGTAAAGGCCATCAGTTTTTCTTCTGCTTTATTGAAAGAGTCGAAGTCATCAGAAATTCCCATTTTGGTTGTCCAAAAGAGTTGTTCTTTCTCATGATGTAGCTGATCATAGGTTTTGTTGAGCTTTTCAATGAGTAAGGAAGCATCTTCGGACATGGTTACAACTCCGGGTATGGGGATAATTTTTTAAATATAGGTTTGTCTTTCTGAGCGATATAATACAGGAGACATGCTCCCAGCAAAAGGCTGACCAGTGTCCAGATGATTAAGCGTGGCTTGTTGAACAATGGATTGTCGTATTGAGGAACTACTCCCCATCGATCTCCTGGTGGCCATAATATCCTACCGGCGGTTCCTCGAATATTTTCTTCAGGAACAAAGCCAAAATCTCTGCTATCGCTGCTAGAGGCGTGATTATCTCCAAGAGCCAGGTACATCTTTTCTGGGATATGAAAGCCAAAAGTTCTTACGAACTCTATATCCAAGCTACCATCATCTTTAAGAGGAGCACCATTATCTAGGAATGGAGAGTATTGAGGATCTAGACTTTGCCTTTTCAGTTCTTTTTCTCGAAAGGCTACAAGAGTAGGATCGTCCGAATTGTATATTGAAGATCCCATCAGAAATAAGTCCCCATCGCGGAAAAAAACATAGCGAGAAGGGTAGTAAGGTTGTCCTTTCTGATAGGCTTCGTAGGGTTTAAGAAGCTCAATACCTAGATTAAAGAGCTTTTGGATGTGCTCTGGAGATCGTCTGTTAAGTGGATGATATGAGGGAAGTTTATTGGAAATACCACCCCAGGTTATGGAGTAAGCTTTACCGTAATAAAACTCATAGCGTCCATCTTCTATTCCCGGAAGTAAGGGGAAGATTCTTGCATCAAGGTCGGAGTTGAAATTCACACTGTAGCGATGTGCGAATTCATTTTTTACATCCATGCGAGAAGTGTACATATTGTCCATAATAGCATCTAAATGATGCTGATGGAGCGGAATGACTGTTGAATTTGTGGAAATAGTAGGTCGGATCCGTCCCATCTTGTCGATGGTGATCTTTGAGGCAGGAACTGTGAGGTTTGGTGTGTGGCGTATTTCAAGGTACATAGGGGCATCTTCAAGATCATCAAGCCAGGCAGTGGAATATGCTTCGAGTTCATGTTTTGTCAAGATTCGGGCCATGCCAAAATTTTTCATGCCCCAAAAGTCACTGTAAGAATTAATATTGTTTTTACTATTAAAATGGGGCTTTTCTTCTTTCCATTGTTTGTTAATGAATATTTCTCCACGAATTTTTCTGTTGCTTAAGAGTGAATGCTTTCCAATGAGTTGATTCATTTGGTAGTAAAAAACTGGGCTGTAAAGGCCCTTCGAATTGGGGGCTGTGGCTACAACTTTTCCTTCAAAATTAATAAAGGGAATATGCTCGAGTTTTTGTATATAAGGAGACTCCCTTAGTTCCTTTAAGTCGTTACCGTCACGGTCGAACCCATAGATTCTCCCTCCGTAGAAATACAATGTGTCGCCTGGTTTTCCCATACACCTTTTAATATATCGTTTCTTTCCAGGGATGCCAAAATAGGTGGTATCGGTTCCTTGCATATCCATATTTTCAGGACGGAAAATAAAAATGTCGGTTCTTTGAATAAGTGAAGAATCGAAATATAGGTTTTTTGCTTTAAGGGGGACATTTAAACCAAAGCTGTCTTTTGGCACTATTAAGCGGTCTTGCTCTTTAAATGTTGGGCGCATAGAACCGGTGGGAATTTCCATTGGTTCAAACCAAACTTGGCGAACGAGTGTTGCAATCAGTAGTGCGGCAACTAAAGCAATCAGGATTTCTTTACAGTGATCAAAGGGAGTTTTTTGAAAATGTTCGCCAGCAAAAATTTCCAGTTTGTGAGCTAATCGATCGGCTTCTTCGCGGTCTTTATCGAGAATTGCCTTATCTAAACAGGATAGGTCTAACTCTACATTTTCTAGTTGGTCTTGGGAGAGGTACTTCCACTTACTTTTATAGAGAGAAAAAATTTGGCGGAGTATAGATTTTGAGGAGCTTAAACGATAAAATGGGCTTGTCATAACTTTATCCTGTTCAACGATTCAGACTGATCATAGTGTTAGGAAGGTTTTTATCCAACTAGTACACCAAATCTAAATGATTTGTCGTACTGGACAGCGGAAATAATAGAATTCAATTTTGTGAAAAGGTGTTTGCCTTTTGTTCATGAAAATTGCGATAAACCCCATATTTAAGGAGTTTATGTGTGGATAACATGTTGGTAAATTGTTCAGAAGCGGATTTTTTCCAATGAAATTAAATTATAGACTATCGAGTTTGTAAGGAATCTATAAAGACTTAAGTCTCTGTTTGTAAGGTGTTTATCTGTGTTTTTTAGAAGGGGGCTTTAATGCAATTTATTTTGAAAGTTTGTCTGTTAATTTGTTTATAACCTTCCCTTGAGTCTTGTTAAGATAGGAAACTGCAGGTATTATCCACTCATAAATATAAAACACGAAGCTATCCATTTATAATTTACGTGGATATCTTCATAGATACATGGAGTTGATATTTATGGTAATAGCACAATCCAGCGTTGCAGATCTGCAAAAATTGTATGAAAAAAACCTTCAAAGGATTCATGACGACTACTTCACATTTTTAAAGTTCCAAAGTATAAGCACTGAGGCTAATTTTAAAGATCAGATTCTTGAATGCGCAAATTGGGTTCATAAATACTTGAAAGATATTGGCTTCGATGTTCAAGTTTGGGAAACTTCTGGACACCCCACTTTATTTGCGTCATATGATGGAGCAGGTCCCGATAAGCCTACCCTGTTAATCTATAACCATTATGACGTTCAGCCTGTTGACCCATTAAATGAATGGGATTCCCCACCTTTTGAACCCACTGTTCGTGATGGAGAGGTTTATGCTCGAGGCGCTCAAGATAACAAAGGGCAGTGTCTTTACACTATCTCAGCGGTTCGGGCGTTATTTGAACGGGACGGTAGACTTCCTATCAATGTAAAGTTTTGTATCGAAGGTGAAGAAGAAGCTGGAAGTTCCGGTTTGCTTGAGATGGCAAACAAAAAGAAAGAAGAACTTAAAGCAGATTACCTGGCTATTGTAGATCTTGGTATGAAGGATAGAAATACGCCTTCTATTTCCCTTGGAGTTCGTGGAATGATATCCATGGATCTGGAGCTTATTGGTTCCAAGACGGACCTTCATTCGGGTTCACATGGAGGGATAGTTTATAATCCGATTCATGGATTGGTTGAACTTCTGGCCAAGCTTCGTGACGATAACGGTAGGGTGACAATACCTGGCTTCTATGATGATGTGGAAGAATTTACTGATGAGGAAAGAAAACTTATAGACTTCGGATTTGACAGAGAGATTTATGAAGATACTTTTGGAAAAATCTCAGGAGGCGAAAAAGAATACTCTCCTTTGGAATCAAACTGGTTGAGGCCTACTTTAGAGATCAATGGAATTAAAGGTGGTTACACTGGGGATGGTTTTAAAACAGTGATCCCAGCGAAAGCTTCTGCGAAGATTTCGTGTCGTCTTGTAGCAGGTCAGAATGCTCAAAAAATTGGAGACCTCGTAGAAAAATTCCTTATTGATAATGCTCCCGAAGGAGTAGAAGTCGTACCTCATGTTCATTCAGGAGGTGGAGAGGCTCTAAGAACAAGCCCTAATTCCAAGGGTGTTCAAGCGGTATCACAAGCATACGGTGAAGTGTTTCAAAAACCCTGCGTATTCACTCTTGAAGGTGGATCAATTCCAATCGTTCAGGTTCTGGCAACTGCGAGCTGTGCAGAAGTGATTTTTATGGGATTTGGCTTGGATACGGATCAAATACATGCTCCGAATGAACACTTTGGCTTGGATCGAATTAATCTTGGTTTTTTAACGATCGGCAGAATTCTGGAAATTCTGGCCCAGTAAACTTTCTTATTTGGCCTGTCTGATAGGTCGAGTATTAAACAGGATGAATGGATGATTAGGATAGATGATGTTCTGTTTATCATGTTCATCCTGTTTTTTTATGTAGCACGCCTATAGATAAATAACTTATTGTTAACATGTTATCTCTCCTTCTGCGTTTTTTCGCCGTTTGTTTGTTTAAATCTTAGCTTTTAGCGGGGGGATTTGTGGAAAACCTGAATGCAGATTGTTTGTAAGAACGATGATCCAAGAAGTTTGTTCTTTGAAAAATAGGATAGTAAACGGTTTTTCCGTTTAAACCACACTGTAATCCTCTATATACCAGCAAGTTGAAATTTGTTAGTTTTGGAGGTTTTAAAGCTGATTTTTCAGATAAGATTGCCAGTTCGATGTTTATAAAAAACAGATTATCTAGTGGGTGGGGGCCAAATTAAGGATTTGCTGGTTTCTACCCAGACCT
>JBLFWS010000191.1:0-6630 GCA_047611865.1 Chlamydiales bacterium
CTTGTTCCACATAGCAATAGTGAAGATTGCTCTATACCCAAACAAGTTCTTGAAGCCATACTAAGAGCTCCTAATAGAGTTGCCGCAATCACATGGAATGCGACTACTGGTATAGCTCAGGTTGGTTTGCAAACCACAGCAGGTATTATCAGCTTAGCATGGAATACCACATGTACTATTGCCGGAGGCGCTAGTAACATGATTCGTGGTTCTGATCAATAGAAACAAGAATAAGCTTATATAAAAAAAAGAAGTGCCCCTTTGGGGCACTTCTTTTTTTTTATGAAGTCTCGGTCTTTTCTCGAAGAACTGAAATATCACCGTACTCCAAAACAGTCTCTCCCTCTAGAGAGAACTCATCAACATCTCTTGGATTAACCGTAATATTGCAACTAGTCACGCAGTTAATTCCTTCAGCTTGAGAATCAACTCTCAGAGCCACTTTCACACACTCTGTAGAAAAGTCCTGGACAAGACCCGTGATGCATGAAAATGCTTCAAAATCTGTTTGTTCAGTGACAGGAGTTAATAAAACTCTGACTTTATTGTCTGAGTTACGCCTCTCTGCCAATGCCTGTACCTTACCGTTTGTGGCTTTGATAACAGTCTTACCGATTTCCATATCGATACCCATCACCTTCAGCAGGCGATCTCTTGGTAACATCTCTGTACGCTTAATAAACTCTTCCCATACTAGTCGGTCGGGAGTATTATTCCCTGCGGCCAAATGCTTATTCCCATCCTGTGGATAGAGAAAACGTATCTGAATAGTGTTACCGGCATAATTCAGGCCTACATAAGCAATAGAAGTTTCCTGGCCATCAGAATGGGTATAGTCCAGTACTAATACGGGGTAGTCTCCCCACATTACTTTTTTATACTCCAAGCTACTGCCAGCAGGTAACTGAGCAATATCCTCATCAAGTGTTTTCTCAGCAGAAAACTCCCTATAAGCTATCTGCCCGACATTAAGACTATGCCCTACCTGAAAAACACCAGCGTGTATTTCTCCCAAGGCCTTCTTAAAGTTTTCAGACAAAACTTCAGGGTCCTCTGAGACCTTACTTCTTGACCAAAGAGTATAGATATCTTCTTTCTTACCCCAAAAAACGCCTTGAATAAGGTCCGGGCTTTCTCCTTCCACACTCGAAGCGATCCCATAATCTTCCGGAAGAAAAAGATCTACAGGTAGTGGCTGCACTAAACCAGGAATAAAAATCAGGCTCTTCTCTTCCTCTTCTCCGTAACAGACGATAGGAGTAAAGGCTAGTAAAGAAGCTACAAGCAAAAGCCGTGCACAGCTCGTTAATTTCATTTTCTCCCCCTTAAATTGGGTATATGCATCAATAAAACTTACTCTTATATATTCATTAGTTTTTTTTTCACCCGTTCCTATAAAAAACCACTAATATACTTTTTTAGAGTTACTTATGATTCTCTTGGGAAATTGGAGGTATTCCAAAACGACCTCAATAATTGCTTCGCTTATACAAAATTTACAACTACAATAAGTTCGTCTCAGGAATATAGGTGATTGTCTTAAAGGTCCTCCTAAGATGTCTTTTATACATCAAAGGGCTATGTTTTTCAGGATCCCATTCATCGCCCCTCTACACTCGTAAAAAAATCCCTAAGGCTCTCATTTCTCTCGCTATACAGTAAGTCTATAGTACGGTTCGATAAGGCAAGAGGATCCCGGCTAAGTATCGAAGCTGAATAATCATCAGGATGCTCGAAACGGTAATTATCGATCTCAACTTGATTAGCCTGACGCTTCTTATCCAAAGCAATCCTCGCCACAGCCCCTATGATATATTCAACAAAACCTGCAATACCCACTTTTGCTGCCTGATGTGAGAGATCCATAAATTCTTCATCTTCAATCATTTTCTCCATAGCAAAAGAACTGAAATATATCAGCTGAATTCTTGCCAAAAGCATCAGAATATTCGCTGCCAGCTCAATACCTTGGTAAACCTTTACACGCTGTAATAAAGAGGTGGTCCCATCTTTTATCGCTTTAGCCTCCTCGTCGTCCTCTACAGAAACCTCTGATCTTAAGATACGATTTCGCGAAGAATTGGCAGAATGTATGGCCTCGCTATTATTTTTGATATCATAAACTCCTTTGCCTACAGAAATAACCTCTGCAGTAATACCCGAAGCATATCCCGTTACAGCGAACTTAACCACCAGGCCCCTTGGCACGGATATCGTATCTTTCAAAAGTTCTAACGCCTTAGCGGAAACAACAAAAACATCGGCAGAACTATTCAAAACTCCCCTAAGCACTCCCACAGCTCCTAGCCTCTTTACCAAAACACGCTTTTCCTTGCGATAATATTGTTTATTTCCAAGGCGATACCATATTGACCCAAAATATATCTGATTCTTATTTGCGTTATATGCCGCAAATGCTTGTGCGGTACTCACAGCAATTGTTGCCCAAACATTATGAACAAGAGAAACCGCTATAGTAAGGGCATATTCAGAAGTCTTAGCTGCGCGATAGGTAAAATCCTTTTTCTTTGCTCTTACCTTTTTCTTTACTAGATTGAGGTATTCCTCATCTGCCAACCAGGCTTCATCCCTGTCAACAGCTTCAATATCTTCTCGTGAATAAGTAACCTGCAAGGAACCCCTCTGGACATAATAGTCATCATCGGGATCCTTTAACGACTCCTCAACTTCTACTGAAGCGTTAGAAGGGATTTGACTCGTATTCACTTCTTCAGTAGCTCGCCTGGAAGGAAAAGTTTTCGTAATCAAGGTAAAGAAAGAAGAAACCGCACTTCCTATCCTTCCGCAAAGAGACTGGGATGAGTTCTCATCATTCACAGCATCCCAAACGGCCTCAGAAGCATCTGGATATATATCTAGTCTCACTTCATTCTCTTGCACTGCAGCGGTCATAACAAGGCCTCCTTATAATACTAGAAAAATCAACAAAAGCTTGCTTGGCCATCCTACACAAGCCTTATCTTTCACTCAACACAGTACTCGTACTCCATCGTTCTACTCTTTTCTTCTTTTTTGACAGCGCGGAAACCCTGACCTTTAGGTCTGGGAGGAAGCGCTGACCTCCTGTTAAAGGTTAAAAGTGGGGGAGTTTCCTCCCCCTGATAGTTTCCTATCTTGTAGAGTTACCCCCACATTCTCCGGTTTCCCGGGTAATGGCCACCTCGCCAATCTTATAGAGCGGTTTTTGTCAGCAGCACTAGCTTAACCCGTACACTTGTTTAACCACTAACCGCAGAGCGTGGAACTGGTGAAGGATCCCACGGTGCCTATATATTTGCTCCTAACGTAGCCCATTAAAGGGCTTAGGCTGGTCAACTTCAGACTTACCTTAACAAGCCTCTCCCTTTAGGGAGGGGGAGTTGACAGCCAGATAATGAACAGGTACTCTAGTATCATCGGGCATAAATACTTTTCCAGAAGTTCTTTATGCAGCCATCGGCTTTATCTATGTGTGAGATCAATCTAAATTCACAAATTCGTGATATCGGCCCCTCTGAAGAAAATGCTGTAAACTTACTCTATCAAATTCACAGAGAAATCAATGACCACTCTTGGAAAGAGCTTTTTGTAGAGGGGTGGAGCACATTAAAGAAAAGAAATACTCCCGCAGCATTCACAGCCTTTAAGCTTGCCGGAACAGCTAGGTGTCATTTCTCAAGCTAATATCATTTTCGACCAACACATCCACGATGAAAATGAATCAATAGAACAGAATCACCTTATTCCTTACAGCTAATTTTCTTGCCTATGGCTTTGGAATTTGGGGATCAACAAGCAAGGCTATGGGAGATTATCAAAATGGAGAAAACCCAGTCATTGGTGGCCACACATTGGGTTGGGCGCCAGAAGTAATCGCGATTGCCGACATAATCTATCATGTTCTTGGTGAAATTAAACATATAGGAACAGCCAAGCTAACCGCTACAGTCTTTAAAAGTCACATCAAGAAAGTTAACGAAGAGAAGGCACCATGGTGGAATGAGAGAGCCAACAGACTCTACCACGTTATGAAAAGGCAGATCACCATGATTCCCCATGGCTACTTTTTTAATAAACCTTCATTGCTAATGTTTTGCTCGAAAGTATAGTGGCTTGAATTATGGCCTATTTCCTTAGAAAAGGATCCCGACAGCAGCTTAATATTTAAGTGCTGTCGGGATCTTGAAAAAGTACCCTTACTCTGCAGTGTTGCCAGCAGCAGCTTTCACTCCAACAGACAGAGGAGGTGAATTTGGAACAATCCAGTTCACATATCCCAAGATCTGCATTCCAGGAATTTTCAGTACTCCATTCTCGTATGTGGAGTTAAAAGTGTCCTTTGAAGAACTATGAGAATAATGCCCACTTATTTTAAATGGTCCCCACCCTACAGAGGTAGAGCCAGAAACTGAACTTTCAACATGAGTTTTGTCTTCAGTAGAGAAATCACATTTAATTTGGATATCTCTAGCTACTACAAGACCTGTTGTAATCAATGCCATCGATTTATTCATAGTGTCCTTCAGAGTTCCATCAGAAATAGAACCTGCAGGAAATCCTGCGCCGAGATTCCAACCCTTCATGGTGAAAATTTCTCCATTAAGCCATGGACGCTCTACCTGTACTACTGCAATTTTCATGGACAATTCAAAATCATCTGAATCCATATGAGACTTCGTTTCACCGCTACTACCTGACACATCTCCGCCAACACTCCATAAGCCACCAGACCAGTTAGCCCCTGCACCATATGAAGAGAACTCAGAACTTTCAGTCTTATTTAGATTCCCAGACTTAAGAACTAGCTCGGTAAAATTATCTGTTCCTGATTCCGATGACCAGTTATTGGGAGTCGCATAGGATTGGTGCCAGTTTGGTGTACCGGGAATATTACTTGGGAGGCTAGTAGTTGCATAAGTTTTTTTAGCTTCTTCCAATACATTACGAACGGCAGAATTAATACTCGTATCCATCACCTGAATAGCTTGCTCAATGTAACTTGCGTCACCAGAACGAAAATCACTCCATGCATTGTCGAGAGTTGCCTCTAAAGCAGGTGCATTAGCTTGCCATTCTCTCTGATCTTTTACCTGGATTAGGTCGTAGTTATTGAATGCTATGCGATAAGCTGATAGGGCTTTGTAGTAAGCTGATTTCTTGAGTTTGTAATTAGTATATCTTGGAGTCTCATTTGTAACTGTCTGCTCAGCACCCGTAAAATCTTTAATCGTTGCTATAGCATAGAGGTAATCGTAAGCCTTTCCGTAGTTTTCTAGGGCTACGGGATCGGGCTGCTCTGTAGAGTTTGCTCCATTCACGATAGTACCATAGTTGGTATCTACGGACTTTTCTGTTGAGGCATGCACTCCTTGAGCTGCTGGAACAGAGTCTATCAAACGCGAAAATGCCTCAGCAGTATTGGCCAAGCCGTTTGGATTGCTAGGACTTACTGCGTTATCATATTCAGCAGGATCAATAGCTTCATTCTTGGCAAATTGTACCAAAGTCTTGCCCTTTTCAAACTGGGCTTCTCTGCCTTCACTGGGATTATAAGTTACAATGTCCTGTAGCCTATCATACAACGTTGCTAACAACTTCTGTTCTTGTTCTTTACTCATGGTATCTCTCCTAAAATGGATGCGAAATGTTAATAGTAAATGCGTGTTCTAAAGAGGTATTCGTATAAAAAACAAAGGGATAAACTCTATATCTTACATCCCTAAAAAAAACCTCTCTCCTCCCAAAAAATACAATTCGATGTTCAACATAAGGAGGAAAAATTGCAATTCATTTATAAAATAAAGTTTGTGTATCAGCTATCTACTTCAGCTTGAGTCATGTACTAATTCACGACCCAGGGTATGTTTTTAAATTACGAAATGCTGCTTTTTGATCTTTTGTGGCATTGGCAAAGCGCCATGAGGAACGAAGTTCCATACGCATCAAGCTAAGAATATAAGTGATTATAAAAGAGTTTCTTGGGTAAAATGACGAATCAAATCTGTAGCGATTTGTTTTGCTAAAAATTAAGTAATTTTACATTTTAGCGCAAAGAATTCGTAAATAAAAAGTGTAAGCAAAGATACCCACGAAGTGGGTTATAGAAGATAGCCCACTGCAAGAGCGGGAGCTTGCGACCGAGACACGTAGCTCTGGGTATGTACGAATTTAATTGTGCACTCTTGAAAAGGGTGCTGGAAATCTCTTAAGCTCGTTAGATGTTTTAGCATTTCCATCATCCTTTTCGAGGCTGTAAGTTTTTACAAATCACTAATAAAAAGTTACTTACTATTGATTTACTAGCTAAAATAGCTACCCGATAACATCGCTCAGAGAACCTTCTAAGCGGTCTTTTTGAATTTACTTACAAGATGAGTGTAGTTGTGAACAATCCACAAGTAAACTCTCGCAAAGCAAATCTAAATCTAAAACTTCACGAGCCACAGAGACTCCAGGTAGAATTTCACATGGGAGCGCTTGATGACCTCATTGGCCCTGATCAAAAAGCGCGCATTATATGGGACTGTGTTCAGTCGATGAATACAGATCCCTGCTTTCGTCACATTAAGTCTGCCTTAAATGGTCCGGGAAGAAAAGCTACTAATCCAGAAGTTCTTTTTGCTTTATGGC
>JBLFWS010000192.1:0-6622 GCA_047611865.1 Chlamydiales bacterium
GGAAGTTCACCGCATATATAGGTGCCATCAGATAATTTCCATCGGGCAATTAGGAAGCGAGTGTTGTTGGACTGAAAAATGATATCTTGTACATCATAGGACTTATACCCCTTAAATATGGCTCCTTTAGGAATAGATTGGGGTTGAACGATTTGTTCTTTATGTATTTTAAGTGAGATCTTCTTTTTCTTCCTCGGATGTTCGCCCCTTGGTATCTTCAGCTTATCACCTCTGCCTTCCCCTTCACTTTTAGGTCCTTCCAGAATACTTGGAGGAATTTTTGGACGTGGTTTTTGCCCCTTGAGTACTGCAATTTCATCTTTGAGCTGTTGGATTTCTTCTTTGAATAGAGCTATAAGATTGACAGCTTCATCTAATTGAGCTCTCAGTTGGGCATTTTCTTCTCTTCGAAGTTCACGCTCTTCTTCAAGTTGCTGCTGCTGTCTTTTAATCAGTTCTTCGGCAGTGATTCGCTCTGTTACTACATGTATGCTCATGCAAGCATAATGAATTTTTCAGCGCTTTTATGGAATTAAAATTTTAATGCTTCAGGAGATGGTCAAGGTGTTACCTCAACTTTATGAGCAGTTGCGTTAAATGTATCATGGAAATATTGATCTAGTATTAAGTTTGCAAGTAAATAGTTTTAATTGTAGGTGTTTATAGTTAGTTATAGTTGCTGTATGCTTTTAAATTAAAACCCATGATGGATTTTCTTTAAGTTGACGGCATTGCTTGAAGCGAATTTGTCTTGATTTTTCTCGTGATTCTTTTCCCCCTGTCCCATAAGCTTCGATCAAATAATTATCACCCAATTGAGGTGGCATTGACTCAACTTCTCATTGAAAATCTCAGTTACTGGAATTACAAGCCAGTAAATCTTACAGTAGGGCCAGGCGATATAGTGTGCCTATATGGACCATCAGGATGTGGGAAAACCTTGTTTTTGCGAGCTCTGACAAACCTTGATGTCTCAGAGGGAAAAGTTTTTCTGGATGAGACAGAGAGTCAAAGTATTCCAGCCCCTGAATGGAGAAAGCGACTGGGATTTCTCCCTGCTGACACGGTGTGGTGGTATAATACTGTTGGAGAACACTTTCAAGGACTGGAAGAATCCTGGTTGGAAGAACTAGGCTTTCCCTCGGATGTTTTGACCTGGGAGGTCTCTCGCCTCTCCGTTGGAGAGAGTAAACGCTTGGGTCTCTTGCGCATGCTCTGTAATAAACCAAGGGCCCTGCTCCTTGATGAACCCACAGCTAATCTTGATCAAGAAAGTGTTCAATCTGTAGAAACCCTCATTCGCGATTATCAGAAGAAAGAGCAAGCCCCCATCATTTGGGTCAGCCATGAAGAGAGGCAAAGGGAGCGTATTGCCAGTAGGTTTATCAATATTAGTAAAGAAGGCCAGTGGGTAGAGCAATGAGCACCATTACTTTAAGTGTTTGGGACCTGTCTATAGCCTCCGTACTGGTATTGATTCTGGCAGGACTCAGTATATGGTCACAACTTGGACTCGGTAAAAAGATTCTGTGGGCGGCTTTGAGAACAGCTGTTCAACTAACTCTCGTGGGCTTTGTCCTTGAGATTCTTTTTTCCCATGTGAGTTTTTTCTCCGTTCTCACGATGTCTATGCTTATGCTGTTAATTGCAGGGTGGGAGATCTGGTCCAGACAGGAACGTCCTTTGCGAGGATTTCGTGGTTATAGCATCGGCTTAACGGCAATGTTTTTGTCGTCCTTTACCACAGCGGTTTTTTCTCTTCTGGTGATTTTTCAACCAGAGCCGTGGTACACCCCGCAATACTCTATTCCTTTGCTAGGGATGCTTTTGGGAAATACGATGACGGGTATTTCTCTGGCCATGGACCGTATGACAGAATCTGCTTGGGTAAATCGTTCCATAATTGAGCAAAGGCTCCTTTTAGGTCAGAGCTTTCAGGAGGCAAGTGCTGCTTATTGCAGAAAGAGTTATTATGTGGGTTTGATACCCATTATCAATTCTATGGCGGCAGCGGGGATCGTCCATCTCCCAGGAATGATGACGGGACAAATCCTTGCGGGAAACTCTCCCTTTGAGGCTGCAAAATACCAGATTATGATTATGTTTCTGATCACTGCAGGTATGGGTTTCGGAACCATGATAGCTATCAGATTAACTTCTGCTTATCTGTTTGATGAAAGAGACAGGCTTCGCCTGGATCGAATACAAAATAATCAAAATCATGAGTGAAAATATGAAGACTATAGATCCAGCAAGCAATCAAGAAATCTGTGAATACTCTGAACATACAGAAGCTGAAATTCAGGAAAAAGTGCAACAAGTGCACATATCTAGCAAGCAATGGTCTCGCACGAATATTAAGGAACGCTCTAAGTATTTTGTAAAAATGGCCAGCTTATTAAAAGAGCGGGTAGAAGAGTATGCGCGTCTAATGACTGCCGAAATGGGAAAGCCCATAAAGGAGTCCCGTGCAGAAGTGAAAAAGTGCGCTCTCGTTTGTGAGTATTACGCAGAAAATGCAGAACAATTTCTACAAGACGAAATGATAGTCTCAGAGGCTGCCAAGAGCTTCGTATCCTTTGAACCACTGGGTGTTGTTCTAGGTATTATGCCTTGGAACTTTCCTTTTTGGCAGGTCTTTCGTTTTGCAGTACCCACAGTGATCGCAGGCAACGGAGTACTTCTTAAGCATGCAGCTAATGTATCTGGTTCAGCTCTCGCGATAGAAGAGATTTTCTGCCAAGTGGGGCTACCCAAAGACCTATTCAAAGTCCTCCTCATTAGTCCAGACTCAGTCAAAGCAGTAATAGAAGATGACAGGGTACACGCAGTAACACTGACGGGTAGTGAAAAGGCCGGAATGTCCGTAGCATCTATTGCTGGTCAGGCGTTAAAGAAAACGGTTTTAGAGTTGGGAGGTTCAGACCCCTTTATAGTTCTCGAAGATGCGGATCTTATGCCCTGTGTGGAAGAAGCTGTTACAGCCCGCATGATTAACGGTGGGCAAAGCTGCATTGCCGCCAAGCGTTTTATAGTGGCAGAATCCCTGCTGGAAGAATTCTGCACTCTCTTAAAAGAAAAAGTCCAATCGCTAAAAATTGGAGATCCCTTTTCAGAAACCACAGATCTCGGGCCTATGGCCAGAGAAGATATCTTAGAAGTTCTAAACGGCCAAGTGCAAAGTTCTATCCAGCAAGGGGCACTCCTACTCCATGGCGGAGAGCGTATTGAAGGAAAGGGCTTTTTCTTTCCCCCCACCATATTAACAAATGTCAAAAAAGGAATGGCAGTCTACGAAGAAGAAACCTTCGGGCCTATATTCGCCATAATAGCAGTAAAAAATACAGAGGAAGCCCTCACCATCGCCAACGACAGCAAGTACGGTCTCGGAGCAAGCATATGGACACGAGACATAGCAAAAGCAACAGAGATGGCAAGACAGCTTGAAGCAGGCTCCGTATTCATCAACGGAAAAACCGTATCCAACGCCCGTCTTCCCTTTGGTGGAATCAAAAAGTCAGGATATGGCAGAGAGCTATCCCACTATGGCATAAAAGAGTTCGTCAACATTAAAACAATCTATGTGTCATGAGTCTTATGTATAGGTTTCTTTCGTTTTATATTGGGTTTCACCTTGGGATCTTTTGAGGGAGGTAGAGAAAGAGGCAAAACCAGAGGTCATATCTGGCACTTTCTTAAGGATTTCAGGGAGTAAAAAAAGATCACGTGGTAATGAGGAGATAAGAAATGCAGCAATTCCCGGTGTTATTTTTAGACCTTGAAAAAGCTACCCCCCCCCCTCTTTTCTCTCGAGAAAGGGGGTGTTTTAAAATTATTTCCGCAGCAAAATTTTTGGTTTTAAAAATTTTTATTTGAATGCCTCAGAAGCCATTGTGAGCCTCTTTTTGGTTTTTTAAAGTGTCTTTTTTAATTTATAATACCTTTATTATCAACGTCAAAAACACCGGGAATTACTGTAAGAAATGGGGCAGGCTTGACATTTGCTTATTTGCTAAGCCTTTTTTTACATCGATGTTTAAAAAAAATCATCGACCTCTTCTGCCCCTTTAAGGGTTTCGATTTCGTTTTTCATATTAAACAGTACTTCAGAATATTTTTTTTGATCTGAAGAACTCAACTTTGTTTTGTGCTTTTCGAAGTATCTATGGACATCTTCATAGGTAGATTCTAGAAATAGTTTGAGTTTTTTTGAGCCTATTTCGTCTTGTATATCCTTAGAGTAATCTTTGAAAGGCTTGTATTCTCTCTTGTCAGAAACATGTAAGATAGATTTGTCGGCTAAAAATGAATGCAGAGATAGTTTTTTGCTAGAGTATCTTTTGTGGATTTCTTCTAAGTACAATAACTTTTTGAGAAGGTGTTCTTTTTTGTATTGGTCCTTACCTTGGGTCATTTTTTTAAGTACTTCAGCTTTCGGATTCGGAGCACTTGTGTCTATGTCGCCAAGAGAGCTTAGGACAGTTTCATGAAAGTGGAGGCTATCGAGCCCTTCTTGTGTGCAGTTTGCTGAACGCTGTGGGGTTCTATATAGAACATCAAAATCCATTCTTTCTTGTCCGGATATGGGTTCAGCCATAGATAGAGGTAAGTCATAAATCATTTTGATCCTGTTCAGGGTATTGTTGTCTTTTTTAGCAAGTTCGTGGACAGCTTCATTTAATTTAAGGTTATTGGCTAATTCGTCTAGACCAGGTCTGTCTCCGCTAACGAATGATAAGCATAATAGATTTTTTAAAGTAATATTTAGGTTCTTACTGTTAACTCTACCAATCTCATGATAGGTAAGAGCTTTTTCTTTTTGGCCAATTTCTTTTTTTTTGTGGTAGTCGTTACCCATACCTGAATTGTGAATCGTAATTTTATATGAATCGGCGTCATCTCGGGTGATTTGCATTAACATAAAGTGTGTTGAAGGAGCTACGATTAGTACCAGGTCATCACCAACATTCATCCCCTCGGTTTCCTTTAGAGCATTCAATATTAATTCGGTAACTTTTTCATTAGTTTGATTTAGCATTTCTCCATTATTTGCAAGAGTCAGTGTTTTCTGTAATTTATTGGCAAGAGATTTAGAGGAGGGGCTATTTGCCTGACTAAGGATGTCGCGAAAAGCTAATATCGCGTTGTCAGGGGTATCTCCTCCTATAAATTCAGTAAGAAGAGGGTTGTCAGCAGTGAGGACTCCAGTAATTTCTCTACTGTCTAAAATACTACTTGCACCGGCCGCAATAAGGCTCTCATTTGACATGCTCTTTAAATAGCTTTGATTATCGGGTTCAGCTAACGCTGAATGGAGCGATTGAAATTGTGTCGATACAGCCAGGGCGACATTTTTGAGGGGTGTCTTTTCTTCAGTAGAGTTAATGGTCTTTTGTATATCTACTAAAAAAGTAGTATATATTTTTCTTTCTCTAGGGGAGATGTTATTAGAGGCTAAAATTCCGTTAAACTTAGTATGGACAGCGTTCATTAGTTGTGCTGAGGAGCTTATTGTATCAGAATCAGAATCAGAATCAATAACCTTAAAATTTCTTCCGAGATGGCAGGAGTCTGCTCTCGTTCCAAACGTTCTAAGGCTTTCAGAAGAAGACTTAATTTCCCTTCGAAAGTCACTGCTTAAAGGCATCCTTGCCTCCTTTTACTTGAAATTTATGTAAGTATTTTATTTAAGGTGTCGTTAGTAATAGTTCCTGATGTGGATGCACATAACTCATTTAGGTAATGTTGTAAGGCGTATGGAAAGTTAATTCATAATGTGGATTAGATGAGGAAGGATTTGTAAATGAACTAAATCCAGATTTCATAATAACAAGTATTATATGATTTAATGTCATTCTTTCTCCCTTCGGAGGTGTCAACAATCTATTTTAACATGTCGTATAGACATTTGCAATAGTTAAAAAGGGAGGTCAGACTCAGACTAAACTCTTGTGAAAGAACTGCTTAATCTACTGATGCCCTAATTGAGAATTTTAGAAAGTTCTGAAAAAGGATCATTTTTTTACCCATCTGTCTTTTTCTTCTCAGCAATCGACGTACTCCGTCAATCCCGCACGCAGCCACAATCATTGCTCCAATGGCAATGGAGAAATTTCAGTCTCCGGCGGGGTGGCGATACCTGCACGAATATGCATGAGAGCTAAGGGGTCAGGAAATGTGGTCCAGAATCGATCAGGCAGCTTTAGGATTCATCAAATGATCATAGGCATTTGGAAGAAAAATATCGGCTTCTTTTGCAACTTTTGTAACCACAGCTACTAAATTTAACTGCTTTTTTAACAGGGGTATTAGGCCTGAACTCCATGGATCACAAAAGTTGCGCGCATTTTTACCGTTGACCTCATCATGCATTGCGGCCATTCCAAAAAGACCTGAATAGGGGTTTCCCATATCCTCAATGTCAACAAGGGCTATTTTTCTTTGCCCTAACTCTGTTTTCTCTTTCAAAACAGGGTTGTTGCGAAACTCGACATCTTTACAGCAATTCCCGCTGGAATCCGAAAACGGTCATAACAAGGCAGTTGAATAGGAAGCTAAGATTTCAAGATAAAAGAATCCTTCTTCGAAAGCGGACTCTCGAAATTTTTGTAACTGTTAGGCA
>JBLFWS010000193.1:0-6554 GCA_047611865.1 Chlamydiales bacterium
CTCCCATGTGAAATTCTACCTGGAGTCTCTGTGGCTCGTGAAGTTTTAGATTTAGATTTGCTTTGCGAGAGTTTACTTGTGGATTGTTCATAACTACACTCATCTTGTAAGTAAATTCAAAAAGACCGCTTAGAAGGTGCTCTGAGCGATGTTATCGAGTAGTTATTTTAGCTAGTAAATCAATAGTAAGCAACTATTTATTAGTGATTTATAAAAACTTACAGCCTCGAAGGGGGTAATGCCTTTTATAATCTTTCAACCTCAGATCCCATCACTCTAAAAAGCAACACAGGAGAAGTTGTCCGAACCATAAATCTTATAAATCCAGAAAAGCTTACTGCCGAAGGGATTGCAAATGATCCCACTATTACTTTTTGGCATACCAAAAATGGAGGGGCTAAAAAAAAACTGAGTCTGAAGATAGGCCAAAACACAGCAATTCCCGCTGGAATCCGAAAACGGTCATAACAAGGCAGTTGAATAGGAAGCTAAGATTTCAAGATAAAAGAATCCTTCTTCGAAAGCGGACTCTCGAAATTTTTGTAACCGTTAGGCAGGTCTAAATTTATTTTCGCTAAAGAACCTAGGATATGAGAAAATTTCCTATGAAGTATCTAAGAGCGGCTTCTTAGCAATCAACTGATAAAACACTTCCCAGAAAAAACCTGGGAATTCTTTCAAAATTACCTGGATATAAGATAAAGGGTCTAAATTGAGTCCCTGCTATCTGAATTGTTAAATCCAGATGTGCTTATAAAAAGATGGAACCCCGATAAATAGGTCAAAGCTCTGGATTAAAAAAACTATTGATCTCCTCATCCAATCGATCATCCAAATCCCCATATAATCGACCACAATGCCCCATCTCCTCTGACTCAAGGAGAAGCTTCCCCTCCATCTCCTCAGCCTTATGCATCTCATTTGCAAGAGATATGCAGTCCGGTATTATTCCATCTGTTTCTGAAGAATCAGGCGAAATATGCTGAATAACGATATGACGTATTCCACTATCACTAAGTTTTTTTGCTGCTTCAAAAGTGTTAAGCTCTGCACCGGCAATCTTACATATTGGCTCAATAAAGGCACTCGCCAACTTTCCCGCTGATTCACTAACAAAGCTTGCGGCCATTGAAGAAAAATAAGCAAAAGTTCGGTCGGAAATAGCGAAGTATTTAATCCCCTTGTCCTGCCCTTCGGTAAAATCATGATTTAGAATAGCTTCCCCCATCATAGCACCGCCGAATGAAAAGCCTCTCATAAGAATATGGGTAGCACGTACTTCTTTTTCCAAAAGCTGCAAACCTGCTTCAAACCCTGCTCCCATTTGATAAGTCGTTGGGTACCCTCCGCTTTCACCAATAGAAGGAGCATTGATGAGTAAGCTGTTGCTAGAATACCTCCGGCACTCCTTAGCTATCCTTTCAAGGGAAAATTCCACCGCATCATTCCTTCCCAGGGCATAAACTGTCCAATGGCCGTTATCAATAGTATCTCTGTGTCCTGTCAAAATACCTTCATACCTTGTTCCTGACTTGTAGATGGATACCTTTCTCACAAAGTATCCATCCCTTTGCAAGCTATGAATCCCTGCCTCACCCTCTTTCCGCATAGATTCCCTTCCTTCTGAAGAAAGCGAATTTACTGCTACGGGATTACTTATATAGCCTATTACGCTAGAGATAAGCTTACGCTGGCATTGAATCATCCCCAAACAAGAGCCAAGGCTAACTCTCCTTCCTTTAATTCGGGAGATCACGCCAAATGCTGCCGCTCCAAAAGCTACGTAATTCCCCACCCGACATATTTTCTCTTCAAAAGTGCTACTCGCACAATATTCTCTTAAATATTTCCAATCCTGATTTTCTTCTTTGGCAAGGGTAAGATTGTTGTCATACAAAAAAGGTTCCACGCTAGGGGTACTCATATTCTGCCTCCAAACATTGTAAGCCCTTCTCATCAGGAGAAAGCAATTCAAATAATCCTGCGATATAATGGGATTCCTGCCCTAAAAGCAAGTTAAATTTTGAAATCAGAAAACTATAGAGACAAAATTAAGAAGAACGCTATAATCGCTACCCTCTCAGACAAAAACCAAGAGTTAGACATGAACGAATATTTTTGCACCCTTTGGCAACACCACTTTGATGACATCCTGGACCTTTTCCACAACATTGGGCTTATTATTCTCATTTTGTTTTTGATTCGTGTTTTCATCAAGATCCTAAAAAAAGCAACTAAACATCTGAGCTCTCGCTACCCCGATATTGATTTAATGTCCATACAGATGCTCTCAAAAACAATTACCTATGCCATCTTCACTGTTGGATGTATCATTATCCTCGACCTTCTAGGAGTCAACACTACCAGCATCATAACGATCCTCGGTACAGCAGGAATTACGATCGGCCTGGCCATGAAAGATACACTTAGCAACATCGCATCAGGATTTATGCTACTGATATTACGCCCCTTTAAAATTGAAGACTCCATCGAATGTGGCGGAATTTTGGGAACTGTAAAAGAAATTGGATTATTCAGCTGTATACTTAGGGATTCAGAGAACCTATATATATCCGTTCCCAATCGCGCTCTATGGGATAAGCCCCTTAAAAACCATTCCCGTAAATAAAAGTAATTATAGCTTTTCCTATAACACTTCCAGATCAGCTAAAATCTTTTCCTTAAACAAGGAAGGTCTTGAGTATAGGCTCTTGAATTTGTTTCGGTATAAGTCAAAATATTTGTCACATGTACGGAAAACGAGATTATTGAAAAATAAAATGATTAATGAAAGAGAAAAGACTACTCCGCTTTTCTAAGCTCAAGATCGACAATGTCTCCTCGTTCTACAGTGTACTTCACTTCAATGGGCTGGCAACAAACCTCACAATCTTCTATGTATTTCTGGGAGCCATACCCAGTTTCTAAAATCATGGAAATCTTTTGCCAGCAATAGGGACAAGTAAAATAAGTTTCTAGCTCTGAATCCATCTGACATCTCTGCTAAGATTTGGGTTATCAGCACGTACCTGCTTCATTCGGGAAAAATCGATATAATAGTCTACTCCACCGACAGAATAAGAAGTCAATGCCTTCATAAGTTGAGGAGAAATCAATTCTGCTCCAAGACAAAGGGCGTGAGGGGAATACAAAGGACTACTTAAAGAAACGCCTTTCCAACCCGCTCGACCAAGGTTTACCTCCAACTGAAAAACTCTCGTGCACTTCTCGATTGAGTCCTTAAGAGCAATATCCGCAGCCGTAACTTCGATTGGACCAAATTCCACAGATTTAACTCGTCCATCTTGAAACCTTCCGATTATTTCGGAGTAGCCCATCCCTTCATAGATATGAACACGCTCTCCAATAGAAATCCTTTCTTTTATAGCTTCAGACAAATGAATTTCATCATAAAACTCAGCGGGTCTAGTTACACTGTTATTCCCAATAATACCTGACATTATCTCCTCCTCTTAGAACAGTTCTATTTTGAATAGCACTATGTATACTTATTTAGTTTTTTCTCCAAGGTATTATGACCAATTTCCCAAAAGCTCGTTTCTGAAACATCTACTCTCGGTGCAAGCTTTTCTTTGCTATCTCAAAAATAATTCCTTACACTTACTGTAAAGATATCCCCTTACGAAAGGAACAAAATGGGCAAGCTCGTTAATGGCAAGTGGCATAACATCTGGTATGATACCGAATCCAACAAAGGTGAATTTGTTAGAGAAGACGCCAGCTTCCGTAATTGCCTTGGAAACAATAGATTCCCCATTGAAAAGGATCGATACCACCTCTACGTAAGCTATGCATGTCCTTGGGCACACAGAACACTTATCTTCCGCAAACTAAAAAAACTTGATCAAATCATAAGTTACTCTGCAGTAAAACCTCTAATGATGGAAAATGGCTGGGAACTCGATGCTGACTCCCCTGGGCCCGAGCCTCTCAAATACCTCTACGAAGTTTATTGTAGGACACAAAGTGATTACACGGGCCGTGTGACCGTGCCTGTACTTTGGGACAAAAAAAATAAAGAGATCGTATGTAATGAATCCTCCGAAATCATCCGTATGTTCAATACTGTATTCAATGACTTAACAGGTGAAAATACGGACTACTATCCCGAAGCCTTGAAAAATGAGATTGATGAAATCAATACCTTCATCTACAACAACATAAACAACGGTGTATACAGGGCGGGCTTCGCGACCACTCAAGAAGTCTACAATAGTGCTGTCCATTCCTTGTTTAAAGCTCTCGATGAAATTGAAGCTCGCTTATCAAGACAAGACTACCTTATCGCAAATACTCTTACTGAAGCGGACTGGAGGTTATTCACCACACTAATCCGCTTTGATTCTGTTTATTACGGCCATTTCAAATGTAATATTCGAAGTATTGAGAGCTATCCCAATCTCTCTAAATACATCAAAAAGCTATACAACTTCCCCTCCATTAAAGAGACTGTACGATTCGATCAGATAAAACAGCACTATTACGAGAGCCACACAAGTATTAACCCCACGCAAATAGTCCCAGTAGGACCACAGATCGAGTACGAAATTTCTGAAAAACAAAAAGAAAAAATCACATAAACATGGGATCAAATGGGTAATTCTTCTGAAGATCTCGCTCATCAAAAAACACTGCTAAGAACAGCTTTTCTTTTGTTTTTCCTCCTAGGATTATCAGCAAACCTAATCCTTGCTCTAGTCGCCTTTATGCAAGACTTGCTCTCCTTACAGTACTCAAAGGCCATGTACATACTACTTAGTAGTCATGGAGCATTTTTTTTCTCCTGTCCTCTGTCCGGATTGGCCATCTCACGATATGGATACAACAAAGTCATACGTGTAGGAACCATCTTCGCAAGCTTAGGTTGCTTTATCTTGGCAGCTACTATCGACAGAAAAATTTTCGGGCTTCTTCTCTTGGGAACAGGAGTTCTAGGCGTGGGAATGTCTAATTTAATTGTAGCGATAAATCCTCTTGTATTTCAACTTGGGAAAAAAAGTGAAGCCCTCAGCAGGCTATCTCTAGCTCATTTTTTTGCAGCCTTGGGAATGCTTGGAGCTCCCTTTATAGCCTCTTTTTTCCTCAATATCCCATTGAACGGAATCCAGGATGGATTTTACCAGCTAGACATTCTTTACTGCATAATAGGTAGCTTATGGCTGCTTGCATATATTTGTCTTTTCTACTGCTGTCCTAAAGATTTAACTGCAAAAAAAACAGGACCAAGCAAAGAGATCTGGAAAAACATATTGGCTAGCCCTGGACTATTGCCCTGCTTCATGGCTCTCTTTGTATATGTCGGCTGTGAAGTTTCTATCGGGTGTTTTCTAATTGATTACATGCAGGATCCCAAAACACAGGCTCTCCCATTAACTTTTGCTACAAAATATACCACGATTTATTGGGGAGGGTTGATGATCGGCCGTCTGATAGGAGCCAGGGCTTTGCTAAATTACTCACCTGCCAAAATTCTATTGAGGCACGCTACTGTAGGAATAATCCTTCTCTCTTTATCTCTTTACCTTAAGGCCCCAACCCCGACATTCCTTTTACTTGCAACCGGGCTGGTAAACTCCATCATGTACCCTGCAATCTTCAGTTTAGGGATGGGCAAAACTCCCACAGATAATGCCACCATCTCAAGTATATTATGTATGGCAAACATTGGAGGATCAATGCTTCCTTTTCTCCAGGGAATAGTCGCAGACCTTTGGGGCATAACAAATTCATTTGTTGTTCCCCTTGGAGCTTATGCCGTAATCTTTTCCTATGCCTCTGTATTCTTTTTGAAAAATCAGACTAAGAAGTTTTAAGCTCTTCCCGGTATCCGCGAAACAATGCTGAAATAACAAGGAGAAACAAAGCCAAAACTGCAGGTATGTGTTTCTCATCATGGGTCATATAGTGAGCAAACAAGCCAAGAGAAATCTTTGTACAGAAACCCATGTATGCCCATTCCACGATTCTATTACATTTGTTGAGAAGAAGGACTAACACTCCAAAGAGTCTTAAGTAAGCCACAGGAAGAACCAAATAAGCCGGATAGCCAAACCGAGTGAACTCTTCGCTTACGCCCTCTGGTCTGTACAGATACACTCCTGATATGACCCCCATATAAACACAGAAAAGGCCTGTACTAATCCAATAGATACTCTTACCCATAAACATCACTCCCAATTTTTCAATCAGTATAGCTTTTAAGCTATACACAAACCCAGGGCGATTTCATGAAGAAAACTTGATAAAATAAGTTCTTTAGGTCGATAAGTTTCTCCGTCGGGTTAAACGGGAGAAACACCAATGACTGGAGAAACTAACGATACACATTTGAACAGCCAAGCCAAAGATTTTCAGGAATCCATCGATAAACATTTTGGAGGAGTCGAGGATTATCGCCGCACAGGACCCATCCGTCACATTCTCATACATATACTTTTTATCACCATCTGTGCTGTGACCTCAGGATGTAACAACCTCAAAGCAGTAGCTGAATATGCTAAGACAAAAGAGCCCTGGTTTACTGAAGTGTTGGG
>JBLFWS010000194.1:0-6392 GCA_047611865.1 Chlamydiales bacterium
TAAAAATTTTCCAGAGATACACAGAATAGAAGATGTGATTTTTAATTATCCCTTATAGCAACCTCGTAAATCACAAATTTGACACTTGATGGGTATAACTTGACGGTATTGGGGCATCCACCGGGTTTTAAGACCGAGCTTGATTTTACGATGCTTTAAAATGTGTGCCAAATTCAGCCAAATTGTCGTGATCGGCAAAGGTAACCAAAATATCATTAGCCTCAAAGATCAAATCTGGCCCCGGATTAGCCATTACCTTGGCTCCGCGATGAATCATCAATACAGTAATGCCATAGAGCTGCCGAAGGTTGCTCTGCCTTAAGCTTTTTCCAACAAAAGAAGAGTCTTCATGAAGACGAAAAGAAGCCACTTCCACATCAGAAACGCTGAGCTTTATATCAGAGAAAGTCGTCTGTTGATGAAAGATACTTCGAAACATCTGGTATTTCTGTGACCGGACTTCCCCTACAAACTTTTCAATCTCATCTTGAGGGATCAGATACTTTCGTAAAACACGTGTGAAAATTTCTACAGAGGTTTCAAATTCTTCTGGAATGACATCATTAGCTCCCAGTTCTATCATCGGACTTAACTCTTCAAGATATCGGGTACGTACTATGATATACACACCTGAACTCACACTTCGAATGACCTCTACAATTCTTCGGGCGGCTACAGGGTCATCAATGGCGATCACCACGAGCCGTGCATGAGAAAGATTCGTCTGTTCTAAAACAGCTTTACTTGAGGCATCACCATAAAAAATAGGTTCACCATTATTTCTTTCAGACCGAACAATCTCTGGATTAATCTCTAAGATGGCATAGGTAATTCCCGCTAATTTACTTGCCCAAGATAAATTACGCCCACAAACTCCGTAACCAATAATCACCACATGGTCTTTCAGGTCTATATCTATCTCAGGTGTTATGTCCTGACTTTCCCCCTTTAGCCAATCAGGTAAATTCCATTTTAAGATCATCTTAACGATTTCAGACCCCATAGAAATTATGAATGGGGAGATTGCCATGGAAAGAATAGAAGCCGTCAAAAAAAGCTGGTAAGTGCTGTCTGAAATCAAGTCAAATTCAATTCCTTTGGCAGAAAGTAAAAAAGCAAATTCCCCCATTTGACAGAGCCCAACACCTACTAAAATAGCGTTGCGTAATGAATAGCCCATTAGCTTTGCAACACCGCTAGCAATTAAAAATTTCAGCGAGAAAACCATGAAGGTAGCAAAGAGAGTCAAAAATGGGTGGTGGATAATATAACGTACGTCGAGCAACATTCCTATCGAGACAAAGAAAAAACTCGTAAAGACTTGTTGAAACGGAAGAATATGTCCCACGGCATTATGGCTATATTCGGATTCGGAAATGATTAACCCTGATAAAAAGGCACCCAAAGCTAGCGAAAGCCCAACGCTTGACGAGACCCAGGCAATTCCTGCGCAAAGAAAAATAATACTCAAAATAAAGAGCTGGCTGTTCTTTGTTTTGGCTATCTGAAAAAGCAACTTCGGTACAGCCCACTGAGCGAGTATTAAGACAGCAGCTAAAATCAATATGCCCTTTCCTAAATGAAAGAGAAGGCCAAGTTCACCACCCTCCCCAGACCCAGCTAAAAAGGGAACCATCAACATCATGGGGACAACGGCTATATCCTGAAAAATTAAAATCCCCAATATTGCTTTACCATAAGGAGTCGCAATCTTAGCGCTATCTTGCAAGATCTTCAAAATGATAGCAGTACTACTCAAGGAGACCAAAAAGCCATAAAAGATCGCTTGCCCTATGGTAAAGTCCCACAACAAGACAAATAAAGCTGAAATAGAAGTCGTTAAAGCAACCTGAAGACCACCACCCAAAAAGACGAGTTTCTTAATGCGCATTATCTCTCGTAGAGAAAACTCTAGGCCAATCGTAAACATAAGCAGCACAATCCCGACCTCTGAGAGCATCTCTACTTCATGCTCCGCATCAACCAACCCTAAAAGATGCGGACCACAAACAATGCCCGTAAGCAATAAACCCACAATACTGTGCACTCGAATGCGGGTACAGATAAGCAGCACCACGATCGACAGCCCAAATATCACCACAATGTCTTTAAGAAGAGGAATTTCCATAAAAGGCCGTTTGCCTCGAGTAAGTTGTTAAGCAGCAATCTTCAGAGAAGGCAAGTTTACTCAAAAGACAATCTAATTTCAAGGTGATAAAAGGCTTCTAGAGCTTGTATAAATACGTTTTATCGTGTTTAGCAGCCCATTCTGTAGTTTTTCAGCTATCTGAACTCTCCTTCTTCTATTTTTATCTCATCTAGATTGACTCAAAACTATCAATTTCCTTTAGCAAATCTTTATTTAGTCTTTAGCAAGCCTTAACACTGCGATAGTAATATCTTAATTATATATAATTAACGACGGACATCTATATATAATGACTGAAATAACTCACGAAAACAGTAATTACACTATAAAAGAAAATCTTGATGGTTTTAAAGGATTTAGTAAAACCCCCACTGGAAACGTTTCCCATGAAGGAAGAGACTATTTACTCTTAAACCTTGAAAAACGAAAAAGCCCTTTGACCTCCATCGCCCAAGGTATAGGCACTATAGTTGCAACCCCCTTTCTACTACTATCCTTACAATTTAGTACTCTGAAAAAATGCTGGAAAGAAACCTTCGCTCCGCTCTCCCAAAAGAACTTGATAGCTATTTCACCTGACGCTAATGACCTTACCAGCTACCTTTTCATCGATGAAAAATTGAAAAACTCAAGCCCCTCAGCACCATCAAATATACACGAAATCAGAGCCAATTTATCCTATCTCCAAAAAAACGTCGCAAAATCGACTCATGAACTTGCAAGAAACGCTGAGCTTTTAGAAAAAACCATCAACGCCCTAACATATCCCCCTTCTCTAAATATAATTAACGATGAAGGCCTTAAGTCTATTTCCGATGACTTAATCAAGTGCAGTAAAGCCTCACGCTCTCAAAGTAAAAAGCTATCATATAAAAAAGCAGAAGACGTCCCCGTTCTCGAGAGGATCGAAAAAAACGGCGAAGCCTGCAAAAGATTACAAAAATTCATTAAAATCGGCATGCCCGTAAGACATCTGAACTCTCCGGAAATCAATAAGCTCCTATTCAATCAGCACATCTACGAAAGAATGATGGCTCTGGGACATGAATTGAAACTCGACGTAAAGGGAAACCCTCTATTTCCTCACCAGCAAAGAATCCCCCTATCCAAAAAAGATATCCTACCAGTCAATAGGGAAAAACTTGAAACAGAGTTTTTACAAAAAAAACAATCTGGTGCGCCATACCCCCTTAACACCTATACAGATGGACGTAAGGGGTTTTCTTTTAAAACATATGAAAACGTCTCTTTGGAAGAATATGAAAGACATATCATGATTGAAAATATCCAAAGTGTCTTCTGTATAAATGAAGGAACAATTGCCAAAAGCACTGCTCGAATTGTGGAGGATGGTCAGTTTAAAACTTTAGACGGATCATTTTCTGAAGACTTTTGGGATGCGGAGGATATGTTAGCACAATTCCTGCTTCCAGATGGCCAGCTGAGAGACTCCGATGTTCATATCGAATTTCCGCAAGAACACCTCTCAATCCAAGATCTAAAAAAACGCAACATTCTATCCTCAGATGGTTCTATCAGTGGCAATAATATTCAATATCTTGGCAATGGTTTTGTCGAGCACTCTATCTTTCGCTGGAAAAATCTCGTCCCTACCAGGGTTTTACCCCCTGAACAGAGACCTTCTAAACATACTCTCGATGTAATATCTTCCTTTAAAGGGAAGACGCTCGGCAACATCACAGGCCATTCTTATATCAAAATCACGACTCCAGAAGGAGAAGTATATACCTTAGGCTTGTCTACGACAAAACAATCTCTAGATGCCCACCAAGCTGTTATATCCTCTCCAGATGAACGCTATTTCACTCCCAAGTCAAGTTTTACTGAGGTCACCGGACGTTATACCCTGCCCGACCAAAAGGCATTTACCAAGTTAGTTCAATATATTGAGAAAATCCAAGGTTACCACGAAGACGAAAGAGGAAATCCTAATACTTCTACTATGATGTACCAGAATTTAACGGAAAACTGTCCAGCATTTGCCCATATGATTCAGGACTACTCCGTCAAAAATGTTGGAGCAGAGAGAGTTCCCTTATCCGAACCCGAAACCATTAAATTGAACCGCTTTCAGTTAACAGGAGAAAAAATTAAATCCTGGTTTATCCATACAGGAATTAGTCTTGCAGCACGTGCCTCTCTCAGGTGTGGCAGTATAAAAGACAAAAACCTATTTGGCTTCAAATTAGGTGGCCTTTCACAAGGAATTTCGGTTGGCGGGTATGAAAACTACGGTTCCATTCAGGATCGCATTAAACGAAATCAATTGAATATCTATCTTCCAAGAGATTTAGCTATTCAAACTCTTTGGGATAGACCTCGATCTGTAGCTGTAGCTTAGAAAGTACTTTGATCCAAGGCTCTCAAATTTCACCTTAGCAAGGTCTACGCTCCAGGAGTAATTTTCTGCATCAGAATTAAGCCGACCACCTGGTTTAAATGATAAATTTACCAGCAGATGATTTCACAGGATTGTTGCGTAAAATTGATAAGTGACTGTATATTAGTTTCCTGATCATTTTTAGGGAATCCTCCGTTACTTAGACTACCGGGATCGTAACCAAAGTGTCCTTAGTCAAAATTCGACTACTACTACTTTTCTATCCCCCTAACATTTACCAAAAAACAAATCCACCTACGTGCGATTCTGTTACTTAAGTGAAAAATTATATGAGCATTCAAACTAACCGCATTTCCGCATTCGATGAACTTATGTCTCTTGAAGACCACCCCCAAGGGGGCGAATTGGATGCATCAATCGATGAAACACAGAAGAAAATCTCTGAATTAAGTGATCTTATTTTTTTGGGAGGTGATGAAGCTAGCCGGCCCACAAAAAAACGGCGTATCACGGAAGCTAAAGAACCCGATATCGCTCCACATCTTGATTTCGGTCTTCTGGATTCCCCACCAAGGTGCGTATTCACAGAGGATCAAATTTGTGACAAAGAAGTTGAACTTATTTTCTTGAATTCCAGAGCCCCAAGTTTTGAAGAGATCCTTGAGAGCCTTAAAGAAGACCTAAGTAGAACAGTAAGCGAGCCCTAGTTCGAGCGTCAAAACACGCCCTAACCTAATTTTCTTTTTTGATCTTGTTTACAGGATTTAAATAGATCGTCAAGAGTGCCGGGGTCAATGCTTGGGTTAAAATTCTTCAATGATCCCTCCATCGAGGCTCGAAGAAAGAATCGCTCCAATGCACTGCCACGATCACAGTGATTTAAAACGTATTCCAGTTTGTTCATATCTAAGTCTTGAGAAAATTTGTAATTTTCAGGTTCTGTTTTGCTACTTTTAAGGCTTAGTGTCTTCTCAGACAAATCAAAAACAAAATCGGCTGAGCCCCACCCTGGAGTTTTTTCTCTAAACTCAATAATCAATTTATCATTTTTTACCCTGTAAAAGGTACTTCGTTGATGAGAGTGATCTTCTTTCACTTTCATATATTCCAAAGCATCCTCAGCAGAAGAGTCCCTTGGTGCAGAGCAAGTTTCGTTTACTTCCTCCAGCTTTTCGACCAGTGTTTCAAGCGCACGTTTCCCAGACTCATCGTCTTTTGTAAGTTTTTCCATTCTTTTTTTTATTTCTTCGACGTCCTGAGTTTCCTTAGCTACCATTATAAATCTGCCAAGAGTAACTAAGGTAGGATTACCACCACGTACTCCAAATCTAATGGAGCCCACTTCAGATAATTTTTTACCTTTCACCTTTTGAAGGACACGATTAAGTATCGTTTCTACTTTTGTTTCATCAGCTTTTCGTGAAATCCCGTATACAAAATCTTGTGAGGCTTCAAGGAAATTCATAGCTACCAGACGTAATTCTTTTGACCTCAATGGCATATAAGTCTCCTTTTCCTCAAATAAACATTATTACTATCTTAGCATACCGATGAACGCTAAGCTACAGCTAGATTATCGTATCGAATAGCCAATCACTTTAGTGCTTATGCCGAAACAAACTCAAGAATCGGTTTTTGTTCCGATCTTTTCCCGTCTGTTAAAACGCATAACTCTCACCTACTTGGCCTACGAACCTATATCAAATTAGTCACAAGATCGGCATAATAAAACATCACTGAAAACTAATTCTCTATATACCCATCGTGATTGAAGAATCGGCTTGATAGCGTTTAGACCGGAGCTCCAATAGCCCTGAATTTGTCTCGAATACGGCTTCTAAAAGATAACCCTAATTCACTTCCTGGATCCAAACCGTTGAG
>JBLFWS010000195.1:0-6340 GCA_047611865.1 Chlamydiales bacterium
CAGAGGAGCTACTAAAGCCTTTGAGGCCTTTTGCTGTGAAAAAATATCCCATTATCTCTGAAACATTGGGCTGGAGCGTACTTGACAAATGCGAAACAGAGGAAGCCATTTTCGAAAGAAAGAAAGGCCAACTTGCTTTTCTTTTGAGAAAAGGATCAAAGGAAGAACTCCAAAAATCAATCTCGTTTCAAATGCCCAGTACTTTAAAAGCCTTTGTTCTCTTACGCCTCGGGGACTTAGAGTATGCCAGCCGTTCTTATACCAAGGCCATAACGAATTGGAAGAAAGCCAAACAGAGCTCCGACCTTGTAAAGCTTGACGTAATGAAGAGATTTTTGTTTGCCGAGACAGATGAGCTGTCTTCTGATAAGAGAAAAGTAGCTTTATCCGAGATATATACGGGTTTACTGGAAAAAGACGCAGATGACGCCAAAAGTTTTCTGGAGCATATTGTTCTTTACGGGTCCGACAGCTTTGTTTTTGCTTCCGAATTTCTTATACTGAGGGCTTCGGCCGAAGAAGTTCCCATTAAGGATGCTTCTCCCAAAGACCTCCATAAAGCTCCTACTGAATTAAAGCTTCTGTATTTAAAGAGCACTCTTTCTCAAGCTGACAATTTTGAGAAAAAATTACCCCCTTTCTTTCTCCGCTCCACACCCCGCTACAAAGCTCAAGATTGGAAACCTCTTTTAAACAAGCTGGAAAAGGATTATTTGGATGAAGAAGCTTTTTGGAGACTTCTTTTGCGTTTTCAACAAGAGAAAAAAGGAAGCACAGAAGCCCATCGAAAAGCCTACTTTAACCTTTTGCGTATTAATCCAAGGCTTGAGAAAGAATTCCTTGAAAAATACGCAGAGACGTCTCTTGCGACAATTGCTTCTCATAAGCAGATTAATAAAGAGCTGGAGACTCTTACACCACTATTCCCGAAACATTACGATTTGTTGAGAGTTTATTCGAAGTTAAAAAATTCTCCCAAATCTCCTGAAGAACTAATAAAAATACTTCCAGCAGCTTTGCGCCCGATTTTTCTTTTGGAAACTTTAGTTGATCGTAGTAAGTCTTTGCCAACAAACTGGCGATCCAAACTTCCCGCATTAGAGAATTGCGGCAAGGATTTTGAGGCTGATCAACGCTTGCTAGGGTTCTTATACGAACATACCCATTTATCTCGTAATGAGACGTTTTCACGATATTTCAAAAAAATTGCCTCTAATCCTGACCTCGCCGAATCTCTGGTTAAAAAGCTTGTTGGGGAGAATATCAAAACTTTTATTTCTTTACCTGAGTATGAGATGCTTTACCAATTATGGCTAAAGACTTTTCCTGATGAATGGAGACCTTATTTTCACCTTGCACATCACCATGGTGTAAATAACAACGGACTTACTTCAGGAAAGTATTGTAAAGAAGCGCTGAAACGCATGAGCGGTGAAGAAACGGAGTATCACTTCCTTGAGAAAATGGTCGATCAATATGAAAACCCCATGGAATATGATGACGATTTTGAGGACGACTATGATGACGACTTCGAAGAAGAGGATTTCATGAAAGATCTCGGGAACATGGCTCCAGGTGACGTAAAAAAACTTTTAGACAAGATGCTCGGAGGTCTCGTATGAAGCAGGAATCTAGAAACTCGGATAATCCCTATTTCATCATGGGACTTTCTTCCTCGGCAACAGATCAGGAAATTCGCGAGGCTTTTCACGAATTCTTGAGAAGAGGTGAAGCTAACGAAAGAATCAGGGAAGCTTATACAAAAATAAAAGATGCGGCAGCTCGTCGTCTTTATCGCTATCTTGATATCTTTAGTTATTTGGAAGCCCCTCCTGAGCAAAGCATCAAAAATGAAGTATCTTCCGACAAACTTGAGTTTTTAGCTGCTGAACTGGCTTTTCTTAGTGAGTGGGAGCTGGGGAAAAATAGAGAAGAGGAGCTTGTCTAATGGAAGAGATCTATCCTCTTATTGACTCTTCTAGCGATGAGGCTCCGTTTCCTGAAGAGATCCAGTCTGCCTATGAGGAGATAAAAGTTCCTGATGCCTATGAGATGCTTCTTGCTTACGAAAAACTTTCGGTAGAGATAAAGAGGCAAAACAAAGAGTTACGTCGTGTTGGAGAAGCTCTGGGGGAAATTCACGATCATTGTTTTCAGGAAAATGAAAGCGATAGCTCCTTCGCAGAAGAGGCTGTTGATATGCAAGCTCTTTTAGAAGAGCGTTTGCGTCGAGAATATGATGACGAATTGAAAAAGAAGGAGAGAGTTCTTCTTGGCATGATGGATAGTATTCGCAATCTTCTCCTTAATGTGGAAGCAAGCAAAGAGAAAATTCTCTCTTGCCTCCCACGTGGAAGGCAGATTTTTTTCGATCCTCTTCCGTTGCAAAAAGAACTGCTTGCCACAACGCAGTCCTTTAGTAGTGGGGTTAGAATTATTTACGATAAAGCTCTGACTGGACTGGCGGATTATGGGATTGATATGATTGAACCCCTGGAAGGCGAAACATTTTCTGTAATGGAGCATCGCGCAATTGAACGAGTAGAAGGAAAAAACGATGGGAACATTGCCCGTGTTGTTTCAGTAGGATATCGAAAGGCGGGTGACCTAATTCGAAGTGCGGATGTGGTAGTAAGCACTTCATCACAATTGTAAGGATAGTTATTTATGAATCAAAATATTGAAGAGCCCATCCTGGGTATTGACTTGGGAACAACAAATTCTTCTGTTGCCATCATCAGTAAAGGAAAACCTAAAATCATTTCTGTGGATGGTTCCTACCTTGTTCCCTCTGTAGTTTCTGTAGACGCTGAGGGAAAAACTTTAGTCGGTAAACCTGCGTTAAATAATCAGGTCGCAGCGCCCGAACAAACAATCTCTTGCATAAAGAGAAAGATGGGAAGGGATGAGATCATCCAGCTTCATGGCAAAGATTACACTCCTCCGATGATTTCGAGCCTTATTCTATCACGCCTTAAGCTTGCAGCAGAAGACTTTTGTGGCTGTTCTCTGCAAAAAGCCGTGATCACAGTGCCTGCCTATTTTAATGAGGAGCAACGAAAAGCTACAGTGGAGGCGGGTACTCTTGCAGGCTTAGAAGTTTTAAGGCTTTTGAATGAGCCGACAAGCGCTGCCTTAAGCTACGCATTAAATCGTCAGGACCAGGGTTTATATCTCGTCTATGATTTAGGTGGAGGAACCTTTGATGTATCGATTGTAGATCTTTCTCAGGGAGTCATGGAGGTTCGTGCAAGTCACGGCGACACCCACCTTGGTGGTATGGATATTGACGGGATCATTTACGAGAAAGCTTTAGAGAGCTTTAAGGAAAAACACGGTGTTGACTTTTCTGACGATCCTGTCGCGGTCTTACGCTGTATGCAGGCTGCCGAGGCAGCAAAGATCCGTCTATCAACGGAAATCTCAGCAGAGATCAAAGAGGAATATATTTACAAGAAGGAAGGAGTTGGACTTCATCTTGAATACAGCATTAGCCGTCCGGAATTTGAAGATCTCCTCAGGCCTACACTGGAGAAGTCTTTGGTATCTGTAAGAAAGGCGATGGAAGAAGCTTCTTGTGTAGAAGAAGATTTAAAGCGTGTTATTTTAGTAGGGGGCTCTACATACATTCCACTTGTTGCCACAATGCTGGAAAAAGAATTAGGTGTTTCTGCGCATGCCTGGATCAATCCCTCAACAGTTGTAGTTCAAGGGGCAGCTATTGAAGCGTCAAATCTTGATGGCAAGCCGCTTGGGGCTTTGATGGTCGATGTCACACCTCATAGCTTGGGGACTGAGACTTTGGATATAAATAACGAACTTATTAACCATATCTTGATTCGTCGAAATACCCCCCTTCCAGCAACAGCCTCACAGATTTTTTACAAAGCAGTGCGAGATACGAACAAAATTAGAGTCACAGCTTATCAAGGCGAGTCCATGGTTTCTTCAAAAAATGAATTCTTAGGAGAGTTTACTCTAGATAAAATCCAGGGAACAAATACCGATGAGATTTTAATTAAGTTTGAATTGGACAGAAGTGGCCTTTTAAAAGTAACAGCGACTGACCTTGGTACGTCCAAGAAAGCAAGTAGCCTTATGAAGCGAGAAAGCAAGTCCCGAGTAAAGAGTTGCAATTTGGCCGACTTGGAATCCGTGTCTATTCAAACAGATACTTTTGATGCTGAAGTGGATATTTGCAATGCAGAAGTAGAGGAGCATGCTTTTGAGGAATCCTTTGGAGAGGACAAATCCAAGATTGAGGTTTTGCATTTCATTGATGAAAAACTTGAGACGCAGGTAACAAACCTCCTTGATGGAGATACCCTTGATGAGGAAGATAAAAAGGAGTTAAAAGATGTGTATGCACAAGTCAAAGATGGTAATCCATCTGCAGTAGAGCGCCTTGAAGATCTTCTCTATTATCTTGCTTAAATTTGGGAGAAAACGTGAGAAATAGCTTTCCTCCTCTTCCTTGGAGTTGCCCTGTTTGTTCAAATAAACATATGCAAGCTATGATCAGATGTAGAAGGTGCGATAGTCGCCTTCTACTTTTGATAAAAGCAAAAGTACAGCAGCAAGAGCGAATCAGGAAGATCCCTGTGCACAAATATACTGGAAACTGACGGGGATATTCAGAGCTCTCTGATGAAAGAATAGCTCTTTCTTTTTAGGCCATTCATATATGGTAAGTATCTGTCGAGCCACTCTCTACCGTTATCTTAAAATGGCCTAAAATGAAGGAAATATTAGGTAATTGACTTTTTTGTGTACATATGGTAGTATATGTACACAAAAGGAGGAAGTCATGGATGTTCAAGAAATTTCAGCTAGAGACCTAAGAGAAAGACAAGCCGATGTGCTCAATCAGATCGTTTTTAAGGGGGCCCACTTCGTTATTACGAGGCATGGGAAAGAAGCTGCTGTGCTAATTTCACCAGATGAATTCCTTATTTTGCAAAAAGCCATGGAATATCTAGAAGATGAAAGCGACGTAGCAGATGCCAAAAAAGCTATCAAAGAAGTGAAGCGTCAAGGATCCAAACCTCTAAAGCAATTAGCCAAAGAGTTAGGTATTAGTGTATAATGTCAATATATCTCCAGCCGCTGAAAAACAGATCAAAGCACTCCCCAAAAGAGAACAGACTAAAATCATCAAACGCGTCTATAAGCTGGCTGACAATCCGCTCCCTCAAGGAGTAAAGAAGCTTAAGGGAGTCGATTCATTGTATCGAATTCGCCAAGGTGATTGGCGCATCGTGTACACGATCGAAGATAAAAAATTATCTATATTGGTGGTGAAAGTTGGGCATCGCCGTGAGGCTTATCGTTAGTACACTATTAATCCCATACGTAACGTTCATTAAATTCGACGCCATTTTTATTCAGAAGTCGCCTGTACTCTTCTTGAAACGAGACCTCACGATGATGTTTACGTTGATTTGCGATGTAGAGAATTACAGCATCTTTATGGGACGAGCTGACGGAGAAAATGCCATAGCCATTTTGCCAAGCGAACTGAAGAAATTGCGACCCTTTTGTTTTTATCCATTTTAAAGAACCTTTCTTAATTTCTTCTACTAATTTGCTTGCAGTAAGGGTTCGAGATAAGTTTATTAGCATGTGGACATGGTCTTCAATACCGCCTGCTTTTAAAACAAAAGCACCATTGGTTGTCAGACCCCTACATAATGCCGCGCCCCTGCCGCTTCGGAGAAAAAAAGGACAAGCCCCCTTAAGACCCTAGTCTCCGCGATTTTTAAAATAGAGGGGTCTACTGCATTATAGGCCCATTTCAGGATTTTCCTTTAATTAATCGCCGGGTGCTCCAAAGGAATCTAACGTCCTCATTAGCATAAATTTGATTAAGCCTCTGACTGAGCATGCTTTTGCTTTATCTCTCGCCATTTTTTTATGATTTGGCCAACGAGGGGAGCGGCTTCTTTACCATAGCCGCCAAACCTAAGATACACGATCACAACAAGTTCTGGAACTTCTAGCTTGCTGCCTGAGGCTGGCTGTTCTTTAGGATCATAGGATACTCCGGTAAACCATATATGCTTATAACGATAGGCCCCCATCTCTAAATCGAGGTCCACAGCCTCTACGATCTCTGAGGTGCTTGTTTTTCCGATAATCTGCTCATACAGGCCATCATAATCCCCTAACATATGTGGATGCCCGTAATAAGTACGCATGCTGCCTGGACGTGCGCTACCTCTTTTACTACTCACAACCTTCTGCATCCCGGATATCAGCATCTCCCGGATTTCTGGAGGCATGAACAGTTCATTCTCAACCTTTGAAGGTATGAAGTTCACAAGCTTTTTTTGGCGTTGGG
>JBLFWS010000196.1:0-6253 GCA_047611865.1 Chlamydiales bacterium
TCGACTTCATTGAAGGTCGTAAAGACTGGAAACAATTTAAAAGTATCATCTGTATCCAAAGCGAAAGAACCGTCGATGGTAAAACATCTTCAGAGAATCGTTATTACATTAGCAGTTTAGCAGCTGAGCCCAAAGTATTAGGCCGTTCAATTCGATCTCATTGGGGAATTGAAAACAGTGTTCATTGGATATTGGACGTCGCTTTTCGAGAAGATGCTCAAAAAGCAAAAGCAGGGATTAAGATAAAACGGCAGAAGGCTGGGTGGGATAACAATTACCTATTGTCTGTGTTAGGTGTAAAGTTTTCTTCATGAAATCGCCCTGCCGTGTAAACCCATATGTACTTAACACATTATCACCTATCATCTTCACACAAACGCAGTACCCCGTCCGCCCAATTAATAGCTGCTGCGATGTGCTCTGGAGAGCTCGCACCGCCTCCTTTTAATCCATACATAGTACGAGCTGCTTTGATAGCCCCTTCCGCCCCGCCTTTGGATCCCCAGATAATTCCTGAATAGTTTGGCCCGATCGTAGAAAACAAAGCAATCGTACCAAAGATGGAAACTTCTTTTTGGAGAAAGTTCATTTCTTCGTAATAAGACAAAAAATCAGACACAAATACCGTTTGACCAGTATAGAAGCCCTTGTCCTTATATTCCTTTTTGCCGCAAATAAGCTTTTTTCCTTTGAGAAGACTCTCCGTTCTGAAAAACATAGATCCCAAATCATGCTGGATATGTTCCATACCCCGTACAACAGTCACCATTTGATGCATAGGGAAACGCTTTCGAAACTTCCTTGTGGTTTTGCCACTTTCGTCATCAAAGATGAGAAATAGAGTATTATCTCTTACGTCCTCAACGCTATGAGTGAGAAATTCAATGACTCTCTCATCTTTCCAAATGCGGTCAATCGGCATTTCCATATCTGCGCGAACAGCGTGACTGAGGCTATCGTTAGCAAGATATTGATCAATGATGCTATCTGTTCCAAGAAAAGTACCTGCGCAACCAACTTTTGGGAGTCCAATAACAGTATGAGTCAACGGAAGACCAAGGTAAGCCTTACGATAGGCTTCATCTCCTTTTGAACAGGCAACGACTAGGTGTAAAGCCGTGTCAAGATTAGGCGTACCCGGTGTAAAAGTTTCCGGATCCCATACTTTATGGGGATTAACTTTAGAAAGCTTACTTCCAGTCCAATAACCAAACATTCGATTGGCAACCATAGAAGCTACAACATAAGGAATTTTTGCAAGAATAAAGGCTGACCGCTGATTAACTTTTCGGGTCAGCTGATCGTAATCATCATGACTTTGGATTTTTGAGTCGTAGGCTTTTGCAGTTCCACAAGGGTGGATATAAGGATTGATAGAAAGCTTGAGCTCCCTCTGACGCAGCTCCATGTCACTCATTTCTTCACGTTTACGCCTTTCTCTCAAAACTTGGTCTCCTTATCTGGTAAATTCCTTATTCGGCTTATCTATCCGCTATCAGTGTAAATTAATATCTATAAGCTCTTCGGGATTTATGAATCAAGTAGCTAACGAAGGCCGTGCAAGAACCCAAGAAATACTGTGCTTCTATATCGTCTACGTTTTCGGACTGGTCAAGGATAAAATGCCTGACAGCATCACCCTCCATCTTATAAGCAAAATGACGGGACAAGACATCCTTAAAAATCAAATCAATATGCCACATCTCTGCGCAGTCATCTAAGGCCCAGACAAGATCGCCAGCCACCTCCTTGGTGAGAACTACGAGAGCCGCTTCCACAGAACGGAAGCTCTCTTCTATGGACTCTCGACTATTCCCCCTTCTCAAAGCCTCCATACTCTTATGTAGATGCTCATGAACTCCTTTAAAACGAGTCGCTTCGCTATCCTTCATAAACTTAATCTCTGTCTTATACTCGCCTTTGATACCCCTTCTTGCAAAATGCACAAGTTTTCCGGTCTTTAGCACCACATAAGAGGCCTTAAATTTATTGAGGGCCTGAGAGACTTCTCTGGCCAAAAGATCCGGGGCGCATTTATGGTTGAATACGTATTCCAAAAAGTCAAAAACTTCATTGTAATCTGATTCGAGAATCAAATTTTTCACAAATCCTGAAGTGGTGTAATTGATCATCTTAAATTCGTCGCTTGCCTTATGCAAAACATTTACATGATAATCACCGAGGATCGCCTCCCAGTTATTCTGTAAATTAAAGGCCTTCACGCTTGAATTTAGCTTAACGAAGACATGATGCCAAAGGGCATTCCTCAAATCCTTAGAAAGAGTCTTTGGCGGCATTGGTTCAAGGATAGGTTCAATACCCTCTCTTTGAGAAAAAGACAGATCATCTTTAGACATTTTATCCTCCTAAGACATCTCTTTTCATACAGAAAAGGAAGTCAAGATAACAAGAGAATAATTCCCAAGATTTCATCAATAAGGGATACAATACTCCCCTATATTAAATTAATTAATTTAAACAGCTTATTTCTTTTAAAGAATTCACTTTTTAGCGTGTAGTAACAATACTACAGGTTGTAATAATGCCCCAATTAACTACCCTTATCGAATCATTTTATGAACAAAATGCCACCTATGATTCCTGCTTCACCCGGAAGCTGTTTTTTTAAAGAATGACAACGGTACCTGTTCAATAACCCAAATAGCTCCTCGATCATCTGAAAAATTAAACTACTACAATATGATTGCACAAGAAATTGTACTTTCAGAAGATATGGCAAAGATACCCTTCCCGGCATCATTCATAAAAAGATTCAATCAGCTGTGGCTAGAAGCTAGAGAGCGACAATCTAAGTTTACTCTGGAACAAATTTCCGCTGAAAAACACATGTCTGAACCGGTATTCTTTAAATCTACTCAACCTATATACAACTCTTTTCCAAATTTCTTTCCTTCACTAATTTTTATGAAATATAAGACAATGGAACCCCTGTCAAAAGTATACTACAGTTCTGAGACAGCTTATGTTACAGCATCATTAGCTACCTATGCGTCTCAAGAGTGCTTTTTTGAGGTTTTCGGTCAGGCACTCGTTAACCACTGAGAGCACCGAGAACACAAAAATATAGAAAAATGCATAAAGTCTCTCAGAATATGCTATCAACTAATCTGTGATTTTTTATTTTCTCTGAGCCCTCTGTGATCTCGGTGGTAAAATGTTAATCATAACCCTCTTGTAGACGCATGTTTTATGCAACAACGCCTCTTCGAATAACTTCGAGGTTCTCTCTCCATTGCCACTCTGTTTAATACAAAAAGACAGCGAACAAGTTTTTTAACTATAAACCAAAAAAGATAGAACTCTTTACCCCAAAGCCCCCCCCCTCCCCCCTATCGATAACTCATTGCGAAAGCTTTGCTACGACTGAATTATAAGCCCTTGATCAAATTCATTTCGCCCGGTTACTTTAGCAGTATTCACTACGGGAGGAACAATGTCATCATTCACGCTTACTGGTCAGATTATTGATTTATGGGGAAATACAATTTTCCCAGGAAAAGTCCTCGTTGAAAATGGGATAATCATCTCTATCATCGAAGATGACACCATCGAAGAAAAAGAGTACATCCTCCCCGGATTCATTGATTCCCACGTCCATGTAGAAAGCTCCATGCTGGTACCCTCCGAATTTGCAAGGCTCGCAGTAACCCACGGCACCGTCGCCACAGTTTCTGACCCTCACGAGATTGGCAATGTCCTAGGGATAGAAGGTGTAAGATATATGATCCGCAATGGGGAACAAACCCCTTTTAAATTCTTCTTCGGAGCCTCGCCCTGCGTCCCAGCCACAAGCTTCGAAACCGCAGGAGCCACTATCAGCAGCGAGGACATCCGCAGCCTCTTCAAAGAAGATAAGCTCGTTTACCTAAGCGAAATGATGAATTTCCCAGGGGTCCTGAACAATGATCCCGAAGTCATGGAAAAGATCGCATTAGCTAAAGAATTCGGCAAGCCGGTGGACGGCCACGCTCCCGGTCTTCGAGGTGCTGCTGCAGAAGCTTACGCAAAAGCAGGTATCACAACAGATCACGAGTGCTATACATTAGAAGAAGCCGAGGAGAAGATCGGCTACGGCATGCACATACTGATTCGTGAAGGCTCTGCTGCAAAGAACTTTCCCGCTTTGCATCCCCTTATTGCGTCTAATCCATCGAAAGTTATGTTTTGTAGCGACGACAAACATCCTGACAACCTCGTTAAAGGACACATCAACGAAATCGTCAAACGATCGGTGGATCTAGGATACGATGTCATGGATGTCCTGCGTTCTGCCTGCCTCAACCCAATAAAACATTACCAACTCCCCGTAGGTTCTTTAAGGGAAGGAGACCCTGCTGATTTTATTCTGATAAATAATCTCCAGGATTTTTTGGTACTCAAGACATACATCAATGGCCAAGTCGTTGCTGAATATGGCAAGGCTTGCTTTCCTTCTGTAGATGTCGCTATCATCAATCACTTTGATACAGAAAAAAAATCTCCAGAAGAATTTGCAGTATTGGCAAAAGGAAAAACTTTGCGCGTCATAGAAGTCGCCGACGGGGAATTAATTACAAAGGAACTCCAACTCGACGCCAAAATCATCGATGGAAAAGCCGTCTCAGATCCCGATAACGATATCCTGAAGATAACGGTTGTCAATCGTTACCAAAACTCTACACCCGCCATCGCTTTCATACGGAATTTTGGATTAAAAAAAGGGGCTATCGCCTCAAGTGTTGGTCACGACTCTCATAATATCATCGCCGTAGGCGTCAACGACGAAGACCTTTGTACTGCCGTGAATGCTCTTATAGACTGCAAAGGGGGGGTCGCTGTAGTCAAGGGGGACGCCGTGTCTGTTCTACCTCTCCCTGTTGCTGGGATTATGAGTCCAGAAGACGCCTACGTCGTGGCAGAAAAATACTCTGCCTTAGACCTAAAGGCAAAGGAGCTAGGAACCACCTTGGAAGCCCCTTTTATGTCCTTATCTTTTATGGCGTTACTTGTCATCCCCTCTTTAAAACTCAGTGATCTGGGATTATTTGATGGGAATAGTTTTTCTTTTACAGATCTTTTTATCCAAGAAGCAAAAAAACATGCTTAGCTTTTTCTTTATCCTTTTCCAAAAACTGCTCCCTCTCTACTTCTATATCTTTTTGGGTTTTGTTTCTGCTAGATATCTTAGCTCAGCGAGAGAAATTATTGCCCGAGTTATGTTTTATGGAATCGCCCCTTTAGTAATCTTCAGTGGGGTCATGAAAACACATCTCGACGCTGCCACTCTTTCACTACCTATCATCATCTTTCTTCTTTCTTCGTTTTTATGCCTCAGCTTTTATTACCTTGCCAAACCCTTGCTGAAGGACTCCTCGTCAAATCTGCTCGCCCTTTGTGCCGGTACAGCCAATACGGGCTATTTCGGTTTGCCCATTGCTGTGATGCTATTCGACTCACAAACTGTCGGTAGCTACATTCTCGGAATGATGGGTATTATTGCCTTTGAAAGCAGCCTAGGCTTCTACATCAGTGCAAGGGGAAACTTCTCGGCTAAAGAATGCGTCTTCAAAGTCATTACCCTTCCGACACTTCATGCTTTAATTCTGGCAGTCTCCTTCAATTTCCTTAAATTCGACATGCCTGTATCATTATCTTATATAGAACCTTATGTCCTAAAGGTTTTTACCATTGTAGGGATGATGATTATCGGGATGGGGCTAAACGGTGTGTCTTTGAAAAACCTTGATTTGAAATTCATTTCTATGGCTTTTCTGGCAAAATTTGTTGCTTGGCCTCTGGCTACGTTCCTTTTGATCTTTCTAGATAGCTCTTTTTTCGGGCTATATTCTAGTAACGTCCATAAAGCACTAATTCTCTTTTCAATCGTACCTCTTGCATCAAATCCTGTTATCATTGCAACAATTTTGAAATCATACCCTGAAAAGGCCGCTACATCGACTCTACTCAGTACTCTGTTTGCTCTGATATATATTCCTGTAATGACTATTCTTTTCATTAATCCCGATATGTAACACATACTTTCGTAAAGCATGAGAAAATCCGTTACAATTACCTCAAGTTTCCAGCTTGTCTTTCCGATACTTCTTTAATACAAAGTCCTAATATCCAATAGTCCAGACAGTTTTAGGCCGCGATGCACCCATATCCACCGAAGCGTGTAAATACCCGTGAGACTTTTTTGTCATTCAGATCCAAGTCTAAGTTTTTAAAAAGTATTTTCATGTATTGTTCG
>JBLFWS010000197.1:0-6237 GCA_047611865.1 Chlamydiales bacterium
GTAAGGAAGGAAACTTCAATCCAAAAATAGCCAAACCAGACATTAAGTGATCTGTGAGAGTGATCGTATCTTCCTTAGTGAACGAACGAGGATCGGGAATTTTTAAGAATTTTTCATATAAGGATTTTATAAGAGAAGATACTGTCAAAGATTTTTGAGGGCATTTTGCCATGATATAAACTTCGTTGAGGATTTATTAAGCCTCAAAGTTTACGAAATAAAATTTTAAATTCCCTCCTAAAATTTTCCAGCGGGAATTGCTGTGAGATCAGTGAGAAGGAATGAGATAGGGAGAAACTTGAAGCTACTATTCTTTCACTTTGTGGCATTCCTGGATTTTTCATAATCTTAAGAACTTTAGATTTGATTGATCAATTTTAAAGTAAAATTGCTGAAGAATGGGCTTCGATGTTTAATCCTATAAAAGATTTCTCATATCTCCTCACTGATCTCAGTGGCACAGATGGGGTTTTAGCCTCATCTGTGCCACCACAAGGCAGAGGGCTTATTGATCAATTTTAACGTGAAGCTACTGAAGTACGGTCTTCGACGCTTAATCGTATAAAACAGCTCTCCCCATTTCATTCCTCCTCGCTGAACTCACTGCCTCAGTGGTTTTTTATACAACAACGCCACACAGTGCTAAAAGGCCTTTGGAGAGTAGTATTTGTTCTGATGAAAGACATATTAAGATAAAATTAAAACAGTGAATGGATATTGGAGAAAGCCTAGTAGGTATAGGGATCATCTTTATGGTCATCTTCTGGATTCTTCTTGTAGCGCTCTTCAGCTACTTTCATCATCTGCTCTCTCACTTCCGGATAATCAGCTACAACCTCTTCCATATCTTCTTTATCTAGCCGAAAGACATCACAATATCGAGTGGAGATGACTGATGCGGTTCTCTTTTCGTGAAAAAGTAGAGCTATTTCACCAAAAAAACTTCCTTCACCTAATGTGGCATAAACAGTCTTCCCATCAGGTCCAATAACATCCACCTGTCCATTGGTAATAAAGAACATCTCTTTGCCTACCTCATGATAGCGGATAAGGTAGTCACCTGGTGCACTAATCATGGGCTTAAGTTTCATAACCAGAGCATTGATAAATCCTTGTTCGATACCATGAAATAAAGGAACTTTTGCAAGTACTTCTCTGTGAAGGAAAAGGTTTAGATCTACACGGAGAGGATAGGGAAGATCACGGAGAGCGTCATCTTCGTTTATGCCCTTATTTCTAGCCCAAACATAGTCAAAATAGCAGCGTATCCGAAACTGGAGGCTGGGAGGAATTTCCCTAAAGCGCATGTAATCATTTACCCCGTCCATTTTTTCACGAAATGCTTGAGCAGCACGATCTAAATTCGCTACAAGAGTGGCCATGTTACCAACGATGTAAGCATAAATACTGACACCAATAACCATGGCTACCATAGTGTATACAATTTCAACGGTGGTATTAGGGGTAATGTCACCATAACCCACGGTTGTCATAGTAGTTAAGGCCCAGTAGAGTGAATTTACATATTGGTCGTAAAGAGGGGAGTCAACGATTCCTTGCGAGACAATCCATGGTGAAAGACCCTTTTGATATTCGTGTAAAGCTATCCAAAACCATCCGCATGCAATCCAATGGGCGTTGACTGAGACACAAAGGGCAAGTTTTCCAATTCGTACAGCGCTGGGATTTAAACGAAAATCTTTTTCCAGAGGCTCAAAGTATTCTAAAATGCGCAAGGCTCGGAGAAGTCTAGGAATTCTAAGGAGAGGAATGTACTCTATCCCTCCGAAATATTCGATACCAATATAGAGGGCAATCATATCAATGGGCAAAGTGGATAAGACGTCTAGGGTGAAATTCCCTTTAAGGTAGTTTTTCTTAATCATTTCAAGATCAGTAACTAATAATCCTTCGTGAAAATATCCTCTGAAAAATGAGTAAGCGATATCTCCGACTAAGAAAATATCCAAAAGATAATTCAGTACAATAAATTCATAGGATATACCCGTTGCAAAACCCAGCTGAAATGGAATAATGAGAGCATTATAAATAATGACGAATAATATAAATCCATTCCATTTTCTCTGGAATGAGCTATATGGATCAATCGCTGGCATAGATACCCCGGTAAACCTTTAAAATTATTTTAGCAGTAAAAATAATTTCAGTCCAATCCACTACTATATTATGGATACTAATAAGTCATTATCTACGGTCCATAGTAATGGATAGTAGTTGTATGTCTTTATACCAAAACAAGTTCAAGGATTAGCTTCGGATTAACTTATTATAAAATCTTGAAAATTCATGGGATTGCTGTGTGGTCGAGTCAAATATTCGGATCTTGTGTCAAATTTGTAAATTGTAACCTAGGGATTTTTCTGAATGGCTAAGTGTGGAGATCTCGAAACATAGGTATGTTATTGAGATCAAACATGACGTCCTAGATGGAAAAGTCAAGTTTACAATTCTCAAATTTGACGAGAGGTCGGGTTAAAAACAAAAAAAGGCCACCAACTGCTTTAAGTGCAGTAGGTGGCCTTTTGTCAAAGAGCATAAGCCTTAAAGGATTAAGCTTACTTTGCTACCAATGTAGCTTTACGGCTAAGTTTGACTTGGCCTCTTTCATTGATATCCAAGACTTTAACAGTGATTTGATCACCTTCTTTGATATAAGCAAAGACATCTTCAATTCTAGTAGAGTCTAGCTCTGAAATGTGGCAAAGCCCTTCTTTACCAGGAAGGATCTCAACGAATGCTCCAAAAGGAACAACGGAAACAACCTTACCATCGTAAACTTTACCAATTTCAACTTCAGCAAGCAGACCTTCAATGATACCCTTAGCTTTTTTCATAGCTTCAGGGTCACTAGCTGCGATACTTACCAAACCACTGTCTTCAATGTCTATGTCAACACCGGTTTCTTCGATAATCGCACGAATTTGCTTACCACCAGGGCCAATGATTGTTCCAATCTTACTAGGCTTAACTTGGATGGTCTCAATACGTGGAGCGTAAGCAGACATTTCTTCACGAGCTTTTGGACATGCTTCAAGCATTTTACCCAAGATATGAGTACGGCCTTCTTTCGCTTGAAAGAGTGCAGCTTCCATAATTTCAGGTGTAATACCTTCAACTTTGATATCCATTTGGAATGCAGTAATACCTTTGTCATCACCGGAAACTTTAAAGTCCATGTCACCAAGAGCATCTTCGATACCTAGAATATCTGAAAGAACAACGAACTTATCATTTTCCCAGATTAGACCCATGGCAATACCGGCAACAGGGCGCTTGATCGGTACACCAGCATCCATCATCGCAAGACAGCCACCACAAACAGATGCCATGGATGAAGATCCATTAGACTCTGTAATGTTGGATTCCAGGCGAATGGTGTAGGGGAAATCTTCACGTAAAGGAACTACTGGTGTTAGAGAACGTTCAGCTAGTTTTCCATGTCCTACTTCTCTACGTCCTGGAGGTCCTACGCGGCCCACTTCTCCGACGGAGAATGGAGGAAAAAAGTACTGTAAGTAAAACCTACGAACACTGTCTTCTTCGATTGTCTCGTAACGTTGTCCCATGTTTTCACCACCAAGAGTACAGACAGCAACAGTTTGTGTCTCACCCCGTGTGAAAAGAGAGCTACCGTGTGTACGTGGAAGAAAGCTTTGTTCGATAGATATTTTACGAATTTCATTCGTTTTACGACCGTCACAACGAACACCTTCTTCAAGAACAATATTACGAAGTTGTCCAGAAGAAACCTTCTTGATAGCTTGCTTTATGAAAGCTGGATCGAAAAGAGGCTCTTCGCCTTCGGGGAGGAGTTTCGCTGAAACTTGTTCTTTAATTACACTCAGTGCGACTTCACGTTCTTTCTTGTCAGTGATACGCATGGCCTGATCGATAGTAGGAGCCATAATTTCTTTAACAGAATTATATACTTCTTCAGGGAGGACTTTTAGTGCGCCTACATTCTTTTCTTTACCTACTTCTTCGCGCCACTTGACGAGAGTTTTGCAGATATCTTTAATAGCGGAATGTCCTAATGCAATTGCTTCAAGCATCTCGTCTTCGGTAAGGAAGTCAGCGAAGCCTTCTGTCATCAAAATAGCGTCTTCGGTTCCAGCAAGGATAAGGTCCAGGCGAGATACTTTTTGTTCTACAGGAGAAGGGTTCAAGATGAAGACACCGTCAATGTATCCTACGCGAACACCGGCAACAGGTTTAATCAGGGGAATGTCTGAAATAACCAGTGCTGCAGAGGTGGCGCAGATGGCAAGAGGTTCAGGAGCATTGACACCATCAAAGGACCATACATAAGAAAGGACTTGTACTTCGTTGAAGTATCCTTTCACGAACAAAGGACGAATGGTTCTGTCTATAAGACGGCATACAAGAGTTTCTCTTTCTGAAGGTCGCCCTTCTCTTTTGATAAAGCCACCAAGAGTTTTTCCAGCACCAGAGAATTTTTCCTGATAGTCTACTCGTAGTGGGAAAAAGTCCATGTTGTCGCTTGGGTCTTTAGAAGCGCAGGCGGATGTGAAAATTACAGTGTCGCCCATGCGGAGTATAACGGAACCGTTAGCTTGTCGTGCGACTTTACCTGTTTCGAAGCTTAGGGTTTTCCCCCCAACTTCTACTGATATGGATTTGCTTTCCATGTAATCGTGACTCCTTAAAATAGTAATCTAGATTTTATATGTCTTTCTGAGATTATGCCAGTTGCTCTGAATTAGCATCTGACTTCTGTTTAGCGAGGGTGGGGGAGGCATTCGGATAAGTAGCATGAGAAATCAATAAACAGGCCTTAACAACAAGTTTTCAGTTAAAAACAGTTTGTTGATTTCACATCTGTCTATACCCGGTAATCTCCTCCTCACGCTATAAATAAAAGAGGCAGCGTAACCGCTGCCTTTTTAACGAAATTGACTACTTTCTTAACTTCAACCTTTTAATAAGGTTTTGATACCGCTTGGTATCAGTGGAGTTAAGATAGTCCAACAGCTTCCTGCGTTGCCCGACCAACTTGAGTAGCGCTAAGCGAGAACTGTGGTCTTTAGGGGCAAGCTTGAGATGATCGGTGAGTTCAGCCACCCTTTCTGTTAGGATTGCGATCTGCACGTCAGCGGAACCAGTGTCCTTTTCGTGAAGTTGAAACTTCTTTGTTATTTCTTCTTTTGTGCCTTTATCAAGAGACATTAGAATCCCCCTAAGAGTTTTTTACCACTGGCAATAAATTACGGTTAAACAAAACCATTTTCTGAGTTAGAAGCATACATTGTAGCAAAAAGGACATTAATTTTTCAAGGGTAAACTGCAATTTAACTTGCTGAGGGTCCTCTAGTTCCTATATTAAATTACGAAGCGCTGCTTTCGGACCCTTTTTTTACACTTTTGAATCGCTCCCAATTAACCTACTTATCTAAGTATGGAGAGTTCTGAGCGATCCTCAATTATAAAAAAATGCTCTCAAAATCAGACATTCCCTAATTTTAATACACGACCTAGATCAGACTCTAGTGTCTAACAAAACTTCAATATAGGGGTGGTGTACCCCGGAATTGTCCCTTTTTTCGATGATTTTGAAGGGGATTGTAATGTTTCCCAGATATCTCTCCCGGGATAAATCGTCATAAATTCGCTGTTTGAGTTCGTCTGTAACGGGTTCTAGCTTGTATTTCTCTAGAATTTTCTCAATATACCTCTGCTGATCTTCACGAATGATTTCTTTTTCATAAAAGAGGTGATTTTCAGACATTCTTTATCCTTAGTTGCATTTTCTTCAGGAAATTGCTAAAGTTTCCTCTTAAAAGCCCTATATAAAGGTGGGTACCTTCCTATTCCAAGGGAACTCTGAGGGTACATTATCATTTCAACTATAAATTTAGGAAACGAAATAATGTTAAAAGATGCCGAATACAAGGAAAAATTCCAACTTCTCATGCCTTGGATGCTAGGAATAATCGACGTTGTAAAGAAAGATTTGAAAAATGAGCATCTTAAAAAGGACAAAGTATTTTTTAAAAAGTACTTTTTTGGGAAGCAGTTAAAGAATCTCACATCAGAGGAGTTGTCTCCGGCTTATGCTGAAGCGATTGTTGAAGGGAAGGAAAACCTTGGTGAATTTATATCAACTCGCTGGCTTTTGAAGAAAACTGAGGTGTATGACTTTTTTGAAGAGCAACTTCGTTCTGTAAACCCCAAATTTGATGAAATTGATGAGCTTGA
>JBLFWS010000198.1:0-6218 GCA_047611865.1 Chlamydiales bacterium
CTAGCCCAAAGCAGGAGTAGCGTGCCTTTTTACCTACAGTTCTTAATTCCTTCTGTAATATTTGAAAATTTGTTTTGAGTTCATCTAGGGCGTAGCATGCAGAGCCTATGGTCCTGGCAAAAATATGCCGCGAGTGGAGTTCAAGAAAGCTGTCGTCGGTGATCTTTTCCAATGCTGTGAGTTTAGCATAAACTTCAGGGTCGTTCATTCTTTGTATGAGGTAGATAGATAAAGGAATTATTTGGTCTTCTCCAGCAACCATTCGCGTGATTTCTTTTCCGAGAGTTTCTCTTTTGAGGGTGACGTTGATATTGTTTATCTTATCCAGGGTATTGTAAACCAGCTTATGGTAGTTGATGCAAAAAATTTCCAAGTCAAATGCTGTTCGAATGCCTTTTATGTCAGAGCTAAGTTTTTGAATGTTTCCCTCAAGGCCTATTGATACGAGATATTCATGGATAGATGTGAAAGATGTTTCATGGATGAGCTTGTCAGAAGGAGCGTAAAGGGAAGCGATGTCATGAGTGAGTTTGTCAAGGTAGCTACAGCCTCCCTCAAATCTATCAGTTTGGAGTTTCTCCTCTCTTTCTAATATCTTTGTGGCGAGGGTGGTGTAATCACTATTTTTTTCTCTATTGTTTCCTAAGCTTTTTAGCATTTCTGGGGGGGAGCTATGGGGCTTATAGAGGGTTTCGAAAATATCTCTGTCAAAGTCTACTTTGTATAGGGAGTCATGAAGAAGTGCTTGGGAAGCGGCAATTATGAATTTGTGCTGATCCTCCGGGAAATATTTCAGATCCTTTGAGGAAAAGGAATTTCTGGCAATTTTATAGATGACGAGAGGATTACGGGTAAGTGTGAGGACTTCACGCCAGTACCCATGTTCATTTTTTTGGGGAAGTACTTGAGGTATGTCGTCGAGTGACAAGGGTTCTTTCCCTAAAGAAATTAGAAGATTTCTTTCTTCTGGTTCTAAGTTATCTGCGCAAGGGTTGTAGGGTTGTAATTCAGAAATAGCGAGATAGCGGGCTATAGAGGTGATTTTTTGAGCTTTATCTTTGTTTCGAATATCTTTACCTACTGTTTGGTAGTATCTAACGTCTGCATCAGTGGTATCTTGAATTCCTTTATTGAGAAATAGGGCCACTTTATTTTTTAAAGTTTCCGAATATTTTTCTTCTACGAGAGGCTGATTTTCTCTGGGAGTATTCAAAGGAATGGCTTGGATTTCTTTTTGGGAATTTAAATTAGAAGGGAGGGTTATTTCCAATGGCTTTTTGCTGATAAGGTTGCGACTCGTAGGAAGAGCAAAGGGAGATTTTCGAGATTCTTCATAGCTTGTATGGATTTTTTTGAGGGTTTGGCAAATTTCATCTTTGGATACAAATTGATCGGTTTTATTTAAAACCATGGCTATTCGTTTGTTCAGTTCATCATAAGTTTGTATAGAAAGAGTACTAATTTTCCCAGAGATTTCAAAATAACGGATGTCATCTAGGCAAAGTAAATTACGGTAGAGAGTGAGGTCTTGATTGGGAGCTTTATTGAGAGCTTCTATAGAAAAGGAAGATAATGAGTAATTGTAAGAATTAGTCATTTTTTATATCCCAATATATTTAATAATTTTATCCATCTAAGCACTGTAATTATTTATTATCAATAAAAACATCTATTTTATTTTTTTAAGTGTTTGGGGCTGCCAGAGAGAAGAAAACTACTTAAGCTTTAGGGGGGAACTCCGATATATAGCTAATATATTTAAGATAAAGACTCAGTAAGTGGTTGATAGCTCCAGTAACTCCAATTCTCCAGTGAGTGGAGACAATGACTATAAAGATCCCTTTGATGAAGATGAGAGAGGGTCTAGTAAGACTTTTAAAAGGCCATTGGAGAAAACCCATGAAGCTTTTGAATCACTTCCAGAGTCTCAGTTTGGGAGAATTTTAGATTTTTCTTCAGCTAGTTTAAGATCACGTGTGTCTAAACGGCTGCCTGATAGCAAAGAGAGCAAGTTGCTCTCAAATGTATTCAATAGAAGAGTACTCCAAAAAATTCCAGAGACTCATTGCTCCGCAGGCATTCATTCTGATGTCAATGGAGAAATAGATCCTGATCATCGTTTTGTTCTTACGAAGAACCTTGAAAAATTTATCTACGATATTCGGGAGTTGGTGGAATATATTCTGAGTAAAGAGTCAGACCCTAATTGGATGGGTACTGATTGGCAAAGGCCTCCTGTAGAGATGACTGGAAAAGACTTAAGTGTTCTTATGGAAGAATATAACGAGCGGGTAGATGATGATATGGATAAAATTAATCTAGTACCTTTTATGGATCGATTAAATCGGATGAAGCCAAAAAAGGCAGAAGAGCATGCATTGGGAAAAGCCCTGGTAGACCTTAAGAATTTGATGAGCACCTCTGACGACTTTACAATTGAAGAGGAAGCCTTTCGTATTCAGGAAACCTTTGAGCGCATTAATAGTTTAGGTGAGAGGATGCAGAGCTTGATCCTTCATTTAAAGGATCCTAAAACGGGTAATACTTTAAGTACAATCAAGAAAAAAGTGGATTTGGCAAAATATAGTGTGGCTGGAGGATCTGATATTTGTATAAAAGACCTTTTGGATCCTATGAAGGGAATACTTTTTACTTATACAGAAAAATATCATCCAGCTGGTTTGTCTTTAGGTATTTTGGAAGAAGAAGATGAGTTTTGAACTTCGTTTTGTTTCTCTTCACTCTTAGGTAAATATTGAATACCACAGGTGATATTGTAATCTTTTCCTATGAGTATGCTGCGGATATGGGCATTTGGGGTTTCCCACTCGGAATTGAAAAATAGCTGTCCTAAGCTTACGGCTATGCCCCAGTCACCTTTATTATCTTTGAAAAGTTCATCCTTCCAGAAGTGCTCGTCTATACTGGGTGGCCCGTAGTGTTTGCTGAGCTTCTTTTTGATTACATTGTAGTCTCTGATGGAGTCGTAGTCATTGGGGCGAATTTCTTGAATCGTATATTGAATTTCCGAGAGCTTGGAATCAACGAATCTATAGACGACTTGCGAGTTTTTTTTAAGTATGCGGGCTTGATATACCAGTGTATTTTCATCCATATTTACAGGTATGAAGTCTACATTTTCCATAACCTCTTCAATGCTCATACCCCACTTGGTGTTTTGAAAGGTGTAGGTTTCGTCTGGGGGTTTTCCAGCATTGATAATGAGGAAAAGGGCAATAAGGCATAAGGTCTTCAAAGGATCTCCAAAATATGAAACTGTGGTCTTGTATATTATCGACAGTTTCTCGGATTCCTAAACCTGTGAGAGCTGAGAAGACCTTTTCCTTATTTTAAGGGAAGCTAACCTGCTTCTCTTTCGTTGGATTTAAAAAAATAACAAAAAGCGAATGCAGCTACTCCAAGTGCAACTGTTACAAGGGTTTTAAATGAGAGAGAGGGTAGGTTATTTAGCATGAAAACTTCTGAGAAAAAGGAGGGGAAGTGGTTTTGATTACGTATAGCAGACCACTTGTTAAACTCTTCCCGAACAGTATTATAAGGAATTTCTTGTGCGATACAACGGGCATAGAATTCAGCGTAGTCACTCTCACAAGAAAAATGGGAAGTAATAAACTCAGCAAATTGCTTGATGTTCCTCTCTTGACTTTCTCTTGCTAAGTATACAGATGAAAAATGTTCTTTCCAGGCGGGTTGTAGGATTTGCTGGTATTCCAAAGAGTTTATCTCAGTCATTTTGTATCTCCATTTTTTAAGCGGTAGAAGTGTATATATTGACATGCCTTGACTTAAGTAAAGAGAAAATTTAGTTTTGTCGGTAAGATGAATGAACAGAGAGGCTAGAGATAGGTAATGGTATTAGCTAGAGCGTTATATAATGGATTACAGGATGCGTTGAATAAGTTTCCGCAGATTCTAAGTAAATTGGCTGAAGGGAAAGCTAAGAGTGTACAAAAGGCAAATCAAACACTTGGCTCTTCTGGTGGAGAGTTAGTGAAAAGTGCAGTTTTGACAGCTCCCGTTCAAGACGATAGCTTGAAGCCTATCTTACAAATTAGTGAGGTCCCTGAACTTATTGAACTTAAGGATTATGAGAATTCTTATAGCCTCTCAAATCAGAACGGCTCCTATACAAACTTGCAAAATTTTTCTCGACTGACGAATGCTATTCCAGAATTCACAGAGTACTACTGGGCTAGTAGCCTCTCCCTTGACCAACTATACAAAACCCTGGTCCAAAATGCTGCGGCTTCTCCAGATGCTGGAGCGGTAGCCTCTGTTATTAGTGATGCAAGGCAAGCTTTTGAAAAAGCAGCTATTTCCAGCATGGACGGTAGTGGGATTTCTTGGCACCCGTGCTATGCAGATCCAGATAACTGGTATTCTTCTGATGCGACTCTTTTGGATTTAGATATTGATTTCACAAATGAAGAGACGATGAAAGACAAGGGATTTGCGTTTATCGGAGGAGGGTCGGAGGCTGTGCCTACAAGTCTGAATGTACAAACGGCTGCCGCAAAAAACTTCTATACTATTGGAAACAAGCATATAAAGATTAAATACCAAATAGTCCATATACAGAGACCTTGGTTGGATACTCAGATATTTAGTTTATCCAACTGGAGCGTTCCTGGTTTTCCCGTAGCTTACTATTCTTCAGGTTCTTTGGAGGGAAATATGGGGAAAATGGCTCTTATTCCCACAGCATTTATTTTGATTCATCAAGTTGTGATGTCAGGAGAAATGAAAGATGAGGAGCAGTGTGCTCTCGAAGAAGGAATCAATGCTTCTGCAAATGTTTCCTTGGGCCCCATTCAGATAAGTAGCGGAAGTGATTCATCCTCTTTGAAAACAACGGTAAAGGATGGGGTGGTGGAAGTAAACGGACATCAAATCCTGGGGTGGATAAGCGAATTTGTGCCTTTATCCCCACAATTGGCTTAGGTCGTGTATTAAAATAGCTAAACGTTGCTTTTGGAGCCTTTTATCCTGCTTTTGAATCGCTTGTAACTCGTCTAATTTTATACTCGAGCCAAGCCGTTAATGGTGCGCACTCACTTGGCTGTTTTGTGGCGTAGGCGAAGCACCATGAGGAACGAAGTTCCATACGCATCAAGCTAAGGTTGTATGTGGTCGTAAGAGAAAGGATAGGATAGCAAAATCCTTAGCCACGAAGAGGCTGTAACTTTTTACCCAAAAGGGATGGTTTGAAAGAGTTTTATAAGTCTGAAATGGACTCTTACGGCCAGATTGCGCAACATATCGGGCTTGCTGCAATTTACCGCCATTTTTATGGTGGTAAATTGTGTTAAGAATGGGTTTTCACCTTTAAGTTATCATTGTTTAGCTCCTGATCCTCTCTAAACAAGTTCCTCAGTCACCTGTTTTTTAGTAAAATAATTTATTAGCATAGAAACATTATGCGTTATAGCTGCTAGGAGAGCTTCACTTTGTGTTTTTATCAAGCCTCTAAGGCTAAATCGTGACAAACCCTTGTTTTTGATACGTGCATTAGATAGTTCCACTGTACTACACCTCTGAGCATATGTCTTAACAAACTCTTCTGTCTTTAATGAGCCTCGCCATTTCTTCATTCCGGGACCATCTCTTTTCCTTTCTTGTGTTGGATCAGACCCTTTATTTTCTTTAGGCGCAAATATGCTGTTACATGTCGGTAAGAGCTCATAATTCCCCTCAATATCAGATACCGTGCTATATGCTGAGTCAGCTATCCAATTTTGAGGATATTCAACTTCAATTCGGTTAAGCATACTTAAGGTCTGTGCAAACATCGGAGGAGCTTTACCTTGGTCAGAGGAGTTTGATACAGAGATACCATAAATAGCTCTACTCTTAGTGCCTGTGACCACTTGTACATTGCAAGCAAAACTAAAACCCCCATGTCCCATTTTCATTTCCTCAACTGCTGAGTCCATTCTATCTTTCTTATCCTTCCTTGCAGAATACCGAGCTTGCCTTTGCTTATTGGTAAGTTCGCTAGCACTTAACCCTCCATTTTTTTGAAGATCTTTAAGGTGATTTCGAGCTTCTTCTTGATACTTAAGAAGGGTCCCTTCACGTCTTCCAGAGGATCGTCCAGCTGCTGATTGAACTCGAGTTCCATCTTGAGCAAAATCTTCATCAGATAAAAGGTTTTCTGTCTGTATCAAAGATAGGCATGACGTCATTAAGTCCTCAAA
>JBLFWS010000199.1:0-6108 GCA_047611865.1 Chlamydiales bacterium
TATTTTACTCCTGAAACCCCAAAAGCATGATAAAGCAAAGAAGTAGACATAGACCCCTCCCTTTGGTTTTGACTGTCTATCTCTATGCAAATGCTATGCCTCTAGGGATACTAGATGCGGATGAACCCCATTTTGTCACCTTGTTGTCACTATGTTGTACCGCTATGAGCAGTTATCGGCAGATACGAGCAGTAACTTAAGTTGTTTTAAGTCTCTGGTTTTATAACTGTTGAGTACAGTGAATTACTGTAGAGTATAGAATTAGGACGGACTTGAAAACAGAGGTTGCACGTACAACAATCTAAATATCAAGAGCTTATATCTTTCATGCTATTCTTTGTACTTTAATTTTTCAAAAGGCTTGCGGACATGCCTGGATTCTCGTTATTCTTTTATTAAAACTAGATAATGAGTTTGGAAAGGAATCGTCATGGAGTCTGTAAGCTTTCGAAAGAAGGCGTTATTTTTTATATTTTCACTACTCTTGTTTTACGCTGTAGAATGGACGGCATCTTTTTTTACACAAAGTTCTGTAGGGACTTGGTATCTGTCTCTTGAAAAACTATTTTGGAATCCTCCAAATTTAGCTTTTCCTATCGTTTGGACAATCCTTTACACAATGATGGCTGTATCACTTTGTGAGCCTAAAGCTTATTCTTTCAAAGTCTTTTCGCGTTTCTTTGAGCAGATGTTTTTGAATGTGATCCTGACAAGGTTAAAGATGCCGTTTCGGCGTTTGGCAATGAACGAGGTTGGTATTAGATGAATTGGGCGTGGGTTTTAAGAGGAGACATTGATCGCCTTCCTGGGGAGGCATGGCTTGAGTTTGAAATGATAGTAAATGAAAATGGTAAGAGAGATGTAATCAGACAAAAAGTAACCTTTAGGCCAAATGGTCTTCTTGGATGCCTCTATGGGTATAGTATTAATCCTTTTCATTGCTTTGTATTTGTCGGGTTGTCCCGTTATATAATCCAAGATACTGAGAGAGACAAATGACCCTCGTTAATTTGCTAACTCTCGTTTTTAGTGGATGGCTAATTGCTGCCTTTATTATGCTGATCCTGTGGCTTTCTTATCTTTATCATAAGGAACCTGCGGTGGTTGATATCGGATGGATTACAAGCATCGGCTGTACCACTTGGTGGATGTTCTATCAAGTTCCATCTGGAGGCCTCCGCCAATGGGTTTTAATTTTTTGCGTGGCTTTTTGGAGCCTTCGCCTAGTTAACTTACTTGTTATGCGTTTGAGGAAAGGTCAAAAAGATCAACGCTATGTTGAATTGTCTTCCAAATGGAAAAGTGGACTGAAGTGGAAGTACTTGATTTTATTTCAGGCCCAAGCACTTTCGGTGGCACTATTAGTGATACCAATAGCTTTTTCTTTTCTAGCTCCAGAATCTACTTGGACATCCTGGGACACAGTTGGTAGCTTACTCTATATAATCGGAATAACAGGAGAGTTGATGGCAGACCAACAAATGGTACGATTCAAATCTGATCTAAATAATCGCAAGAAGGTCTGTAATATGGGACTTTGGCGCTACTCTAGGCACCCTAATTATTTTTTCGAGTCGCTTATCTGGACAAGTTACGCTGTGATATCGATGAACCATCCTTTAGGATTTATAGGGTGGCTTAGCCCTGGCGTTATTATCATAAGTATATTAAAGATTACAGGTATACCACCTACAGAACAACAGCTTCTAGTCAGTAAAGGAGATGCTTACAGGGAGTATCAACGGACAACAAGCATGTTTATCCCAATGCCACCGAGGAGAACTAAATGAGCGGATGGAATATTGTCTGGCACTACAGAGATCTTCGTATTGAAGATAATCCGGCTCTAAACGCAGCCTCCAAAGGAAAGGTCTTACCAATCTATATCCACAGTCCTAAGGAAGAGGGCAGGTGGACTTCTGGAGCAGCGTCTAATTGGTGGTTACATCATTCCTTGCAAGAACTAAGTAGGCAATATAAGGAACTTGGTAGTCGCCTAATCATTCGAACAGGTCCGGCAATGGAAGTTCTAGAAGAGCTTGCATCAGAGCTTTCTATTGAAGCAATCTACTTTAATCATCGGTATGAGCCTGAAATAAAAAGACGTGATAAACAAGTTATATCAAAATTCGAGGCAAAGGGCACCTCAGTATATGGTTTCGAAGGTAACTATTTAGTTACACCATCAGAGATTCTCAACAAATCAGGAAAGCCCTATTCGGTATTTACTCCATTTTCAAAAACAGCTATGGAGCTACGTCTTTGGAGAGACCCACTCCCTTTACCTAAGCTTGGTGCTCAACTTCGTATTAAATCAGAGAGGATCGGGAATCTTGAGTTGTTACCAAGTCTGAGTTGGGCAGATTCCTTTTCGGATCAATGGTCGCCCGGGCGATATGGTGCGATGAAAAAACTACAGGATTTTAAAAAGGCAGTAGATGCTTACGAGGAACTACGTAATATTCCAGACCTTATTGGAACATCCCGACTGTCACCCCACCTTCACTTTGGGGAGATTTCGCCGCATGAAGTTTGGAAGGCGATTGAGCATAATTCAAAAGATCGCTTGCCTTTCCTTAAACAGTTATTATGGAGAGAATTTGGGAATTACTTTCTTTTTCAATCTCCTAGGGCGACTGACTTTTCGTGGAAAAGAAAATTCGAAGATTTCCCATGGGAGAAAAATAAGCAAGCCCTAGTTGCTTGGCAGAAAGGTATGACGGGTTACCCAATTGTAGATGCAGGGATGCGTGAGTTGTGGCAAACGGGGTGGATGCATAACAGAGCCCGAATGATCGTTGGGTCTTTTCTTGTTAAGGACCTCTTTATTCACTGGATTGAGGGAGCTCGATGGTTTTGGGATACTCTTGTCGATGCTAACCTTGCAAATAACACGTTGGGATGGCAATGGATAGCAGGATCGGGTCCAGATGCCGCGCCTTATTTCCGGATTTTCAATCCAGTCTTGCAAGGGAAAAAATTTGACCCTGAGGGGTCTTATATCCGACGTTGGGTTCCAGAGCTAGCTCATGTTCCAAAGAAGTGGATTCATAGTCCTTGGGAAGCTCTGGAAAAAGTACCCAACTACCCAGAACCTATTGTGAATCATTCTGAAGCAAGAGATAAAGCCTTGGCTAGCTATCAGAGGATAAAATGAAATAAATCCGATTAAGGATGTAGAGGAGGAAAATGCCAAATTTTATAAAAAAATCTGAAATGCCCGTATCTGCAGAAAGGCTCTTTGCATGGCATGAAAATCCCTGTGCTCTTGAGAGACTCACCCCTCCATGGAATAGAGTAAAAGTGATTCGTAAAGATGCGGGATTAAAGCCCGAATCTGAGGTCCATTTAAAAACTTATTTAGGACCTATTCCAGTTAGCTGGGTGGCTCGTCATATTGAATATACAGCTGGTAAGGAGTTCTGTGATATTCAGGTCAGCGGTCCTTTTGCAAAATGGGTCCACCACCATAGAATGATTACAGAAAATGAAGATCAGTCGTTTTTGGAGGATGAGATTGAATATCAAATCCATGGCTGCCTCGGAAATGGTATAGCTGCTCGTTCCATTGAAGAGCTGTTTCGTTATCGCCATACCTTACTTCGTCACGATCTTGAAGTGCAAAATAGTTTTCCCGCGCGGCCCTTGACTGTTGTTATCACAGGTGCTTCAGGTCTTGTCGGATCTGAGCTCTCTGCTTTTTTACGCAGCGCAGGGCATAGGGTCCTTTCCCTCGTTCGTAGAGATCCAAAAGAAAATGAAATACTATGGGATATTAATTCAGGTAAGATTGAAAGCGAGAAGCTGGAGGGGGTTGATGGAGTCATTCATCTGGCAGGAGAAAATATCGGCTCGGGAAGATGGACAAATGAAAAAAAGAAGCGAATTGAAGATAGTCGAGTTTGTGGTACATCCCTTTTGGTTAAAGCCTTAAACGACTTAAAGTTGCCACCTAAGGTCTTAATTTCCGCCTCCGCTGTGGGGTACTATGGGATGAAAGGTAATGCTGTTGTAAATGAAGCCGCGGGGTCTGGAGATGATTTTCTTGCTCAAGTGTGTGAAAAATGGGAGTCAGAGGCGAAAGGTTTTAAAAAAGGTCGACTTGTTATTCCAAGATTCGGAGTTGTGTTGACACCAAAAGGGGGAGCTCTTAGTAAGATGTTACTTCCATTTAAAATGGGATTGGGAGGCAAAATGGGCTCAGGAAAGCAGCTTATGAGCTGGATTTCTATTGATGATCTCATCTACCAGCTCTACCGACTCTTACTGACTCCATCCATCGAGGGACCGGTTAATCTATGCGCTCCTCAATTGCTAAGCAACCTTGAATTTTCAAAAACGCTGGCATCAGTTCTTCATCGCCCGTGCCTTTTTCCTATTCCAGCTTTTATGGCCAAGCTTCTATTCGGGGAAATGGCAGAAGCGACAATGCTATCGAGCATTGCTGCGAAGCCAACAAAATTAGAGGAGGCTAGGCTGCCCTTCTACTATCCTGATCTTTCATCTGCATTAAAACACCTACTTGGAAAACCTCAATGACAAAAAAACTTACAATTTACGCTGTCTTTTTCGCCATGTTTACAGCTTGCTCTCACTCTTATGGTGAACCTAAGTATGAATTAATCAAAAGCGATCCGCCTTTTGAAATACGTTATTATAAAGGATACCTTGAAGCTTATGTCACCGTTGATAGCAGTTTCGATGACGCTAGTAGAAAAGTATTTCCAATTCTTTTTGACTATATTTCGGGAAAGAATTTGAGTCAGCAGGAGATTGATATGACAGCGCCTGTTACTCAAGAGTCTGAGGGTGTTAAAATTAAAATGACCGCTCCAGTAACTCAAGAAAGTGATGGTGATACATACCGTGTAGCTTTTGTCATGCCTTCTAATTGGAACTTAGAGACTTTACCTAAGCCTACAGATTCTAGGGTTACGATCCATGAGAAAGCAGCAAGCAAAGTAGCTGTCATTAATTATAGTGGAACTTGGTCAGTAAGTAATTATAACAAGCACCTTTTACAATTGCAGAATTGGCTAAAGAAAGAAAAGCTTGTTCCACTGTTTTCACCAGTCTGGGCGCGCTACAACTCACCATTTTCCCTTTGGTTTATGCGTAGAAACGAAATTCAGATTGAGGTGAAGTAAATACGAGGTTATTTTTTTCAAGAGGACGAGATGCTAAATGTAGGATTAATTACTGTTTTTTTTAATCCTGAGGCTAGTCAGAAAGATAAAACTCAAACCCATATTTTTTATGATAATTCTTGTTACTATCGAAACAAAGATGTTCAAGTAAAACTGAAAATCTCCAGCATCACCCTTAATTCCCCATGGTCTTTTGATTAAAAAGATTTGATAGTTTAGCTCGCCCTAAAGGCCATTTAAGAGACTCAAAATGCAAATTCCTTCAAAGCCTTGAGCTCTAAATTCATTCAAGTAGTGATATTTTAACTATAGAGGGGTGGCAAATCTTTTTAATCAAAAGACCCTAACTAATCCCCCCCCGTCCTCTCTAAAGCTAAACTTTATCCCAGTTGAACGACTATGGAAATGGATGAAAGATAGCATGGCAAAAGACTTCATTTGAAATGTCTGCTCTTTTTCTTGCAAAATTCTGCACACTAATAGCCATTAACTGAAAAGTAATTGTTTAATCCTTCTTAGAGGGAAAGTCAGCTGTTAACTGCTGTTAACTGCTGTTTCTTGTTGAGAGTTGTAGCTTTGGCTCGGAATAAAAAATAGAAGACCTCTGATTAATCACCTTAACACAAGAGGTTTACAATTTATTTAGGATGGTTCGCCCCCTTCATCTTTCATAAAGGCTTGCTGGCTCGTGAGATTCTCACCATTCTTTTATTGCCCCTAAAAATCAGTTTAACAAGAAAGGCATTCTTCAATAAATATTGTCGTTCGAAAACCTTTTTTTAGGTTCATCCGCACAGCCGATACCTTGAGGTGTGGAGATGATACAATCTTAGATTGAAATAAGCTATATCACGATATCCGTAAGCCTGCCGCTTCAATGTCTTTATCTTGTTATTGATTCCCTCTGCTTTTCCGTTTGTAATCGGGTAATCAAAATAATTGAGAAGGCCACTCATATGTC
>JBLFWS010000200.1:0-6090 GCA_047611865.1 Chlamydiales bacterium
AAGAATTTTGTGACAAAACTCTGGGGATAGGTCTCTATTGTGGAGATGCGGAACTCACTAGAAACTTTTCCTGGGATCACGAGCAACTAACGCATTTGCAGGGTTGGGTTCAAGAACGTTTTGAATCAACTGTACAATTATCAGACGCAATGAAGCTTAAGCTTGATTCTTGGGATAAGCTTAGTCCTGATGGGTTGTCTAAAAGCCTCAGAGGCCTTCAGCTTTTACGTTTGTTCTGTAGAGATGCTTTTGTAGATTACCTAGATCTCCTGACGACTCGGTTGCCAGTGAGCTTACAAGCTTTTGCCTTCTTTGATGTGAGCAAGCTTGTTTCATCTGCTGAGATTTTGACACTTTTTAACCCTGAGAGTTTTGAGCACCTGCGTTGTGCCATCAAAGGGAACCTTGAGCAGATCCCGGCTTTAGCATGGGGAGAGGGGAAATCTTCTGTGGGCAGTATTTCCCGTGAGCCATTGGAACTACTCAATGAGAGCGATAGGTCGATAGGCATTTGTTTGCCTCCCGTAGAGACAGCAAGCTCTGTATTTACGTCTCGTTTAACGGAGATCATCGAAAATCTGGAAAGCAAGAACCTTTCTTTCCGTGTGATCCCCGAGACTCTTTTGACTATGCAATGGAATGGACTCGATTACCTTGTGGTGGATTCGTCTTCTGTCAGTGATCTTGGGCTTCGCAAGTTACAGGGTTTTTGTGCTGCTGGTGGTGTAGTGGCGACTCTTGGTGAGAAGCTCGACCTTGCACAGGAAATATCCCTTGAGGAACTTGTCTAGTTTTGCCCCAAGAATAAGAAGCTTGCAGCTTTTTTCCCTGCCATGGCAGTATTCGTGACCAGTCAAATGATTTTGTAATAATGAGGATCCCTCTATGACCTTTACTGACCAGACAACAGAGACATGTTTCCAGCGCTATTCTTCAACGGCTAAGTTGCAAGAGCTTGCCAAGAAATCCTATGATTTGACTCAGGATGGCAATCTTACTTCTGAACGTATCAGAGATTATCAGATAGAGAGTTGCGGCTTCAAAATGCTTTACGGCATGGAAAAGGTGGACGAGCCGACCCTGAAAGCTTTAGGTGAGTTGGCTGCAGAGGCAAAGGCTGTAGAAAAGATGATTGCTATGCAGGATGGGGAGATTGTGAATGTGATCGAAGGTTATCCCAGTCCAAACCTGCCAGCTCTACACACGGCTGTTCGCGATTTTTTTGGCAAGCCGAGAGAAAGTAAGGTTGCTCAAGAGGCTACGAAGCTGGCGTCTGAGGAAGTGGACAAGCTAGAGGCATTTCTTGCGGATAACAAGCAATTTACTGATCTGATTATGGTGGGTATCGGAGGGTCAGACCTTGGACCCAGAGCTGCATACCTTGCCTTGCAGGCATTCAATGTAGACAAGCGACGCGTACATTTTATTGCAAATGTTGACCCTGATGATGCAGCCCTTGTTCTACAGGGAATAGATCTGAGCACGACTTTGGTGGCAGTAGTATCCAAGTCGGGATCTACTCTTGAGACTCTGACAAATGAAGAAATTGTCCGAAAAAGGTTTCGTCATTTTGGACTAAAACCAGAAGGACATTTTGTTGCTGTTACGGGGAAAGGCTCCCCAATGGACGACAAGAATAAATACCTCGAAGTGTTCAATATTTGGGATTATATCGGAGGGCGCTACTCCATGACCTCCATGGCTGGGGGTGTTCCTTTGGCATTTGCTTTGGGGATAGAAGGATACCGAGAGTATCTGCGTGGAGCCAATGCGATGGATAAGGCTGCATTGGAAAAGGATATCAGAAAGAATCTGCCCCTGATGGCTGCATTGTTGAGTACCTGGAATCAAAACTTTCTGGGACATCACACGGTGGCGGTGATACCCTACTCCCAAGCCCTACATCGTTTTAGCGCTCATGTGCAGCAGTGTGTGATGGAGTCGAATGGCAAAGGTGTCGATAAGAAAGGGCGACCTCTTAACTTTCTTACGGGGCCTATAATCTGGGGAGAGCCAGGAACTAATGCTCAGCATTCTTTCTGTCAGCTTATTCATCAGGGCTCTCATATCGTTCCTGTAGAGTTTTTAGGATTCGCTGAAAGTCAATATGGAATGGATACCCTTGTACAGGGGACGACCTCTCAGGAAAAACTCTTATCCAACCTTTTTGCGCAGTCTTTGGCGCTTGCAAAAGGGCAAAAGGACGATAACCCGGCAAAGAGTTTTTCTGGTGACAGACCAAATCATATTCTTCTGGCTAAGAAAGTGGATCCGTATACTGTAGGAGCCTTGGCAGCCTACTATGAACATTGGGTGGCTTTTCAAGGGTTTATCTGGGATATTAACTCTTTCGACCAGGAAGGTGTGCAGCTAGGGAAAGTGTTGGCTGATGGCCTGATCCATTCTTATGATAGCAAAAGAAAGGGGACAGAGCTTACCGGGAAAGAAAATTCTTTGGGAGAAGAACTCCTAAAATTGATTAAGGAAATTTCATGAAGCAAAAGACCATGGGTATCGTAATACCTCGTCGCGCAGGAGCTTGTTTAAAGTGTGGAGAGAGTATGGAGGAGAGCGTAGAGTATTACTCTATCCTTGATTCCTCAGAAGATTACCCGCAGAGATTTGACTACTGTATCCCTTGTTGGGGAAAAGGAGCTAAAGCAGAGAGTGCTGGGGATTCGCGGACTTATTGGAAATCAAAGGTTCCTTTAAAAAAGACCCGTAAGGAAGTGACTCTCACAAAAGACGAAAAAGCTCTGGAGCTTTTAGAAGAGTTGGTTTCCAGTGTACAGTCCGAAGATGCTAATCTTGCCTTTGTTTTGGCCCTTTATCTAGTAAGAAGGAAAAAGATTGTTAAAAGAAAAGATGTGAAAGAAGTGACGATCTATGAGGTTTTAGAAACCGAAGAGATCATTGCCGTCAAAAAAGTGGACGTGACAGTCCTACCCATTGTTGATATTCAGAAGCAAATAGATCTCAAATTATGCTAAGATGTTTTTTAAGTGTGTCTGAGCGCTTTTTTTCTAGAAAATTAATCTGGTAATACCCTAATATTTATAGCAGTCTTTAAAATTTTGCCATATGGCGTTGATGGATTCGAAGTATATATATACCAGGCTCTGAGGGTGTCCTCAGGGGCTTGAGAATAATCATCGATATTAATAAGTTAATCAAGGGTAAATATGAAGCGAACCATTGCTTCGGGCTTCTTTATGTCAGGATATAAGATTAGCACTGACCTAAAAAACACAGCCCCTAAATCAATTATAAATTATATTAATACACAAGTAACATCCACAAAGTCCCCTCAAGAAAGTACTCTCAAAGCCTGCAGACTTTACTACTCCCTCCCTCTCGTTAAGTTTTTTGGTAAGGCCCAAACAGAGATTATCCCAAGAAGAACACCTAGTAAAAGAACATTCTGTATATGCGGAGGCAGCTACTGCTCGAGAGACTTGCTCCGCCATCCCAACGAGAGCCTACGAGCCACAGCCTAATATCACAATTGTTTATAACAGACTCGACCACAAAATTAGATTTGCGGGCGAGATTTTTTTTGTCTGTTAGCATGCATAAATCTCAACTTGAGCTTTGCTCAGTTGAGATTTATGCGTTTTAGTATATGGGAAAAAGACACTCGAATAGTTTTTAGTTTATTTAAGATGAGCAATCCACTGTTGCAGTCATTGTATGGATGCCTCCTTGCAGGGAGTAGAAGTTTTTGTAGCCCCGATCAAGGAGTCTTTGGGCCAGATTTTTACTTCTGATGCCCTTTTGGCAGAATAAGAGGTAGTTTTTGTCTGGGGAAAGTTGGGTAAAGGCTTCAAAGTCGTGCATGGGGATATGCAGGCTTTGGATCTCTTCTTTGATCTCCTCGAGATCGCGAATATCGATGAACTCGAATTGACGAAGTACCTGGTCTGTGATACTCGGGATTTCTCGGTCATCAGAGGGCTCTTCCGAAAATGAGACTTTACCTTCTCCACAGAGGGGGCAGTCAGGATTTTTTTTGCGCTGTATCTTCATATTCACATTACTGAGAAGCTCTACTAAAAGAGTCTCTTTAGAGAGAACATCATCCCAGTTTTGGAGGATCTTGATAGCTTCTAGCGCTTGCATGGTTCCCAAGAGTCCGGGAACAACACCAATAATCCCCGTTTCGGAGCAGGTTCCGGTGCAGCCCTCTTCTGGAGTTTTAGGCCACTGGCATCGTAGGCAGCCACCGTCACTTTCAGGGAGGAATGTTTGGAGCATACCCTCCATTTGGTAAACGCTTGCTTGAACAAGAGGCTTTCCCATCAAGTAGCAAGTGTCATGTATAAGAAATCGGGTTGTGAAGTTATCAGTACAGTCGAGGACAAGGTCGTAATCATAGAGGATAGCTTCGGCATTTTCAGGGGAAAATCTTGTCGGATGTGTATTTATAGTGATAAAGGGGTTTAAAGCTTTCAAGCGATTTGCTGCTAAGTCACATTTTAATTTCCCCACATCGTCATTCGAGTAAAGAGTTTGTCTGTGGAGGTTGCTAGCATCAAGCGTGTCGCCATCAGAAATTCCCAGGTGTCCAATACCTGCTCCTGAGAGATAAGTTAGAGCGGGGCATCCGAGGCCTCCTGCACCTATGACTAAAACGCGACTGTTCTCTAATTGGCTTTGCTTGAAATCTTTTAAAATGACCTGTCTGGAATAAAACATCTCTTTCGAGGGGCTTTCTTTGTGTGCACAACCCTGGCAGTTGACCCATTCAGACTTACCGTTTGTGTAGTGTTCTTTTTTCCAGATGGGCAGGCGGCTTTTGAATTCATCGATGAGGAATCGGTTGGCGAGATAAGCTCCTTCTCTATGTGCTGAGGAAACTCCAATCCAAATAGCGATCTCTCCCACTTGCAGGAGTCCTGTACGATGAACGCAATGGGCGTTATAGATGGGGAACTTTTCTTTGGCTTCTTCGATGATTTTTGCGCCTTCAGAAAGGGCAAGCTCTTCAAAGGCCTCATATTCGAGGGAGTCGACGGCTTTCCCAAGATGGTGGTTTCGGACCCATCCTGCAAATGTTACGCAAGCACCCGCGCAGGCGTCCGGCATTTTATTTTTAAGGAGGTCCTCATCGATTTTTTCGTGGGCCAGGGTAAACATGTTAGCCTCCAGCCACAGGGGGGATGAAAACAAGGGAGTCGCCACTGTGGAGGCAGTAGTCGAGGTCTTGATATTCTTGATTGACAGCGACTTTAAGATGTTTTTCACTCAAGCTAAAGCGATGGCTTTTTTCCAGATCTCGATACAATTCACGGGCGGTCGTAGCGGATGTTTTGAGGGATTCTTGGCTTATACCTGCCTGCTCTTTTAGAGCCGCGAAATAGCGTACGTGTATTTCTTTTACTTGTTCCATTGTTGACTCCATAAGCATAGGGGGAAACTTTCTCCAGCAGAGAATTGTTCTCTGTCTTCATCAAGCTGTAAAAAACCGTCACTGAGAGCTAGACAGGAGAAGTCTCCGGAAGTGTTCATTTTTAAAGGACTGGCAGAGATTCTGCCTTCATCGTTGATGTGAACTTTCACGGGTAAGTGGTACGTAAGAGGAGGAGAGAAGCGATAGTCTTCGCTTAAAGTTGCTCTGGGAGAATTGCCTGTTATTTTTACTCCTAGAGCTTTGTTGAGAGAGGAAAGGACAAAGCGATGGAAGCATAGTAGAACAGCTACTGGGTTACCTGGTAATGCGAAGACGAGTTGTTGCTTGAGACTAACGCCAAACCACATGGGCTTGCCAGGTTTTTGCCTGATACGATGAAAAACTTTTCGCACTTGCAGGTCTTCCAGAGTTTTGGGAATATAGTCCCATTTCCCTCTAGAGACGCCGCCCGAGAGGATGATGACATCATAGGTGTCGAGAGCATTTTCCAGACTGCGCTCTACCTCTTCTTTCATATCGGGAAGGTGGAGTAGCGTGACGTCGTGAAAGTGGTGGCTGTGTAGTGCTGTTAGCAGAGCGTAGGGATTGGATTTGCGAATTTGGTGGAGTGCCGGTTCTGAATCCACATCAACAAGTTCATCGCCAGTGCTGATTACAGCGATTTTAGGTTTCTTGCTGAC
>JBLFWS010000201.1:0-6072 GCA_047611865.1 Chlamydiales bacterium
ATGATGGTAGTCTTCGGGCATAATTTCTCCATAGAATATTTTGTAGTAAAAATTACTATAGAGGTCTTAGCCATGTCTGGCCATTTTTCTTTAGACTATTTGTCGCACTTCACGGTTGAAAGGGCGAGAGTATATCTTGGTCTTCGAGAAAATTGAGTAATAGCTCTTTGAGATAAAAAGGGACTTAAGGGAAATTGCGGGCTGCTGCTGTGAGGCCTATAAGACCAGTAAAATGAGACTTATTGGGCGAGTTGAAATTTATTGATAATGGTTCCAACACTACCGGCGATTTCTTTATTATTATGATCCATCTGCTTTTGTATCTGCTTAACACTTGTCATAACAGTGGAGTGGTCACGGGAAAAGAATTCCCCAATTTTCATATAGGGCATGCTGAGCCTTGAACGACAAAGGAACATAGAAACTTGTCGTGGAAGAGTGAATTCTCTTGCGTGAGACTTGCTGAGGATGTCAGTAGTACGAATACCGTAAAATTCGGCAACGGATTGCAGAATTTTTTCAGGAGTCACAGCGGTATGTTGTTCTTCGATAAGTAAGTCGGACAAGCTTCTCTGGATATGTTCAAGAGATAGGTCTTTATGTTTTTCGATATTATCGTTGAGGTGGAAGCGAAGCGCAAGGGCCTCTAAAGCACGGCATAGAGCTTTAGCACTGCTGGTAAAATTAACAAGTAAAAAGTCGATGATCTCATTCCTGACGGGGTAGTTGAGAAAATCTGCCTTGTTAAGTAAAGACTGACGTAGCTTTTCCTTTGGCAGGGCACCCAGTGGAAGGACAATACCCCATTCAAATCGGCTGACAAGACGTGGTTCGATGAATTTAAGTTGTTGAGGTGCACAATTTGAAGTAAGGACTATCTGCTTACCTTCAAGGTGTAAGGTGTTAAACGTATGGAAGAATTCTTCCTGGGTGGCACTCTTTCGTGACAATACGTGAACGTCATCGATAAGAAGCACATCAACATTGCGATAAGCTTTGCGGAAAGTATTCATTTCTCCTGCACGGATGGCTTTTACAACATGCTCAGTAAAGGTCTCAGCTCTGCTATACATGACCTTTAGCCCGCTTCTTTTGAGGAAGTGTGCTGTTGCCATAAGTAAGTGGGACTTTCCGACACCGCTTTGTCCATGAAGAAATATAGGGTTGAATGTCGGGAGAGGCATTTGAACAGGGCGGCCATCAATATTAGGAGGCTTATCACTGATTTCGTTCAGTAATTTGTAGCAGAGTAGGTTACTATCCGCAGTAACAAAATTTTTGAAGGTGGCATATGGATCTAATTCTTCAAACGTAATGGAAAATGGAAGCAGAAGGTTAGTAGGCTTATCCTCTGTTTCAAGCTTCTTGTTTGATTTTGGTTTGGGGGTTTCCGAACTATTGGAAGTAACAGAAACGTGTACCTTGATACGCTTACTATTATTGTTAAAGAACTTAGTTTGCACAGCATGGCGTAAATGTTCCTCGAACCACAAAACCTGGAATGAATCTTTAGCTTCAAGGTAAAGGTTGCACGCATCAAAGCGCAAAATCTTCAGGGTTTTCAGCCATTTATTGACAGTTTCTTCCCCGAGTTCTTTTTCCTGTAGCTTAAGGAAATTTTCCCAAGCTTGCATAATAACCCCTACTGAATTAAATCCATTGGTCCTTCTTCCGATTGATCTTGCACTATGAAAGGATCGAACTCAAGAAAAATTTTATAATTTTTTCTTTCTTTTCTTTTCGCTACTGATAATTTCTTTACTTTCAGGGGTATTAGTTTCGTTATCTATATCTTTATTTGTAAACCATTGCTGAATTATTCCAAGAATAGTAGATGAAATCCAGTAGATATTTAATCCTGAAGCGAAGTTGTAGAAAAGGAAAATCATAGCAACAGGCATGATTTTACCCATCATTTTTTGTTGCTGTTGTTGCTCTGTGAGTACTCCACTACTATTTCCATTACTTGGTGTAGTTAGCTTCTGTTGGACAAACATCAAGCCTCCCAGCACAAGAGGGAGAAGGTGAAGCTGTGAACCAAAGAAAAATACATGGACTCCCCAGTCAAAAGCTACATCGGGAGCTGTGAGGTTGTCAATCCAGCCAGGAACAGCGGAAGCACCGCGTAATTCGAAAGTAGATTTTAGCAGATCGAACATAGCAATAAAGAAAGGCATTTGAATCAAAAGAGGGAGACATCCCATCATGGGATTAGCGCCTTCTTTACGCATAAGTTTCATCGTTTCAATCTGCGCTTTCTGCGGATCTTTCTTATGTTTCGCTTGAAGAGCCGCAATCTGCGGTTGGATCTTTGCTGACTTGCGCATTGATCTCATGGCCGTTCTGTTCAAGGGATATAGGAATACCCTAAGGAACACTGTCAAAATAATAATAGATAAAGGCCAGGATCCGGTAAAATCGTATGCTTGCTTCATTACATAGAACAGTAGTTTGGCAAAAGGTTCTGTAATAAAGGAGAACCAGCCATGGAAACCTTTTGTGCTGATATAGTCAGGGGTGTAGCCAGAGGTAGGGTCGGCAAACATATTATCGACAGCTTTAAGGGTGCTTTCCGCAAGAGGTCCGGCAAAGAATCGGAAGTTCATACTTCCGCCATCTTGACGGAGAGGAAGCATCATATTGTATCCGGGAAGATCCTCAGCTTTAAAATTACCATGTTTTTGACCGAGGATTGCCAGACGGCTGGGAACGGATGTACCTGGCACGAATTCAGCTTTATAGCCCATTCCGGCTTCTGTAACAGGGTCGATGATAAAGCCGAGAAAACCATTGGAGTTACAAAGCCAGTCAGGTTGAATTGAACTTACTGTCAGGTTGTTGGAGGGAAGGCTGATGCTTTCGACTTCAGGTTTCCCAAGGCGGGTAACACGGTATTGGAGTGTAGGAGTTGAGGCGCCAGAGAGCATTTCAATTTCGGGCGTACCAGTAGTTAGCCATAAGGGACGAGAGTCACCTCGGCTTTTATTTAGCTTTATACTTAGGTCAACACAGTAAGGAGCACCTTCATTACCATTTGCTAAAGTAAAAGTTTTTGTGATACGTCGATGAGGTTGAACTGATTCGAAAGTAATATGGTCAGAAGCAAAACTCTTTACATCGTAGACGAGCTCAGCAACTTCAGGGTAATCGGAAACAATGTTTAATGCGTAGGTACTCGGATGGGCCTTTGAGGCCTTCATCGTATTTTGATCGATAGATTTACGTCTAAGAAGTGGGTAGTATCCACCAAGCTTGCTTACGCTATGCTCTATGTACGAGTCGTCTGCATTTTCACCGGGAGTGAGGTAGGGCCCAAGGGGAAAGAGAGCATTTTCAGGAGACTGTTCCTTCATCATGCGGTCGAATTCGATTTCCCTGACAATACTGTGGGTATTTTCCTTTGTCTCGAAAGGAAGATTGATTTCTACGAGTGCTCCACCCAGGTTGGAGAAAACGAGCTGTTGGTAATCGTTTTCTAGAACATAGAGACGTTCTTCTTTATCTTGACTGGTTACTTGGACTTTAGGCTTTTCTTTTTGCAATAGTTCGCTAAACGCACTTTGACTAACAAGGCTCTTAAAGAGCTTTGTTGAGCTGTCGTAGTAGCCAACGGGTAAATATTCATCACCGGTTTTTAGGAGCGCAATGGCGTCGCTTTCGGGGGCTTCAAGAGGAATTGAGAATTGGTTTTGATTGAAATATGCGAGGGATAGCTCTGTAAAACTAGAGTTTTTTGCGGGAGAAATAAGTTGGAGGTCGTAGTTCCCCTGAGTATTTAAGTCTCCGACTCTTACTGCAGTTTTCTTGTCTGCACTGTAAAGAACTGGTAGCGCAGAATCTTCTTGTGTAGAGTTGAGAAGAAGTTTTTCGAGTTTGTCATGGGAAGCGGCTTTTCTTACAAAGACTTCATTTGGGAGATTCGTATTCCACGGAAGAACAAACACATTACTATTAACACGTGTTCCAGAAGTGAGAACCTGGTATCCATTGCTATCAGCATAAATTTCGACGATAGGTAATTCTTCGTGAGTTGCTGTCCTGGCTGCAACTTCAGAGACTAGCTGCTGCTGGTTTTGTTCGATTCTCATATCACGAAGTTTTTGCCACTCTCGTAACTTTTCATCGTGTTCTCTATCGAAATACAAATTTACGCAGAAGATAGAGAGAGTAAAACAAATAACAAAGAGGATCGTTTTTCTGTCCATAACGGTGGAGATACCTTTTTTAAAAATAAAGTACAAGTGATGCAGGAGTTTATCATAAAGCTTGAGCTAATGTCCACTAAACTCGCTTTCAATTTTGATCTAATCAGAGTGATATTTTTAATCCGATTGCAAATACGAGGGGAATCGCGATCTATTAAGAATCTCAAAAAAAAACTTTCTTTATTTGAAGGGGTACGGCTGTTAGGTAGCGCTCCTAAATGGAAGCCATACTGGTAAAGTTGCGTCTACACTAAACCTATTCTTGATCGACCTATAGGGGTCATTCATGGAGTGACTCCTATAGGTCTTTGTTATTTATGAAAATGGATTACAGAGCTTGTGCAGATTCTATTATAAGGACTTTGTTTGCACTGTCATCCAACATTGTTTTTGCCCTGTTTATTTTGTAGTTGTTTGAAAAATCATCTACAACATTAGGGCAGATTGTCATTACACATGTATTTGTAAGATTGCTTTTTTTAATAGTCATATGAAGCTTCACACTTTCGTCAGAAGGAAAATCAACAACAGTACATCTTGATGTTTTACTTACTTTAAGGTTCATGCAATGTGCATTCTTATTTAAGAGCACTCGAATCTGACCATCTGATCTACGCTTCTCTGCTCTTCCTTCAACTATTGCCTTCCTGCTATGATATGCAGACCATCCTTTTTCCATTTCCACACCATATACCTTTAAAAACTCTTTACGAGGTAACATCTTGGTCTGCTCAAGAAACGTTCTCCATATTTGAAAGCTAGAAGCGTGTGTGGAATTGTCTTTAGTTGGAACATATGATATTTGCAGAGTAAAACCAGCGTAATTTGTTCCAATAAAAGCATTAAGAGTTGGTAATTCATTCAGCTCTCCCTCATAGCTTATAGCTATAACAGGAAATTCTCCCCATGATAGCTTTTCCAACTTAGCGTTTTTCATACCTTCCAATATTTTAGGTAGCTTTTCTTCTCCGGAAAATGAATTTGCTCCAGTTTGAGCAGTGCTTTGGCTAATTTTAACCATAAATACACCTTGTTTAATTTCTTCAACACCATCAACAATACCCACTTTTCTGATTTTATTTAGATCTGCTCTTTTACCCCATAACACTCCATCAGCAATATCAAGATCTCTACTTAAATGAAAGTCAGAGGGTAATCGGTCAACCTCGTATCCTTCTGGTATAGCCAGATCAAGTGGTAGGTCGATAACCTGACTTGGGAATAATTCAATACATCTGGGTTCTTTTGAAGTTAAGTTTAGTGTATTTTGACTATTCGAAGAAGAGAACGTAGTACAAGAACTGAAAGCCAGAGATAAAGTTAATAAGTAGGTAATTGGTTTTATCATCACTATGCCATCATTAAAGTTGAAAAACTTTACATTATGTTGAAATCAAATAAAGATCTTATAAAGATAGAGGTTTGAGCGAGTCATCCTATATTTGGCTCGTTATAACAAGAGGGCACTCAGTTAAATCTTACAACTACACTGTTTGCGTGGGTACCTTCTTTCCGATGTATTGTCGATAGTGTGGCAAGCATCAAAGAGCCTAGGCGCTTGCGTTGTAGTTGTGGATGACAAAGATGAAATTGCCAAAAGCTTTTATCTGCATTATGATTTTATATACCAGGCCCGGGCATAGAGTTTCAAATTTAGAGATCCATTGAATTGAAAGTTTATGACCGACAATAAAAAATATTGACTGTAAGATAGCAGTCGTGTTCCTCTTGGCTCTGATAAAAAAAAACAGAGGCTAAGAGATGGCTGATATCTTAATTTCAGAAGAAGACAAGACAAGAGCTGAGAAAGAGCGCTATGATTATCCAGATGTTCATGTTCAAAGAAGACTTCATGCCTTGTATTTTA
>JBLFWS010000202.1:0-6032 GCA_047611865.1 Chlamydiales bacterium
GACTGAAGGTCGTACCCTGATCAGGGATAGAGCTAATACGCATTTTTCCACCGAACTCTTCTACCATATTTTTCACTACATCGAGACCAACTCCTCGCCCGGAAATATCCGTAACTTTTCCACCTGTCGTCAAACCTGAATGGAAAGCCAGGCAGTATATTTCCTGCTCATCCAAATTCGCGACTGACTCTGCTGTTGTAAATCCTTTTTTCACCGCGATTTCTTTCAGCTTCTCTAGGTTCATTCCCCCTCCATCATCCGTGACTTCAACAAGAAGCTCTCCTCCACCTATGCTGGCCTCCAACCAAATAATAGACTCCGCTTCTTTACCTTTTTCCAAACGCTCTTCTGCTGTCTCTATCCCATGATCCACAGCATTGCTTAGTAAATGACTAAGAGGTGCCTTTAGTTTTTCAAGGATATCACGATCCACCTGTGTCGTTTTCCCTTTTATTTTCAGGGTAACCTTTTTATTCAGCTTACGAGCAAGATCCCGAACAACTCTTGGAAAATCGCCAACTCCATCAGCAAAGGACCGCATGCGACAGGATAGAGAGGTGCGGTAGAGGTTATCACCGAGGCTAATTAAGCGTTGAGAATAGCTCCCCACTTCATTCAAACATTGAGTCATTTGATCCTGTAAATCCCTATCAACTTTTTCTATTTCCTTAATTATTTCCAAAGCTGATTCATCTTCTTTTTCGGAAAGATTCCCCCTTAATTTCTGGTGAGATGCAGCCAAGCGAGCTTGAGTTGTCTTTAGTTGATGCAAGTCATTAATAAAGGTGTTCATCCAATGAGAGGCTACATAGGACTCCCCAGAGAGTCTGATGATTTTATTAATGTTCTCCGATGAAACCCGTAAAACCGTCTCGTCTTGCTCTTCTTTAGTACGAGTATCCCTCGTTATCGCCTCATCTGATAGTTCCTGGTTTTCTTTCCGTCCATCTTTCCGTCCATCTTTCCGGCAAACTCTGAGTAGAGAGGTTTCTAATCGTTTCATTTCCAGGCGACAAGATCTTTGCCATTCCACTAACTCATCATGGTATTGACGAGATAAGTGATAGAACAAATCCACACACTTAAAGCAAAAGTCCAAATAGTTCTTGCTTAGACTTCCACCTTGCTCTGAATCAAAAGAAAAGCACTCTTCACAAGCATTAGCTAAACTAACAACCGAATCAGCTTGAACAATACGAGCGGCCCCCTTGATAGAGTGAGCGGCACGCAAGCACTCCTTCAAATACTGTTCGTTCGTACGATCTTGTTCGAGAGAAAGCAGAGCTTTCTCCAGAGCTTTAGCCTGTGTATGTAATTCATCACAAAAATACGCCCACATCACCTCTTCTGAAGAAGTAACCCCGAAGTCATCTTCCTTTACAGCTCCTGATTCATCTTCCTCTATGTCAGAAGTCATAGCTTTGATTTTTTTGATAAGGGCTTTCAAAGCTAAATCATGTTCCTCTATCCAACTTTGCACACTCTTTTCATCACAGATATACAGGCTAACAAGCATCTTTATAGCTTCCAGTAGAACATCCAATTCCTCCTCTTTGTGTTCGAGCTTATTTTCTCGAACCCCCCTGAGGTATTTCGCCATTTCTCTGGGTACCTGCGCCACAGGCCCTAAATCTACAAGACGTGCTGCTCCATAGATGGCACTCGAGGAAAGTAGCATCATATCTACAGAATCCTCGATATCAAGTTCTTTACGGAGGTTAACCAGACTCCCTTGCAGAATCGACAACTCCACCTGCAACTCTTTCTGAAACAATCCATATAAAGAATAGCTACTTAAATCACCCATCACCATGGCTGGCGCTCCTTGTCAAAGCGGTAAACACACGTTCTTCCTGCAAATAGTGTACTTTTCTGCCTTCCCATTCCAAAGACGCTGACAGCAAACCTTCAAATGGTTTATTTTTGGGCATCTTAAATACCCCTTTTACTTCGTCAACATGAAACCCTACTCTTTTATTTTTTTGTTCTATCACCAGCATGCGCCTATTTCCTGTGGCTTCTTCTTTTTCAATAGGAATAAACCTTTGTAAAATTTCTTGCAGGGAAGCGCAAAGTACGAGATCTCCTGATACATTGGCAATCCCCCTAAAACCTTCTCCACTGCGATGTGGAACCCGGTGGACATTTTGCTCTATCCCCACCTGACTAATCACATGAACAGGTATAGCAAACCAGCAATTACCCAAGCGAAATAAGATTTGGGAGAGAACCTCCTCCTTTTTCACTAATTCTTCTTTCAAAGAAATAACCTCTTTCCATTCATGCATCTGACAGGCTTTCATAATCCCTTCCATGTCCTCCGGGATAAGATCCTCCAAAGACAGCTGCCGTACTCCATCACCAGATTTCGGTCTACATGTATCCGTGACCTTTTCTGCGAGAACACCTAACAATCCATATGGGCTGCCTGTTTCCACAACAACGATGCGAGTTCCTGCTTGAGATACACAAGGTAGTTTTCCGTTGAAAACACTAAAGTCCAGGACAGGAAGTAGCTCTCCTTGATATCTTGTTACTCCAGAGAGGTAATCTGGCATCCCTGAAACAGGCTCAGGAATAATCTCTAAAATCACTTCCCTAACGTAAATGACTGGCAGAGAACATTTCTCTTTTCCTAGATACATTGACAAATGCAAATTACTCACGTTGTCTCCTCCTCTACTTTAAAGAGGGAAACTTGAGTGTGTAGATCTTCTACTGCCTGGTAGAGAATTTTCATATCTTCTAAAGAGCGCCGCAACGAGTTGCTTGTATCAGACGCTGCAGCACCAAGCTCTGTCATCGCTTCACTGATCTTGTCTGCACCTTGTGCCTGCACTTGCACTCCTTCGTGAACTCCCTGAAACTTTGGTGTAAGCTCCTGCACATGTTCAGTAATCTTCGTTAGTTGTGCTCCAATGTTCCTGACTTCCATAACGTCTGTTTTAACTCCATGGGAAAACGTCTTCATCTCATCTACCCCTGAATCAACCGCCACCTTCATATCCCGAACGATCTGCTCAATATCGAGTGTCGCCACCGCTGTCTGATCGGCAAGCCTACGTATTTCACGGGCCACTACAGAAAAACCTACGCCATACTCTCCAGCTTTCTCTGCTTCAATAGCGGCGTTAAGAGAGAGTAAATTCGTTTGATCGGCCACTTTCGTAATCGTTGTCACCACAACGGTTATGTTAGCCGCCTTATCGTTAATCGCTGTGAGCTTATGATGAATTTGCCTGGATGCTTTTTCAACCTGGGCCATCGTATCTTCCAGTCTTTCTAAACTCTTTTGCCCATCGCTTGCAAGACTTGTTGTTTTATTGGCAATTTCTGAGAGCCTATCCATTGTAGATACGAGGCGATGTGAGGTCTGAGATATCTCCTTTGCTATATCCACTATTTCTATTGTCAAGGCTCCGGATCGTTCAACCGATGATTCCAAATGCTCCCATGTGTTACCAATCGTTTGAGAGAGGACATTCACCTGCTTGTCAGAATGTAAAACTTTACGAACAAGAGAGGCCAAGCGATCCATTAGGTCATTGAAACTTTGAGATAGCTCTCCTACTTCGTCATTACTGGTAACAGGTATCCGTTTGTCAAGGTCTGCTTCACCTTTCCCAAGCTCTCGTAGCTCCGCGGTCACCCTGTTCAATGAACCGGTAATTGTTTTAATTATAGGATAAGCTATGGCCAAGGCTAAAATGAGTCCGACGACAATGGCGATTGCAACATCTATCTTTTGCTGTGCAAATATCTTTTGAGCATTTTCATACTCCAGTTGAGTCACTTGTATCTGTAATTCATTAAGTTCTGAAAGCTTTGGATGAATAATACTTACCATAGGCTCAACGTTGACTTTAAGATAATCCATGAGAACTGCCTTGTCTTCCCCGCCAATCTTCTCTTTTATGAATACAAGATACTGGTTCACATCTTCGATGAAGGGTGCAAGTTCATCGATTAAAAGCTGTTCTTCTGCAACAAGTTTGGTTTTAAGGTAAGCAGACCATTGCTCATGAATAATGGTTTCCCCCTCATCGAACCGTTCTAAAACGTCACCGTATTCCAATCGGCCATCATTTAGCTTATTGATAGGATCAATAATCTTAAAGACATAAGCATCAGACATCTTTGTCAGATAGAGAAGGGACAAAGCTCTGTCTTCGTAGACAGTCTTCAGAGCTTCATTGCTTTCTTTGAGGTTTCGCAATCCAATTCCCGCGATACCCACTAGCAAGAAAGTCATAACTGCCAAGAGAAAAATTAAGCGCGTTTTGATAGAAACCCGTAACAACATCGCAAGATCCTTGTTAGTCTATTTCTCTACGGTCCCCTAATATATAATACTACATAGTAGATGATTTTTTACACTGAATACACGACCTATCCCATATATAGGCGCCTGAACTCGCAATCATCTAAATAAAATCTTTACAACTTCTTTGTTATCCCTTAATAGCCCCCTCATAAACTCAAACATTAGACAGTTTGTAAAACCCCAAAAAAAGAAATCGGAGCTAACTTATGAAAGTTGACAAATGCAAAAAAGGCGCCATGAAATTCTGGGGTAATGAAAGTCAAATTCAAATCGAAAACTACATGAAAAGCATCTCTCCTCAAAAGAACTCTATCTCCAAAGGTTTTAGTTCCGTCTTTAACGTTGTGAAGCGTTTTTTCGGTTTCAAAGATGACCGTCAAAAAGCAAAAGATGCCTTAGCACATGACATCGAAAGATTCCTCATAGGACACTCATCTCCCTACACAAATAAAGAATACCAAAAAATTGCCGAAAGCGCGCTGCTTTCCTTGACCGATACAAAATCCGAAAAGAAAGATGTTGATTCTTGTTTTCCAGAAACTGTCAAAAACACATTTGATGAAAGCGCTCCAAGAGAATTACGAATAGCTAATAAAGCAGCCCTACATTCTTTCTTACAAACAATCATTCCCAATAAGACTCTCCACATCCCCGATCCCCGCCCTTTGAGTCCTGAAGAACAATACCAAATTGACTCCAACAGCATAAAGGCCTGCGGTCCAAATGCGAGCAAGTGGTTAGAACAGATCAACACCCGAAGAACTTCTAAAAAAAGAGCTCGAACAGCTGCCGCTTTACTTGATTCAAGCTACACACCTGAAGAACTGGAAAACACCTGTAAGATAAATATGGAGCGTAGTGACATCCCCTTAGAAAGGCGGGATATCTTAGACCTCAAATTTCGCATGGATATAGAAAGAAAGAAAAAAAATGGTACCTATGGCGTTCGTCGAGTGGACATAGCAGATTGGGTTCCTTCTATTGGAACCAACGCTGTCAAATGGGCTGAAATACTCACCGTTCAAGGCGGCCTTATTAGAAAAAGAATCCCCAAATTACAAGACTTACAAAAGAAATACAGTAATGAAGAAATCGACACAGCCTGCAAAGACCTCGTCATGCAAAACAAATGTCATCTAGACCTAGAAAAGCGTTTACAAGACAATAGTAAATTGATGAAAAAAAGTCGAAACGGAAATAGGCATTAATGCGGGTCGTATATCGTGGAAGATGATGAAACAAGATCCAGTCTCTGCCAAAGAAAGCATAAAATCATTGCTTGATCTCAAAAAAGAAGGCTTTTCCCAAACAGAAATCGAAGAAGCTTGTGTAACTGTTGCAGCAAAAAGTGGGCTAGCCGTCGGCATCAAAAGCAAAATTGAAGACGCTCGCCTGCAACGTATCCTGGATGGAGAAAACAATGATACTGAAATTCTAGCCTATGCTGAAAAAATTGGGCCCTCTGCCCGGGACTACGCCGAAGCTCTATTGCTACAGATAAATAGTAGTGGAGACAAACTTCTTCAGAACCTTCAAAGAAAAAAAATCCGAGACCTCTTAACTCTCCAAAGCCCAAGCACTTCTCCCTACTCTATTAATATTGCCTGTAAACAGATTCTGGAGAAACAGAATCTCCGACTCAGCTTAAGTCATATGGTCGATGTCGTAAAAAGAACCGCATAAGGCTCCATATTGGCGTTGTTGCATT
>JBLFWS010000203.1:0-6026 GCA_047611865.1 Chlamydiales bacterium
TGCGGAAGTTTCTTAAAGAAATGAGCTGTCTTAAGATGTAGACGATCTGATTCCTTTGCTAATACAACTCGCATCCACCCTTCTATAAATATTATACCATAAAATGGAAATATTATAAATAAAGCCCATTTCTTTGATTTTTAGGCTTTATCAGGTGCTGATCTGATTTGTAGTCTTTTCTTAATAGCGTTTTGTGCCGGTTTTTCTACAAGGTGGTAGAGAGCTACAGCCGAGGCCATAACGGAGGCATAAAAGATAAAAATACTTATCGGTTCTGAAAAGAATAAACTTTTTACCGCTTTCTTATAAAAGAGTTGGCCGATTGCCCCATGCACAATGTAAATAGAAAAACTGATTTCTCCTAGATAGACAAGAAAGGGGTGTGACAGGACTTTTGAAAGATATCCTTCACTTTTATGCAGATGGGTAAGAAAGATTAAAAATAGAGGGATGAAAACAGCTGTTCGGACGATCATATCGTTGATAGTGTAGGGAACCCGGAGTGCCATTACGGCAACTAAGCAAGCAAGAATTATCCCTGGGAAATAGGAACGGTCTTTACTCTCAGAGGTCATCATCAATCTAGCTGTTGCGATTCCCATGAGAAACTCGAAAAGGTTAATAACAGGGTTAAAACGCACAAAGTTAAAATACCATGCAGGATTGGGGAGTTTCATACCCTCCATTATGGCCCATCCCGAGATATTGGAATAGATGACCTTGATGAGTAGGCTGGTAGCTATTGTGGTAAAAAGAAATTTATATAGGCCTTTTCGATTCAATTTAGCGATAGGAGCTATGATATAGGGGAAAAGAACGTAGGCAAAAAGTGAAGCGGAAAGGAACCAGGTTGGGCTATTCCATAGTTCACCAAGGGTTGGGAACCATGCTTGAGTCAGGGTAAGAACAACGAGAGCATGCCACAGGGTGTATATACCGTTGCCATAGTAGAGGTCTACGTAAATGAACATGGGAGAAAAAATCAGAAGAATGAAAAAGTAGGCTGGATACATTCTCGCCAATCGGTTCATTATAAACTTCAGTGGCTGTATAGGTCTGACTTCGGTGCTATGAAACTCCGTGTAAACGTAGGCCATGATATAGCCTGACAATACGAAAAATGCACCGACGACTAAGTTTTGTTGGGAAAAGAGCTTTAAAATCGTTTCATCAACTGTTGCAAAGCGAATAAAATGGGCGATTGCAATATACGCGATGAGGAAAAAGCGGATGCTTGTAAGGGGTAAAACGGGAGCTTTTGTCATAATCTTTTCCAATTTATAATAGTAAGTGCACGAGAAATTATGACTTACTTCATAAAAAAACTCTATTTAAAAGATTTTTGTTGTCATTCGACTAACTTTCAAAAAGCTGCCTTAGCGGAGCATGAATTTCAAAAAGAATTTAGTTAAAGGCCCAAAGGGTGGATGAAGTAGATTTAATGCGCTGAATTTGGATTGAATAAAAACTCCTTTCTTCTTGGAAAAAGTCTCAAAGCCATCTCTGCCGTGGTATTGTCCCATACCACTGGGGCCAACACCACCGAAAGGAAGGCTATCCTGCACGGCGTGAACAAGAGTTTCGTTAATGGATAGCCCTCCGGAAAGTGTTTGGCGATTCACTCTATCAATGTCGGATTGCTTGTTGCTAAAATAATATAAAGCTAAGGGGTGGGGGCGATCATTAATATATTGGATAGCTTCACCAAGGGTGTCATATGAGATGACGGGGAGAATGGGCCCGAAGATCTCTTCTTGCATAACAAGCATTTCATCATGGCAATGGTGCAGGAGGTAGGGGGGCATGATTCGGCTGATTTCACAGGGCTTTTCTTTAGAAGGTCCAAGGGGAATGACTTTAGCATCCTTATCTACAGCATCTTCCAGATAGTATTTTAGGCGTTCGTATTGGGAGCGCGTAGCTAGACTGGTGTAGTCTTTATTCTTATTAAAATGGGAATAGCGGGAAGCGACGAAGTCTTTACAGAGGGAAAAAAAACGGTCTTCAAGACCTGAGGGTATCATAACGTAACTTGGGGCGACACAGCTCTGACCGGCATTCAATAACTTACTCATCATCAGTCTTTCAACAGTAAGTGAGAGATTGGCATCGCGACCTATGATGGCAGGGCATCGTCCTCCGAGCTCTAAGGTTACAGGTGTCAAGTTGGCACTTGCAGCCTGCATGACATTTTTTCCAACCTCTGTTGAGCCAGTGAATAACATGTGGTCAAATGGTAGGGACGAAAATTCAGTACCTACACCACGGCCACCACTGATGACAGCGACTTGATTTTTAGGAAAGATTTCAGCTAGTATCTCCCTAAGTACTGTAGTGGCTTTGGGAGAATTTTCAGACATTTTTATCATAACATGATTGCCAGCTGCCAGAGCACCTACTAAAGGTTCAATGGCTAAAAATAGAGGGTAATTCCATGGTACAATAATTCCAACAATACCGAGGGGTTGATACACAACTTGGGCTTTGGCAAGCTTAAACCAAATGGACAGTGATTTTTTTTCAGTACTCATCCATTTTTTGAGATTCTTAAGAGCATATTTTACAGCTTCTACACAGGGGAACAATTCCAGGATTTTTGTCTCATAGGGAGAGCGTTGTCCAAAATCATCAGATATTGCAATGGCTAGCTTATCTTGATTTTTTAAGAGGGCGCGATGAAGTTTCTTTAGATCGTCTTTTCTCTTTGTTAGGGAAGATATGTTTTCCCTGCGGAAAGCAGCTTTTTGTTCACTAAAGCTTGTAGCTAGGGTTTGCCCTGTGACTCTGAAATCTTCTGTTAACGTTGTCATAATAGAGGCTCCATTTATCGGTTAGTGCTGGGTAATGCTGCCTTTTGGATGAGTAAGGCTTTGAACCATACCAAAGAAGAAAATAAGTACAAACAGCCAGTGAATAAAATTGTTAAGAACCAGGAGCTTTCATAAAATAGATAAGAGAGTAAAGCGACTGTGCTAACGAGACGTATATATTCACTTAGAGAAGTCCAAATCCTTTTTTCAAACAAACCTGCAAAGCTGATAAGAGATAGGATTACCCCTCCTGTGAAGACCAACTTTACGGGAAGGCTCATCGATGGCTCATGAATAAGGTAAAGGGAGGCTAAAAGTAGGCATGAAAGATACTGGATGACAGCGTAGACCCTAAACTTAATTCCTGGGTCAGAGTCGTATTTTTTGTAGCTTTGCTTGTTGACTTGAGGGATTTTTGCTGGGCCTCCCATTCTATCAGGAAGCCAACCTGGAGGCTTTAAGAGAAAGCGAAGCTTATCGCTTAATTTAGGGAATCTTTTTACGGTAGAAAACATGTCCCTATAATGAGCAAGGTTTACTTCGATGGGGTTCCAGCTATTGGCAGGTGTTGTAATACCATAGGTGGGCTTTTCTTCTTCTTTCTGAAAGGTACCGAACATCTTATCCCAAATAATAAAGGTCCCTGCATGGTTCTTATCGATATACTTAGGGTCGACCCCATGGTGAACTCTATGATGAGAGGGTGTATTAAAAATGTATTCTAAGGGACCCAGAGTCTTGATTTTTTCTGTATGTATCCAAAATTGATAGAGCGTAACGATAGCTGAAGCAAAAAGGTAAGAAGTCGTATTAAACCCTAAAAAGGCCAAAGGGAAATAGAAGAAGAAAAACCAGAAAGTCTGAAAGGAACTCTGTCGTAGGGCTACGGAAAGGTTATAATCCTCACTTTGGTGATGTACTACATGCCCCCCCCAAAAGAGGTTTATCTGATGGCTCATACGATGTGCCCAGTAATAGAAAAAGTCACAGCCTATAAAAAGTAGTAGGAAAGTCCAGGTCGTTTGGGGGATTTTGAAAAGGGAAAAATTTTCGTAGATATAATGGTACATAGCTATTGTGGAGGTTTTGATAAAAACTCCGGTAACTTGTTCGAGTATACCACAGCTGATGTTGCTAATACTGTCGTTTACTCTGTAGAGCTTTTCTTTACTGAAATATTGGATGACGACTTCTACGCAGATTAATATGAAAAAGACAGGAATCGACAGAACAATTGGATTGATGCTCATAGGACAAATAGGGGGTTAGTTTCCAAGGATATAATGGTCAAATGAATGGGATACAACAGAAGAGACTTTCAGGAAAAGGAAAAATTGGATCAGAGTTTGGGATAATGACTCTAAACAGAATATGCAGCCTCGATTGAGGCTGCAGTAGCTCTACATCATTTCGGGAGGAATTGTTACACTGTATATAGCCTCCAGGCCACGGTAGCACTCTTTGTAATCGAGGCCGTAACCTACAACGAAATCATTTTTTTCAATTTCAAAAAGGGAGAAATCGGGATTGAATTTAGAGGGGGCCTCGGATTTTCTATGCAAAAGAACAAGACTTTGAATGTTTGCTGGCATCTTTTCTTTCAGCTTACTCACAACTTTGGAAAGGGTGACTCCTGAGTCGCAAATGTCGTCGACTATGAGGACGTGTTTTCCACTGACATCGACATCTTCGAAGCCTGTTATTTGTAGCTCTCCACGATCAGTTCCATTCATGCCGTAGCTACTGCAACGAATAAATTTCAGTTGGGTGTCAGAGTCCATTGCACGAATGAGGTCTGCTGTAATACAAAGAGCTCCTTTCATGATGGCTAAAATAATAATTTCTTTACCGGCGTATTGCTCATCAAGTATTTTGGCATAGTCGGCAACTTTATCAGCAATTTCCTCTTTGCTGATCATTTCCTGCAAGTGAACTTGCGGAGTCTTTGTGAGGGGGCTTTCGAGGGAGACGATTGCCAAGGTGACCTCCTGAGAAGGGTTTTAAGGCTCGTGAATCAAATAAAGAAGAGCTGCTATGGTAGACTGATTCCAAAGAAAAACACAAGTCAAATATTGGATGGGGCTTTACCCAAGTTTTATCCAGATACAGGGATAATACGGTAGAATAAAGTGAGTGAAGTACAAAGTAAAAAAAAGCCAAATAACCTTTTTAAAATAGTGATGTCTAATTTATGGGCTAAATTTGCACCCATAGGGGTCGTAAATGATGAAGCTATGGCAATCAGAAAAAAACCTATGAGATTCACAAAACCGAAGGATCCGAAGGGGAGGTCAATGGTGTAGAGACCATTATAAATATATCCAAGAGTTGCAGGGATACTGATTATAAGCCCTATGGCTGATGCAGAGCCTATGGCACGGTGGATGGGGTAGCCGTAGGCATTCAGGATGGGTACGCTGAGTGTTCCTCCACCTATTCCCATAAGGGTAGACAAGAATCCAATAATCCAAGCAATGAAAAATTTGACAGAACCTTGTGGTAGTTCTTCAGAAAGGTGAATCACTTGATCTTTGAAAAGCATGTTACACCCTACCAGGCATGCTATGGATGCAAAGATGGCTGTGAGCATGAAGCCATCAAGTAGGTTACTGATAACAATTCCACTAGCGATTCCTACCATTAGAGGGGCGGCCCAGTCTTTAATAAGATCAAGATCTACAGCATTTTTTTTATTATGTGAGAGGGAGGAGATAAACGACGTTACTATAATAGTCGCAAGGGAAGTTCCTACAGAGAGATGCATGACTAGTGTTTCGTTGACTTCAAGTAAGGTGAATACACTGTATAAGACCGGAACAAGTATGATTCCTCCACCGACCCCAAGAAGGCCTGCAATGAAGCCACTTGCAAGACCTGATATTAACATAGAGCCTATAAGCAGAGCTAAATTTTCAAAGTTATACAAAGTAAAGATACCTTAAATGACAGGAAATAATATCCGTATGTATAGCAAGGATAGTAATCTCGTGTCAAATTTGTGAATGGATACGAGGTAGGTTTATGCTTATGAAGGCAATCTTGTAGATCTCAGTTGTAGTAATCTTTTGTTAACAAAACGAGGGGTGTCGTCGAGGCGGCGATACATTTGGGGGGTACTTCTTGAAGCTTGATTTACTTCTTTTTCTTCCAAAGATGCAGCAGAAGACGCTGGGGATTCAGATGCAGCAGAAGACGCTGGGGATTCAGATGCAGCAG
>JBLFWS010000204.1:0-5973 GCA_047611865.1 Chlamydiales bacterium
AAGGAGCAACGAGGCCGGGCTTTAGCGCTTTATATGCTAGGTCTCTACCTTGCTCAGACTTTATCCCAACAAATCCTTGAATACTTCGACCCAACGACTTTGACGCCTTTTTGCGCTATGGCATTTTTATGTTCCATCTCCGTCATCCCCGTCTGTATGAAAAAAGTAGACTGCCCCAGGGAGCTTGGGTCCTCATATCTAAATATCGGAAAAACCTATAAAGCTTCTCCTTTAGGGTTTATTACCTGTTTCGTATCAGGTATCGTACTGGGACAGATTTATGGCTTAATGCCCTTTTATTTTAGTAATCTGGGTTTCAGCGTCAATCATGTTGGAGAAATTATGAGCGCCGTCTTTTTTGGTGCTCTGACTCTACAATGGCCCTTTGGATGGATCTCTGATATTGTAGACCGCAGGAAAGTTTTGATAGGCTTGGTTATAGGCAGCTTCATTATTAGCCTTACCTGCCTTATCTTTTCACAAGGCCTTTCTTATCTGTCATTTCTAGGACTTTCTTATCTTTTTGGGGGCTTGCTCTTTTCCCTCTTTCCTCTGGGGATGTCTCAAGTTTGTGATAATTTAGAGCAAAAAGACATCGTCGGGGCCATGTCTGTATTATGCCTCGTCTACGGAACAGGGTCTTTTATAGGCCCAACAACCTCTTCTATCGTTATGGTATACTACCCCAATTACGGATTCTTCCTCTTTACCACTATCGTTCTGGCAGCTTTAGGCATTTACGCCATTTCCCGCCTGATACTCAAAGACAGCGTCCCTCTGGAGGATCAGAATCAGTCTATTGTAGTTCCCAGCACTTCTGTCCACGTAAGTGACCTCACCTCTGTCTTGGGAGAAGATTATTGGGGGAGCGGAGATAGTGATCAGGACTCTGAAAAGGGCCCTGAACAATAAAAACAATTTTTAATACACGACCCATACCGTACACAAAATAACAGCAATTCCCGGTGTTATTTTTAGACCTTGAAAAAGCTAAAAAACCCTCCTCTTTTCTATCGATAAAGGGGGTGTTTTAAAATTATTTCCGCAGCAAAATTTTTGGTTTTAAAAATTTTTCTTTGAATGCCTCAGAATCCATTGTGAGCCTCTTTTTGGTTTTTTTAAGTGTCTTTTTTAATTTATAACACCTTTATTATCAACGTCAAAAACACCGGGAATTGCTGACAAAATAAGGATGTATTTGTTTTTTAAAGCTTTATGATGTAGAATACTGACTTTTTGCAAATAAAAAGATTATGTGGATAAACATGTTCCCCTCTTACAGCACACCCGAATATTTTCTTAAGCCCGGAAACTTCACCCCGCTGGCAATAGATTGTGACGAAATCATGGGACAGGAAGAATTCATTAAATCCTGTGAAAATTCCTACTCTCGCCGCTTGAAGAAAGTCATGGAATATCTCTTAAATAAACAATTTCATACTCCATCAAGCCATGACGTTAACATACTCAAAACATATGGACGTCTTTCTCGCTCTACTGAATCCGAACAAGCTCAAATTTTCCAGGATCTTTTGTTCCGTATTACCGTTCTTGCGTCCAGATACTTTGACCCTTCCCCCTTAGCCCATGAAGATAGAGTTTATACTGGTGATAAGGTTTTGGGCAGAGCTCTTTTCCATGTCGCAGCAGAGGCTGGCACAGCTGAGGCCATCTATCGTCTCGGATCCTGTTTTGAAAAGGGGCAAGGCGGTCCCGAGGACCACTCGATTGCTAGATCTTTGTATAAACTTGCCCTAAAGAAAGGCAGCCTGAGCGCTTATGACACTCTATTAAGATTAAGACATCTTCCAGTGGACACAATCCGCCCTCAAGGAGGCTTATCCCCTTCTATGTCCATGACTGGCGAAGGAGAGCTGTCGATATATCTCCCCGCACCTCCGTCATCCTATCCTTTTCGTTATATAGGAAAAAGTGACTTCCTCAATATGGCCTAATGTCAAGCGGCCTTGTTGTACAATTCACCACTGAGCCAGTGAGTTCAGTGAGAAGAAATGAGATAAGGAGAAGATAAAGCTACTATCTTTCACTTTAGGCTTCGACGGTTAATTTTGTGACATTTCTCAATTTTCTCATACCCTCTCATTGATCTCACTGGCTCAGTGGTTATTTATACGGTGCAATTCACTAAGATAGGTAATGATATCCACAAAATCTGGCTCAACGAAAAACTAAATCCCAAGGCCATCGTCTGTATCCCAGATCTCTTCATCTATACGGGAGACGTGAGGCTTTTCCGGATCTCCAGCACGATAAACTTTTTCCATGGGATACTGATTGCCCTTTGAGTCCACAAGATAAAAGGGTAAGTTTTCGTACTGCACTTTGGTGAAGTTTGCCAACCTGGGCAAGCTGGAAATTTTCAGCATCTCTTCTCTTCTCAAGCGCTTAGGGAGTTCTACCGTGTGCAATTTGAAGGTGTCATCCCCTTCTTCGAAGTATAGATCACGAATGGTAATAGGGCTCCCAGTGTTAACGATAAAAAGCTCCACTCGGTCCAGTTTGAAATCCTCATCCCCTTCGTAGTGGACGATCTCTGCGAAAAACTCTACTCCTTTGAGCTTCTCTTCTTTGTACCTTCTGTATTCTACAAAGATATTATACAAAGACAACATCAGGGCTATAATCGCAATGATTGAGATTAATGTCCCTGCAACACGATTGCCTTTGTAGTGTTGCTTGTGCATTCTCCCGTTGCTTCCGTTTTCATCCTTCATTTCCAGATCAACTTTTGGCAGGGGTCGCTGTTCGACAGCCTTAGTAGAATCTCCGAAAAGCAACGACTCTGATTCTTGCGGTAAAGCACCCTCTCTCGAAAAGATTTCCTCATCATCTCTCATTACAGGGAATTCTTCGTTCAATTTGACTTCTACGCCCGCTAATGCGGAGATTTTGTTACCAATTTTTGGAGCCTCTTCTTTAGGAAGAATTTCGATATCTTCAAGAAGAGAAAGATCTACTTCGGTAAGAGAGTGCTCTTCCTCAAACACAGAAGAAACCCTCTCTGTAGGTTTAAGATTTGTCACTTCAAAAACGGGGGTTTCTACTTCAGCATCAGGAGTCTTTGCGTACGCCACTTTGATATGTTCTTTGAAATTTGGCACCTCTTGACCAGAAGCCCAGTAATGACCGGTACTATTACCTGAAATGCCTTCTGTCTCAACAACAATATTCTGTTGCGCGCCATCCCACGGAAAACTCTGGCAGGATGTTGTCAAAGACAAGCATGCAATTTGAAGTAGCAGGACACAACAAGACTTATACACAGGCACAGGTCTCCCCTAATAAAAGTGGTCTCATTATATTCATCGGCAAAAAAGAGAAACACTTGAGGAAATATCCGGAAAAATAGAGAAAGCATCGAATTGCTGGAAAATCACCAGAGAATTACTGACTCTGAATGAACGTAATGGACAGGTAATTTAAGTTTAGTATATGCCTTTACAAAACTTAAAATTTGGAAGGAACTTATGATCACCATAAAATCTGTATCTCATGAGCTATCTCTTAGCTTGCAGGAGACAACGCATGTTCACAATACCATCGACCAGTACGCAAAGAGCCCTATCTGGAATCCCGTCTATCGCATACGCAACGTATTCCGTAAATTTTGCAGCCAGTCGGACTGGCAACAATCTGAACAGATTTTAGAGCGTCGCATCGGAATATATCTCAAGAATGACACTCAAGCCAAAAGAATTTCATGCTATGTGCTGGACTACCTGCTTTCCTTAAGCTGCTCCAATACCTCATCAGCTGGCGTAAGTTTTGCCCAGTTAATGGGACAAGAAGAACCTGTTCAACGAAATACACATACGGGTGGCCTTGGACTGCATGAAGATGACAATGAAAGTTTCCAATCAATATGCACAGAAGAAGCCGAAGATAATTTTGAAGAACTTCTTATCAGAAGAAGAAACGCCGAACAGATGCAGATGAATTACGGTTTCATGCATTCCCCCTACTATACTTAATATAAAAGGAGCGATTCATGACCCTCAACATCCATCTCGATACACACTACCGAGAATTTCAGGACATTCACCGTTATGTAGGTTTAGAAGAAAGTAGAGTAGCTCTTGGGGAAAGAACTCTGATCGTTGATCAAGAAGCAGCTAGGATTCTTTCAACTTTGTATGCCAAAAAAGCCTCTTTTTATTCTCTCTACCACCCTTTGCTGATAATCCAGTGTGATCAGCTCATTGACAGGGTACAGTATTTAATCCAAAAGCCTCCCGTCAATATCAATCTTAGAAGTTCTGTCGAGGCAGAGGCTCCTCTCTCCCCTGTTTCCCTTGCCTCCACAATACCCATTTTTCCTCATTCGCCACTAAGCTCTATGGCTCCGAGCCCCAGAGAGATCCCGACAGGACACTACAACTTTGTCGTACAAACATCCCAAGAAATAGATGTGGGTACTCCACTAGCTGATAGTGGAGGAAAGGTTCAAAGACTCATGAAAGCTGCTCAGTTTTTTTTTCAATCGGGATATACACTGCTTGCAAATTTCTGCATGAAGCTTATCAGAAAGATAAGTTGGATTTTCCAACAATCCGTTTTTCATGATGACCCCTCCGTTTCAGTGAGCACCCCTAACGTTGCAAGTCCAACTCCCAATTTAAGTATTCACTCGGAAAACTCTTTTATCAATAAAGCTATCACCACAATGCTATCTCACGAAAAGAGCCGTCATCTTCTGGAATCTGTAAGCCACACTTACAAAGGAATTGGAGGTCTGGAGGTCGTAATCAATCCAGATGCCTTATCGGCAAGCTGGCGTACCCCCTTCGACACTAAGAGTTCCGGAAAAGTTCTCGCGAGACAAGCCCGAATCTCGGTTTCTCCAAAGATTCTTGAAAACGAGGGAGAGCTCATAGACAGCTTACTATTTGAGTTGATCAAAGCCTCGCAGGAAGAGGAGTTTTCCAAATACTCCCTCCAGGCCGTAAAAGGTGAAATCAACAGAGAAGAATTTATCAAAGCGTCAGAGCTCGTTGAATTTAAGACCATCAAAAGACAAAGAGATATTTCCTCCTCCCTAGCTAAAAACGGCGTCCCCGTAAAGGATTGCAGCAACCCCTTTCGTGACGAGGATCACTTCTGGTCATGGACACTAGAGTCTAACAGCGCCCATGCTGAGGCCCACGGAATGCGCTTTGATCAGCTCAAACGTCATGCGGAGGGGCAAATAGGACGATTAGTGTAGATATTAATAGAATCTTCACAGATTCTTGTATGTAAATTTAATTTTAAAACTATCAATTCAATTATAATTGTCTATACCCATCGTGATTGAAGAATCGGCTTGATAGCGTTTAGACCGGAGCTCCAATAGCCCTGAATTTGTCTCGAATACGGCTTCTAAAAGATAACCCTAATTCACTTCCTGGACCCAAACCGTTGAGAGTCGTAAAGAAACCATGAATTGCCGTTCGAAAATCGTCAAACTCCTCATAATAATTGTTGTAAATGACAGTCTCCTTCATCCACTTCCAGAGCCTCTCAATTGGATTCAAATTTGGACTGTAAGGAGGGAGAAAGTGAAGTTTTATCCTAGAGTTTTCAAGGTACGCCGTAACCGCTTTATTGCGATAGTAGCCAGCATTATCACAAAAGACATGTATCAAATTCTTCTCAAATTGTTTTTTCTCAAGTGTTTAAAAAAAACGAATTGTTGCTTCTTCATTTAGAGTGATGTCTTCCTGGATAACGACTTTATGTGAGAGAATATCAATTGCTCCGGTCAGGTTAAGACATTAGTTTATAGAAAATCTCGGCATGCTTCAATTCAAGGTAACACTTTTTCCTAAGCCTATAGGCTGTCTGAGCAAAATCTCGGATGACTTAAGAGAAGCGAAGGGATTTGTGATTATGTAACTGAGTCATGCCCGATCTTCTAAAAATGCAGGGTATCAAAATTGATAAACGTTTTGTTCTTTGCTTATATTGGAGAGG
>JBLFWS010000205.1:0-5942 GCA_047611865.1 Chlamydiales bacterium
CCAGAGTCCTAGAGCTAGCGTGTCGATCCCGATGAGGAAACTACTAACTGGAGAGCCGTATGCGTTAATAGCGCACGTGCGGTTCGGAGGGAGGGGTGGCGAAATCCATCCCTACCCCTATCAAAAATACTTAGTGACGTTTTTGTGTCGCACTTTCAGTGCTCAAATTAATAAATTAATCATTTCCCAGCCCTTCGTTCGCCAAAGGCTCACTTCAGACTAGGCTATTACTGTAGCGGAACTTCGTTCCTCATGAAGGCTTCGCCAATGCCACAAAAGATAAAAAAAACGGCCATTTGTAATTTTAATACACGACCTAGGTGAAGATAAAATTCTTAGGAACTCAGATTAAATTATCAGGAAGCAAACCTATAAGCATAAGTGAAAGCCTGAGAAAAAACTAGATGTGAGAGGCACCTGCATGTGGACATCCTGTATGGCTGAGTAACAGATGAGTTTTATGTTTTCAAGCGATTTTTCAGGAACGCTTTTGATGCTTGGCCTAAGGTATTTATAAATCCTTAAGCCTTTGATTAGAGCTCGGGTAAAGTTACTACGGGAAGGGTCAATTCTTGTGATGAGTTAATTCATACTAAAGAAACGAGATGCAGTCGTCGATAAACAACTTGGACTTGTGGGCTTTTAAGCTCTCACTCCCATTTGCAGATTACGTTGACTAGGAGCCCTTATGAAAAGAATAGACTGGGAAAAATACGTCTTATTATTCTCGATTAGTTTCTCATCTTTTATCCTCTACTCATTTGCAAGCGACGGAGCCTTTGATATTTGGAAGGGGTCTGAAGTGGTAAAAGAAGAGGGAATGTCACCTCAAGAGTTTGCTTCATCAGAGGGCCTATTAAACGAGGTCGCTTCCTTACTTGAAGAAAAGATAGAAATAGAAAATATACCCCCGATTGAAAATGTTAATTTCGAGCAAATCGCTGCCATTCTAGAGGATGGTGCTTCTGTAGAAGCTCAGGTAGAAGTTGAAGAGAATGAAGATAAAGAAACTCCTAATCTCCAATCCGCTATCCGTATGACGATGGATAGCTTTCCAAGTGTTTTAATATCCGAGGCACAAGCTGAATCTTTCAGGCATCTACAATCCAAAGAATGGGGAGGATATCTTCCAACTGTTGATGTCAGTTTAAATCGAGGGCTTGAGAGAAGTAAAAGTCCTACTTTACGTGCTTCAACTTTCGATAAAAGAGATATGATCAGGGAAGAGAATACCCTGACCGTCAGGCAGATGATTTTTGATGGGCGAGCTGTTTCGAATCGGGTGAAGAGTGCGACAAACCTCTCTCATCGTGCCGAAGCCAACCTTCAAGTAACAAAAGAAACTACGGGATTGAAAGTTATCGATGTTTATCTCAACGTGCTCCGAAGTAAAGAACTGATTGATATCGCTCGGGAAAAGGTGACACAGCATCAGGGAATTTTGAACACGGTTGAAGAGAGAGAAAAAAAAGGAGTCGGCAGATCATCAGATACCGATCAGGTTAGCGGACGCCTTGCTCTTGCAAAAGCACAGGTGGAGCGCTATCGAGCAGGGCTTGCGAATGCCTTATCCTCGTATGAGGCAGTCGTTGGCGTCAAGCCTGCCCGGCTGGCAGTCGTTAGTTTGCAAGAAGTGAATAAGCGGCTTCCGGATACTTTGGAATACGCGGCTTTATCGGCAAAAGAGAAGCACTCAGTGCTCAAGCAAGCTGTATATGATTTGGCATCAGCAAAGGCAGATGTGCAAGAGGCAAAGGCGGCATTTTGGCCACAGTTGCACTTTCAGTTCGATGCGAGTGATAGTAGCGACCTCGATGGTATAGAGGGGAAAAGTAACGATATGCAAGCTAAGTTGGTGTTGTCGTTCAATATATTTAACGGGATGACGGATCTAGAGGAAAAGAAAAGCCGGGCAGCACTATTGCGAGAGAAAAGTTACTCTTCAGACCTAGCGAAAAGAAACATTTTAAAAGATGTGCATATAGCATGGAATTTTTTGGAGAGCTCCAAGCAGGATTTCAGGTATTTCACCGATCATCGGAATGCCAGCCTATCAGCTTTTAACGCTTATCAAGAACAGTATATGATAGCCAAGAGAACGCTAATTGATTTACTCAATAGTGCCGACGAGTTATCCCAGGCGCAGGAATCTGCTGTCAACGCCCGTTATACCACTATTCTGAGAGGCTATGAGCTTCTTTATGCCATGGGGGATCTTTTGGGAGATATGGGTGTCGAAGATGAGGATTCTTCAATGGCCGCCCTTTCAGAAGAGCAAATTATTGAAGTTTCTCAATAAGCTAACTTGAGTATGTACGGAGAAGGGCGTTGGTGCATTGGACCTCCATTATTTACCACGGAGGCACTGAGATCAGTGAGGAGATATGAGAAAAATGAGAGATCTTTTATAAGTTTAAGCATCGAAGCCCATTCTTAAGCAATTTTACTTTAAAATTGATCAATCAAAAAGCTCTTAAGATTATGACAAATCCAGCAATGGCAGCTTCGACATCACTATCAGCATAAATGATATTAGGAGACTTGCCACCAAGTTCCAGAGAAACTTTTTTGAGGTTTCTAGTAGCTGCTGCAACGATAAGTTTTCCGACTTCTGTAGAACCGGTAAAGGCTACTTTGTCTACATCGGGATGTGCTGCAAGGGGGGGGGCGCCAGTATTTTCTCCATATCCCGTCACGATGTTTACCACACCATCAGGAAATCCAGCTTCACAGATGAGTTTTCCAAGCAGTAGAGCTGTCAGCGGTGTTTGCTCTGCAGGCTTTAGGACTATACAGCATCCAGCAGCTAATGCCGGTGCAAGCTTCCAGGCGGCCATCAACAAGGGGTAATTCCAAGGGATAATCTGTGCAACAACTCCAACAGGCTCACGGCTTGTAAAGGCGTGGAATTTAGCTCCAGGAGCATAGGGGACACTTATTGGAATGGTATTCCCTTCAATCTTTGTTGCCCATCCAGCGTAGTAACGGAATTGATCGACGGCAAGAGGGACGTCAGCACCAGCGGCTATGGACTAAGGTTTACCGTTGTCTAGTGATTCAAGCTGAGCAAAATCCTCAAGATTTTTTTCTATCAGATCTGAGAGTTTCCAGATGAGGCGTCCGCGCTCTGATGGAGTTGCCTTACTCCAGGGGTCTTCTTCAAAAGCCTGACGAGCAGAGCGTACAGCGTGATCTACGTCGCTTTTATCCCCGTCAGCTATATGTGCAATGACTTCACCAGTAGCAGGGTTTTCTACAGAAAATGTTTTTTTCAGAGGCAGAACTGACCCATTTTCCATTGATAAGATGTTTGTGTGTCGTGGATAAAAAGCTTCGGATATTTTCTCTAATAGGAGACTCAGTAATGGTCGTACTCATCAGTACACTCCGGAGTAGAATTTGGGTTGCGATGTCAATCTTAAATTTAGATTGAGTGGGAACCATAATATTTTCCAGGAATTTTTGAAAGTTTTATGATGGATTTAAAGAGGGCCGTATCTGGTATACATTCTCAAATTTTAATACACGGCATAGCTCGCTTCGTATTTAATACTTCCCTTGATAGCTCTACAGAGAGAGCCTATTCTCCAGATATTACTGATTTTAGTCATGAACTGAAACAAAACAGCTATACCTCAATAGGAAAAAGAGCGGAGATCAGCAATTAAGAAGAATAAAAATACGAGAGAGAGAAAGAAAAACAGAGCGCTTTCCAAGAGAGGGGCGAATAACTTAATTTAAGAAAATTCAATATGTGGTTTATTTTAAATAATTAATTCTCTAATGTGGCTCGTACCAAAGAATAACAGGTTCAATGATCTCTTTAGAAAATTTTAGTTCTAGGGAGGCAGAGAAAAATGGAGTTTCAGAAAAGGCACTTAAAAGACTCGCGAGGACTTAATTCGGGCGGAATTCGAAACTTTACCGAATAATTACTTGATGATTCATAAACTTTTCTGTATATTTTAACTAAACTTTCTGAAATATTAATGTCGGATTCAAAGTAAAGGGATAGCGAAAATGGTTCAAACAAGAAAACAGCAAGAAAGTATTTCCATAAATTCTAGTGAATTTGAGGGAAGACTCGAGAAACTCATTAAAGATGCAATCCAAAAAGTTGGTGGCAGAAAAGAAAATGATTTATGTAAGTTCTTGCCAGTAGATACCGGAGGTTACATCCATCATTTTACAATGAGAAAGATGAAAACTGAAGATCCAGCACAGCTTGTGGACTTGATTAGCACCTTTGTGACAAGTGTGGAAAGCCCTGCAAAGGTAATCCCAAAGCGTAGAGCTCCTAGAGGTTCTAGAAAGAAGAGCAATCAGATTGTATTGAGTAAAAATGACCTGGACCGCATGCTCAGCATCGCACGTCTTGCAGGGGACAAAGAAATGGTTGCCAAGCTTACTCCAAAGAAGTCTTTGGGTCATGCTAAAAGAGAATTGGTTTCTTCTGTTAGACAAGGACGAGTTGAGCAAGAACTATGGAATGCTTATGTAGAAGCAGTGGCTAGTCAATCTCAGAATCCTAGTGAAGTAGTTCTTTAAAGAAACTTGTTAGATAGAAGCTAGCGGGTAATTTAAAGTTCCTGTGTTCAATTGGATCAGTGTCATAGAAGTTGATACTGATCCAATTTCTTTTAAAAGAACTTTTAAAGAAATCTTTAGGTCTAGCAGGTAGTTATAATTCTATGATTATCTGTGAAAGTGACTTCCTTCCATTTATGGCGAGACAAGTTTAAGAATTGGAATTCTGGGCCAGAGATTTTTTTGTGCTGTTGAGGTTATAAATTTCAGCATACTTAAGCAAGTAAGTCAGATTTATGAGCTTTAACAGTCGGATAAAGATCAGAACAAAAAGCAATTCTTGTTTTTTTTTGGTATAGACATAAATTGTAATGATACAGTGCTTACTTTCAATAGCTGTAATTCCATTAAGACAGATGGATCATTGCATGTCGTGGATTGGAACAATAGAAGGTATAGTATATTGGTGTGAGATTATTAAAGGGTTATATACTAATAGATTAACGATTATATCTCAATCTTTGGTATGGCCAGTCAGGGCAATCGCATTATAGACAATATTTTAAAAGAGTTTTTCGATATTTATTAGAAGCTAAATCTTTTAAGCGATAGTATAACTTGGAATAGCTGTCTGCCATTATAAATTCTGAGTGAGTGCCGCACCTGCTGGTGCTCACATTTTTTTCTTACCATTATGCCGGGTCGTAGCGAGCTTGCGAGCAAGGCCCGGTATAGCAAGTAAATTAAAAAATAGAGCTGCGGTAGCTGCGTCACCACCAAAACACTATTAAATTTGGGATGTTTTTTTGAATCCCGGAGCTTACTGTCGTGAGAAGGTCAATAAATTATTATGATGCGATTGCCCTGATACCCAGTTTTTCAAAGATAGAACTGAGAAGTAGAGTTTGCCTATCTTGAGAGACTGCAAGTTCTTCCTCAGGCATTGAATCAGTAACATTACGGCAGCTTTCCTCAGGCATTAGCAAATGGATAGCTTCTGAATCGACTTCTGGATGAACGGCAGTTAAGATCACATGCCCTAGTCCGTATTTCCCATGGACAACTGCAGCAGGCTTATCTAGGACGTCATCATAAGTGGCAAGAATCTCGACATCTCTCTGCCTTGTTGAAAAATTACTTCCTTGATTCCAGTAGACATAATAGGGATCATTTGAATATCTGTCAGATATTCTTGCCATTTTGCCTTCTTTGCCCACATCTGAATAAGTGGGTGCAAAGGCTTTAACGGCTAATAAATCCAGGGTTCTAACGGGGTGAGCAGGGTCATTATCGACGATCACAGCGTAAGAGTTCCTGTACTTAATGTTTATATTTTGACAGCCAAGGTTTCCTCCTGCACAAATTCCAAGATAGTTGGTATTTCCAGATGCGATACGGTTTTTAAGCAGTGAAAA
>JBLFWS010000206.1:0-5937 GCA_047611865.1 Chlamydiales bacterium
TTTTTAACTATTTGTCGCACTTCGCAGTTGAAAGGGCCCACTCTTACTTCACAGCATCTCTCTAACGCTTTCAAATGTGGGGATGGTTCAGAAAGAGGCTTTTTTAGGTAATAAAAAGGGTTGTGGGATCACGCCGTTAGAATATGTCTAATTGCCAAAATTGCGAAGGCTAAATCGAGAAAAATATAGCTATGCTTAAGCTACCTGTTCTTGAAGTATTGGAGAGGTGGCACTACTGTGGCACGAAATGTGTATCGTTCATCCCCTGAGCTAAAGCACAGGGCTATTTGGAGACAGAGCCACTACCGTGGCTATTAGGAGTTATCCATAGCCGGCTTATTCATGGGATAATTTCATTTCTTTGTTGGAGAAGGGTGTATAGGTGATTTTTTCTTAAGGCCACGGTAGTGGTCTTCCCACTTGATAGCCCCGTGCTTTAGCTCGGGGATAGGAAAAAAAGATTCTGTGCCACGGTAGTGGCACCTCTCCAATATAAGCAAAGAACAAAACGTTTATCAATTTTAATACCCTGCATTTTTAGAAGATCGGGGATGACTCAGTTACATAAGCACAAATTCCTTCGCTTCTCTTAAGTCATCCGAGATTTTTCTCAGACAGCCTATAGGCTTAGGAAAAGTCTTACCTTAAATTGAACCATGTCCAAATGTGACAAAAACTCTTCTTCAGCACCTATGTCTGTATCAAGCAAGCCATAAAACGTCTTCTTCAGTATTTTCAATTCCTTAAGGTGTTTTTTCTTATCTTTTTCATTGAGAGAAGTACTGTTTTGAATAGCTCGCACTAAATTTTTCAGCCTTCGATCCACCTTGTTTAGAAAAATAACTTTTTTCTCCAAAGATACAGCTTCAAGCATTAGTCTCTTAAAAGCTGTTGTTGGCCTAGCATCTTCAAGATAGTTATCCACACTCTCTTTAATCTCCTTATATTTTCCCGTTATCTGAATTTTTATTGTTTCGCTAAGATCTCCGCGCAATTGCCTCATTGTATCACTCAAGCTTTGCTTAATCATTTTACTAAAGCGACGCCTCTTCCAAGGGTAAATGGCCTTTTCCAAAACCCCTTGACTTAAGGCGTAACCCCCTCCGATCAATGCAACACTCAAGGCTAAGTACGTTTCCGCTTCTTCGAATATCTCCTCATCTTCGTGATCTTCAAAATCTTCACGAAGTTCATTGATGGAATCCCGCATCAAATTATGGACAAATTCTAACTGCTCAATACTTTCATCATTACTAGAGTAGAGCTCTATGGTGAGCTCCATGAGTCCCTCAAGGTGATCAACCCTCTGTTCCAAATCTTCCAGAGAGTCTAAGCTGGAATTAGACAATAGATTTCTCGTAATACCAACTTGTTCTACCTCACCTTCAAGCTGCATTTTATTCAAAGGCAGATCATTTTCCTCATCCAAAAACATATTCTCTACAAAAGGATTAAATCCTGACAAAATTCCACCTTGTTCCCCAATTTCCCCAGTCGCCTCTGAACCCGCAGGGACATTTTGAGGATCATAAGGAACAGGCACTCCCTGGACACAACTCAGCCCTGCAAGAAGCATCGATACCAGAAATGTCATACCCCAATAACTCGTTGAAGAAAGAGATGAGAAGCGCCTTCCGTTAAACACGTTCCCTCTTTGAGTTTCGAAATGCTGCGACTGCTTGGGAACAGGGGTTTCGACTCTAGCTTTCTCTTGATTTCGTTTTACTTCCATTTGATAAATGTACCAAGGCATATTTCGCTGTGATTTATGATCGTTTCGATCGAAATGCATAAAAGACTCCAAAAGAAATCAAAACATCAAGGTAAAGGCATGGCTATTTTTAATAAAGCCCCTTTCAAATGCGAAGTGCGACAAATAGTTAAAAAATAAAATGGTCAGAGATGGCTAAAACCTCTACGGTGATTTTACCACAAATACCCGAGGAGGAAATATGTCTAAGGACTACCATCAGCTGACCAGAGATTCAAGATGTCAGCTCTACACCTTAAAGAAAAGAGGAGATTCTGCAGCACAAATTGCTAAAGAACTTAGAATTCACCGATCTACTATTTATAGGGAACTGAATAGGAATATAGGAAAACGAGGTTACCGCTATCATCAGGCAAATGAGAAGGCATTGGAAAGGAGAAAAATAGCAAGTGAGAATAAGCCTAAGATGACAGCAATAATGACTTCCACAATTGAGGAAAAGTTAGCTTTGCAGTGGAGTCCAGTACAGATATCAGTATGGCTTAAGAAGTTAGGTTTGGTCTCTGTTAGCCATGAAACCATCTATCAATACATTTGGAAGGATAAGCTCAACAAGGGACTTTTGTATAAGAACCTTCGTCATAGCGGTAAGAAATATAATAAACGAAGTAAGGGTATGGCGGGAAGAGGCTGTATTCCTAATCGCATAGATATTGATGAACGTCCGTTAGTTGTAGAGGGAGAAGTTTGCCTTGGGGATTGGGGACTTGATCTGATCATTGGAACAGAGAAAAGTGGGGCAATAGTCTCAATGGTAGATAGGGCCTCAAAATTAACAAAACTTATCAAGGTTTCTAGAAAGTCAGCTCAAGAAGTAAAAGAAGCACTGATCGAACGACTTGAGCCAGTGAAAGAATTTGCTAAGCATCAAGAAATCAGTGAACTACTAAAAGCAGAGTTCTATTTTGCCAAACCATACCACTCTTGGGAAAGAGGGCTCAACGAGCATGCCAATGGCCTTGTACGACAGTATTTCCCAAAATCTAAGCGGTTTGATGAGATTACAGAAGAAAAGGTCGAGAAGGTTGAGTTATTACTTAATAATCGATCAAGAAAAGTGCTAGACTTTGCAACACCGATAGAGGTTTTTAGCTACCTTCGTGAGGCAGCCTAAGTGTCGCACTTCAGAATTGAAAAGGGGTTTATTAAAAATAGCCATTGCCTTGCCTTATTATTAATTCTAAAAAAGAGATGTTTCTATTCTTCGTTGCCTTCGAACTCAATTTCGAAAAATTCTGTAACGCTAGGAAAATTAAGGGTAGAGTGGGTGGATTCTCCTGGAATTTCCGGGTGTTCTCCGTGAAAACTCCACCTAGAGTTGTATGGGCAAATACAGCTCCCATGGCACCTGGAAGAACGCCTTCTTTAAATCCATAAAGGACACTAACCGGGTCGTATTTTAAGATTTTTTCATCGAGTTGTTTTCTTTCACTTTGTAGATGTGTAGGCATACTTCTTCGCATTGCACAGGCTTTGAATTCTCTGGTTTTGCTAGCTGTTATACTTCCCAGAGTCAGAAATCCTGAACTAAGAAATAAAGTACAGGCTACAGGGACGTCACGGTAAGCAAGTTGTGTTAGACCATCTCCTGCTAGGCCACCTGCGATTCTGCCGGAGAACTTAGGGTCTTTCATTTCCTCTAAGATTGCGGGGACTTTTTCGTTGACTGTCTTCCAGGCATTGGAGGGGTGTACTAGGGTATAAATCGTGCCTGCAGGGATGTAATAGATAAGTTTTGCGGTCACAATTGGACTAGAGAGGGCGCTTCCCACTAGAAGTTTACGCACTTTTCTCGGTAGGCGATCTTCTTCTTTAATGTGAGCGATGGTTTCAGCTGAATGAAAACCTTTGGGGGCACGTTTGTGTACGTTTTGACCGGCTGTATCTCTGGCACTACGGAATTTCCCCTGGAGCTGGCTAGCAGACTTCAGTTTTTGAGCTCCTCTCTTCTGAATTGTCTTATGGACTTCCATGGTCTTGATACTCAGGGAATTTTTCAGATTATTCCATTTCTTGAAGAGCTTTTGGGCTTTTCCATAGAAAGGTCATAGAAGTTAACTGAGTTATCTATCCCGACTTTATTGTTTTTATTAAAAGACAACACATTACTACCTTTTTTACTGATTTTTTAAAATAAAAGGTTGTTTGTGGTAAAGTTAAGTTTTTATTTAAAGGGATTTTAAATAATAGTTTAATGATTAATAAATATTTTAATAAATAAGACTGAAAATTAGCTTAAACATGGATAGTTTTGATCTGAGCAGGGAAAAGGGGAATAGATAACGGCTTAATCTAAAATTGCTAGATATACTCCAAGACAAATGAGTATGATTCCGAGCCCTCTTTCGACCCAATGAGACACGTTTACGATTCTAGACCGACAAGCTTCAGCCGAAAGAAGAAAGGACAGTGTCCCAAACCATAATATAGTAATTATGAAGATTACAGCTACGTAGATTAGAAGAACCCAAAGAGGAGTGCCTGGGTCAATTACGAGAGAAAAGAGACTTAAAAAGAATAGAGTCGCCTTGGGATTTAAAGCGTTGGTGACTACGCCTACTTTAAAAGCTTCCCAATGACTGGGAGTTACGGTCTGGGAAGCACTCAGTTTTTTTAGGTCGACGGCTTTTGCCCGAAGTCCTTTATATCCGATATAGCAAAGGTACAGACCACCCACCACCTTAATGATGTTAAAAAGGAATGGGGATTGAGAAATGAGTATTCCTACACCCAAAAGACAATAGGTCATGTGTAGTAAGATGCCAACAGCGATGCCTAATGTAGCCATCAGTCCGGCAGTTCTTGAAACATTTAATGAGTATTTTGTGACGATAGCCCAATCAGGTCCTGGACTCATAGCTCCCAGCAGAACGATGGTGGCTATAGTAAATAACTCTTCCCAGTAAGTTTCCATGATGATCGAACCGCAATGCTTGAGAGTATGAATGATGAATCGATTTTAGGTCATATAGTAGGAGTGGTCAAGGAATTATCCTAAGATATAGAATTTCTTAACGAAAAAGACTTTGAAGTGTACTCTCCGGCCATTACCTTGATTTTTTTTTGGAGTCTTTTATGCATCTCGATCGAAACGATCATAAAATCACAGCGAAATATGTCTTGGTACAGTTATCAAATGGAAGTAAAACGAAATCAAGAGAAAGCTAGAGTCGAAACCCCTGTTCCCAAGCAGTCGCGGCATTTCGAAACTCAAAGAGGGAACGTATTTAACGGAAGGCGCTTCTCATCTCTTTCTTCAACGAGTTATTTGGGTATGACATTTCTGGTATCGATGCTTCTTGCAGGGGTGAGTTGTGTCCAGGGAGTACCTGTTCCTTATGATCCTCAAAATGTCCCTGCGGGTTCAGAGGCAACTGGGGAACAAGGTGAAACTTTGTCAGGATTTAATCCTTTTGTAGAGAATATGTTTTTGGGTGAGGAAAATGATCTGCCTTTGAATAAAAGGTAGCTTGAAGGTGAGGAAGAACAAGTAGATATCGCGAGAAGTTTATTATCTAATTTTTCCTTAGACTCTCTGGAAGACTTGGAGCAGAGGGTTGATTACCTTGAGGGACTCATGGAGCTTACCATAGAGCTCTACTCTAGTAATGATGAAAGTATTGAGTAGTTAGAATTTGTCCATAATTTGATGCGGGATTCCATCAATGAACTTCGTGAAGATTTTGAAGATCACGAAGATGAGGAGATGTTCGAAGAAGCGGAAAGGTACTTAGCCTTGAGTGTTGCATTGATAGGATGGGGGTACGCCTTAAGTCAAGGGGTTTTGGAAAAGGCCATTTACCCTTGGAAGAGACGTCGCTTTAGTAAAATAATTATGCAAAGCTTGATTGATACAATGAGGCATTTGCAAGGAGATCTTAGCGAAACAATAAAAATCCAAATAACTGGAAAATATAAAGAGATTAAAGAGAAAGTAGATAACTATCTCGAAGATTCTATACCACGATCGGCCATAAACTTTCAATTTCAGAAGATCTGAAAATTGAAAGTCAGAAGGCTTTTGAGTTCTTCCTTGTGGCAGGTCGTAAATCCATCAATGCATTGGTTAATTGAATTCTGAAAATTCGCAAAGCTATCAAATGAGCGATTATTCAAAGCCTTTTTCTTAATAAATTTCCATGCACGTTCAATTAGGTTTAGGTTGG